>JBBSAX010000470.1:0-1500 GCA_038251885.1 Pyrinomonadales bacterium | reverse complement strand
TTTTTGCACGATTTTACTGCACCTTAACTTGACCAATCGTGTTTTCGCCTGTAGAATTCGGCATTTGGTTGTGTTTCTTATATGAAACAAGCCATTGGCGGGGCGTAGCACAGCCCGGTAGTGCGCTCGGTTTGGGACCGAGAGGTCGGATGTTCGAATCATCTCGCCCCGACCATCTATTTTTACTTACTTGGCAATTTTGCTCTTTTGGTGTTTGCATTTTTGCAAGCAAATATGTTCAATTAAGTAGTATTTTACATTGACAATAACTTTTGGAGGTTAATTATTATTATGGCAGATCGTATGACACAAACGGATATTATCAACCACATGGCTGATAAAACAGGAATGAAAAAAGCTGATGCAAAAGACTTTTTCGGTGCTTTGGCTGAACTCGCTACCGAAGAAGTCAAGAAAAACGGAGAATTTACAATTCCGGGCTTTGGTAAATTGGTTAAAGCTGATCGTAAAGCGCGTGAAGGTCGCAATCCGGCAACCGGCAAACCGATTAAAATTCCTGCAAAAACAACCGTTAAGTTCCGCGTCGGCAAAGCTATGAAAGATGCCGTCAGCAAAAAATAGTATTTGCTTTTAGCTATAAAAAGACCGTCAAATCAACCGATTTGACGGTCTTTTTAATTGTTTTTGCCTTATATTTGAGAAAAATATCACAAACTTGAAAAAAAAATGGTGACAAAGCAAAAAAAATTTGTTACTATTTTGTTAAATTGAGTTGAAAGACACCGACGAACCAATAAAAACGGCAACTTTTTATTTGTGAATTTCAACTAATTTAAAAAGAAAAACATTAGTATTTGGTGGTTTTCTAAAAATCTATTATTCTTTTGCGACAATTTTCGCACAGAGTAATAGCTATCAAAACTTGGGAGGATAACATAACGTGGCAGCAGCAGCTAAACAGATGACAATACAGGATAGGATTTTACAAATAGATCATATTCAGGCACGCCGATTTTCAAAATTGAGCGGTGCGCCTTTAGAAATAGCGACGGAAGGAATAATCAGACATCTTCGGGCTTGCGCTCGGATGGATGTAAATCCTGACGCTTCAGCCGTGCGTGAAATCATTGATGATGCTTTAAATGGCAGACGAGTTTTCGCCGAAACATCAAACGATATTCTCGCCGCATAAATTGTTTTTATATTTTTATTTAAGTAATACCAACATAGACCATCAGTTTCTTGATGGTCTTTTTCTGTAGTTTTCTTTTAATTTTCGGGTTTTAGTTTTACTCGATAAAGAATAAATTCACCCTGATTCTCGCCGTTATCACGCTCATACCAACGGTCGAGATTTTCTAAATTTCCCTGCCAATCCTGTGGAACAACGAGATATGAAATTGTCGGATTAGATGCTTGTTTGATACTGAAATTCTTTCGATATTCGCCGTATCTTCCGGCTTCTTCGTCAATCTCTCCGTATTTCAGAGGAGTTGCTTCGCTGCTCAGACGATTTGAATGTCTGCCCCAGCCGAAAAG
>JBBSAX010000469.1:0-1502 GCA_038251885.1 Pyrinomonadales bacterium | reverse complement strand
TCTTCGAGAAAAGCCTCGATCCTCCCCTCTTTTTTCCACATCGACTGCATCTCGCGAAGATCCCCGCCAGAGCAGAATGCCCGCCCGTTACCCGTCAACACAATAGCTCTCGCTCCGTCGGCAATTGCTTGATTGATCGCAGCACCGAGATCGGTCGTCAATTGCAAAGATAATGCATTGAGCGCCTCCGGCCGATTCATCGTCACGGTCGCCACCGTTCCGTCGAGAGTATAAACAACAGTTTCAAATTCCATATTATAAAAGGGTGAAAAGGTGGAAATGGGTAAAAGTGAAAAGGTGGAAAAGTGGAAAAGTAATTTGTGTGAAAGTGAAAAACTTTTTTACTTTTAAACTTTATTTCACCAGTCGAATTCCTGTAAATTGCCAGCGAAGTGGCGGATGAAAGAAATTTCGATAAGTTTTGCGGCTGTGATTTTCCGGTGTTGCGACGGACGCGCCGCGCAAAACCATTTGATTTATCATAAACTTACCGTTATATTCGCCGACCGCACCTTCCGGTTTTTTGAAATTCGGATACGGCAAATAAGCCGAATTCGTCCATTCCCAACGAAGTCCCCAATCGAACATTTCGCTCGCGGCTTCCCATTCAAATTCGGTCGGAAGGCGTAAACCTTTCCATTCGGCAAATGCCGCCGCCTCGTAAAAAGAAACGTGGCAAACCGGATTTTTTAAATTTAATTTCCGCAAACCGCTCAATGTAAATTGATTCCATTCACTTTCGATTTTATTCCAATAAAGCGGTGAATTTATGTGATTTTGATTCACCCAATCCCAACCTTCGGAATGCCATAAAATATGATTTTCGTAACCGCCGTCTTCGATAAATTCCAGAAATTCGCCGTTCGTGATTAAATTTTTTTGAATAGCGAAATCGTGCAAAAAAACTTTGTGTCTGCCGAGTTCGTTGTCGAAATGAAAACCTTCGCCCGCAAAGCCGATTTCGTAAATTCCGCTTTCCATTTTTATAAATTCGTTATCTTCGATTTCGCCGATTTCACAAAGCGCAAAGTCTTGTTTATAAACAGGATAAAGCGGATTGCAACTAAGCGTATATTTCAAATCTGTAAGAAAAAGTTCCTGATGCTGTTGTTCATGATTCAAGCCTAAAACAACTAATTCTTTGACATTTTCGGGTAAAGTTGTTTTGAGAAAGTTGTTCATTTTTTCATCAACATATTGACGATATTCAAAAACATTTTTTACTGTCGGACGCGATAGATCGCCGCGATTGTCGCGTTTGGTTCTTTCGCCAACGGAATTGTAATAACTGTTGAAAAGAAAGCCGAAATTCGGATCGAATTCTTCATAACCTTCAGCGAATTTCTTTAAAATCATTTCTTCAAAAAACCAGGTTGTGTGAGCAATATTCCATTTCGGCGGCGACACATCAACAATCGGCTGAGGAATGTAGTCTTCGATTTCCAATGGAGCGCAAAGTTCGTTTGTGTAATTACGAACTTCGATGTAAAAAGACTTTAAAT
>JBBSAX010000468.1:0-1522 GCA_038251885.1 Pyrinomonadales bacterium | reverse complement strand
TTTCGCTTCTTCTTTTTCGGGTTCTTTTCGCAAAAACATATCTAAGATCAGCAAACCTGCGCCGACACAGATTGCGGCATCGGCGACATTAAACGTCGGATAATGCCAGTTACCGAATTGAACGTCAATAAAATCAATGACAAAACCGAGCCGTGCGCGGTCAATGACGTTGCCGACGATTCCCGCTAAAAGCAATGCCAACGCGCCTAAAACCCGGTCATCCGAACGCGGAGTTTTCCAGAAAAAATAAAGCACGAGTGCCGCCGCGATAAAAGCCACGCCGGACAAAACCCAACGTCCCGAATCGCCGTGATCGTCAAACATCGAAAACGCCACGCCCGTATTTTGCGCGTAAGCGAAATTCAGAAAACCCGAAATAATTTCCTGATCGCCGCCAAACCGCAGTTTTCTGATCGCCCAAGCCTTCGTCGTCTGGTCAATCATAAAAACCGCGCCCGCCGCGACCAAATAACCTAATTTCCAAAAAAAATCTTTTTTATTCACTACTTTTTAATTCTCCGCAAAACTCGTATCTTTGCATTTTTAGTCATTAATTTATTTCAGATGTTTAGTTGCGACGTATGGATGTTTCGGATTGACCGTCAGTTTTTGTTCTCGCGGATTGACTAAAACGTCCATATCTTCCATCGGAATTGCGCCGAGCAAAACTTCCGCATCTCCGGGCAAAACGATGGCGCGAACGGTTGTCGAACGATTTTCAAAATGAATTTCGACCGGACCGACGACATCAACTTCGATCAAAGTTTCATCTGCCAGCGTCCCGAATTGCTTTTGAATAAACGGTAAATCGAGCTGCGCCCGGATGGTTTCATTAATCGAAAGCATATACGCGCCGCTGTCAACCAACGCGCTGACGCGGACTTGCTTAATTTTGTCTTCTTCCAAAAAGCCGCGCCGATGCAAAACCAAATCATCAACACTTATCAAATCAATCTCGGCATAAACCAATCCCATTTCATTTACTCCAGTTTTATATTTCGGTCTTTCTTTTTTTGGTGCAAGAATTAACATAATGTTTTAATTATAAACTCTTTTCGATTTCCGCCAACGCCGCGACGCATCTTTCGCAGACGGTCGGATATTTTTCCGATTCGCCGACGCGAACTGATAAATTCCAACAGCGTTCGCATTTTTCGCCGTCGGCTTTTTGGATTTCGACTTTTAACGCGCCGTTTTGATGAACTTCAACTTGCGAAACGATAAAAATGTAACGCAAATCTTCGTAATACGGCAACAAAAACATCATCGTTTCCTTATCAACCGTCAAGATGACTTTTGCCTGCAAACTTGAACCGATTTGCTTTTCATTTCGGGCAGTTTCGAGTTCTTTCAAAACGACATCGCGGATTGCAAAAATTCGTTCCCAATTCGATAAAAGCTGCGAATCATCTATGCCCGAAACTTTTGGGAACTCCGTTAAATGAACCGATGAAACAGTTTGATTCGGCAGATTTTCCCACGCTTCATCAGATGTAAAAGCGAGAACGGGCGCGAGCAGACG
>JBBSAX010000467.1:0-1567 GCA_038251885.1 Pyrinomonadales bacterium | reverse complement strand
TGATGCGGCGAGTGCACAGGGACTTTTGAATTTCTTTATTCGCGCACGGAGTTGCGGCGCGATGTCGGAGAATGAAATTTTGGTTGAAACGAGTTTGAAGTTGGAAGAATTAAATTCAGCTTCTTTTGTAAAAATTATGGAAAACCGTCAACAAAGTTAGAGTAACTTAATCGTAAATTGACAAAATATCCTCGATAATTTCTTCTCTTTTCCGCCGTTCGGTAAAAATTTGCGGCATCGGTGGATCATCCGGTTCGTAAATTTTCTTCGGATGTGCAAACGGATCAATCGGAACGGGCAAATTCTGCATTTCGAGACCGTGAATTATTATTTTCGCCAGTAATTCCTGTTCAAATTTAGTGATGTCCACAAACTGCATTCCGATTCCGATTCCGTTAAAAATATACAAGGCTTTTCCGATCAGCGGCAGATAATTTCCATTCGGAAGCCGTGCAAGTATGCGGATCTCATCGCCCACAAAAATATTTTCGTCCCACTCAAACAAACATCCGCCAATACTGATTTGATGAAGATTTATCTCAACCGCTTCGCCGTATTTCGATTGACGAATCGCCGGGATGTCCAGTGAAAATCTGATGTGTCGTCTTTGTTCTATTCCCATTTAAGAAATAATTGGCAGGTGTTTTTCTAAAAACCAACAGTCTTAAATATATTACAGATTTTTGAGGATAAAATGCAACAAATTGTTAAATTAAAAAAGCACTTGTTAAAAATTTACAAGTGCTTTTCTTTTGAACAAAAATTTTTTGTTTAAAATTAGTTATTCGCCGCTTCGGTTTTTGAGCAATGTGTATTAAACGCCTCAACCAATGCTTGTGCAATGACTTGCGGCGGACGACCTTCGAGATCGCGGCGTTCAAACATTTGAACGAGTTTACCGTTTTTCAACAAACCGATTGACGGCGAAGAAGGCGAGTAACCTTCAAAATAATCACGCGCAACATCCGTTGCATCAATATCTGCACCGGCGAAAACCGTGATTGATTCATCAGGTTTTGCTTCCGAATTTTGCAAAGCCATTGCAATTCCCGGACGAACCCCGCCCGCCGCGCAACCGCAAACCGAATTAACGATAACCATTACGGTTCCGTCGGTGTTTTCAACCGTTGATTTTACTTCTTCGGGATTTTTTGTTTCTTTAATTCCGAGTTGCGCCAATTCTTGACGCATTCCTTGTATCATAATTTCTGGATATGGCATAAAAATTTCTCCTTGATAATTTCAGATTTAATTATATCAAATTTCCAATATAGAAACTTGACCTTTTTTTCAAGTATTAAGTTTTAATATATTTTCGTCAAGTTGAAAATTAACTCTAACCTGATTTCAAGGCTCGATTTTTACGCTCGTGCCGACCGGGATTACATCAAAAATTTCTTGCATTTCCTCGTTTCTGAGCGCAACGCAACCGTCCGTCCAATCGGCAATCGCGCCGCCGCCGTGAATGTAAATTTCGCCGCCGAGTTTGGTTTTTTGAAGCGGCATCTTTTTATTTTCAATTGCCTCGATAATTTGATCGTGTTCTTCCAAAGAAATGAGATTGTCC
>JBBSAX010000466.1:0-1569 GCA_038251885.1 Pyrinomonadales bacterium | reverse complement strand
TAAAGGTCTGATGTTTATTCTGACGTACGCAATCAGTAAGTTGCAGTTCGAGATCCAGCCTTTAACCTTGTCTACTCCATCTAATTGTTTCCAACTTTTAGAGTAGCACCGTCGCTCTTTTCATCATGCCATCTGACGTTTATTTAATTAAAGTTCTTCGATATTTTGACGATAAGTGAGGTTGCGGTAAAATTCGTTGCCGATTTATTTGTTAATTCTTATTTTAATTCCATTTAACCGATAAAACCATTTCCAAAAAAATCTATTAAAATCCACGTTTATATGCTTAAACCCCTAACAATTTGGAAAATTTATCTTATTTTGATTTCGTTTGTTGTTTTTTTCACATCAATAGCGGGAGTATTTCTTTATGGTAAAGATAATTCAAACAGCTTCGCCTTTTTCGTTTTAGTTTTTCTTGTAATTGTATTTACCCTGACTTTCGGATTTTTCCTCAATAAAAAAGTTGCATCGCTTGTTTCAAATACCGAAGATAATCGTAAAAAAAGCGAAACTAAGATTAAAAATATTCAAATCGAATTTGAGCAAAAAATTGCCGAACGAACCGAAGAGATTACGAAAACTAACAAATTGCTGGAAGAACAAGTCAGCGAACGCGAAATTGTCGAAAAAATATATCAGGCAAGCGAAGAACGCTATTATCTCGCAGCGCAAGCGACACACGATGTAATTTACGAACATAATCTTGTTCCGAGAAAGATTTTTCAGGACGAAAACGGTCAGCCGATCATAAATTCTAAGGATTATAAAAATTCGCCCGATATGATTTGGCTGGAAGAACGAATTCATCCTGATGACCGCGAAAGAATTATAACTGCTTTGGATGAAGTGTTTGCTCAAGGCACGAAATATTGGTCGGAAGAATACAGATTCAGCCAATATGATGATCAATATGCATACATTTTTGATCGCGGCTATGTAATTTACAACGAAAATTTTCAGCCGACGCGAATGATTGGGGCGATGAGCGATTTTACCGAGCGCAAAAAAGCCGAAGACGCGCTCAGGGAAAGTGAAGAACGCTACCGCGATCTCATCGAAAATGCTAACGACATAATTTATACGACCGATCTCACGGGTAACTTCACTTCGCTTAATAAAGCCGGACAAAAACTTCTCGGTTATAGGCTGGAAGAAATCCTCAACAAATCAATTTTTTCGATTGTTCCACCCGAACACGTAAATACTGTTCGTAAAATGATTCACTTGCACTTTAAAGAATCAACACGAACGGATTTTGAAATTGAATTGTTGAATTCAGACAATGAGCGTCTGACCTTAGAAGTCAGCAACCGCATTATTTTTCAAGATAAACAGCCGGTTGCCCTACAAGGCATCGCCCGCAATATCAGCGAAAGAAAATGGGCGGAAGCGCAATTGCGCCATAATGCAATGCACGATTCTCTAACCGGATTGCCGAATCGTGCGTTGTTATTAAATCAGCTCCGGCAGGCAATCGCCCGCAAACGCCGCAATCCTGATTTTCATTTCGCCGTTTTATTTCTTGATATTGACAGATTCAAGATCATTAACGACAGCCTCGGACAT
>JBBSAX010000465.1:0-1576 GCA_038251885.1 Pyrinomonadales bacterium | reverse complement strand
TTATAATTTCTGTTTGCCGCATTATAGTTTGAATTACCAAACCCCGGCGCAGGCAACGGGAATTATTGACAAACGTTTAACAATAACAGAACTGCTCAGTTATGGTGGTTCTTAAATTTCAAATATCATAAGGGGAATACCAGACAAAAATCTATCATCTTTAATCTATCAATTATCATCTATTCCGAATTTTCACGAAATTTAATTGACCTGAATTTTAAGCGCGAAAACTATGCCGCAGTTATAACTAAATTCGTTATAACTGCGGCATAAAAAATCGCAAATTAAAAATCGCAAATGCTTACGCTGGTTTTTTCGCTTTTCCGCGTGTGTCACGCTCGGTAATACGAGCAGCTTTTCCACGTAAATCTCGCAGATAGTAGAGTTTTGCACGGCGCACTTTACCTCTTCGCACAACGTCTATGTGATCAACAACGGTTGCGTGAATCGGGAAAATTCTTTCTACGCCGACACCGAAGCTGATCTTGCGAACCGTCACGGTTTCGCGCGAGCCGCCGTGTTTACGGGCGATCACAACACCTTCAAATATCTGTAAACGTTCTTTTCCGCCTTCCACGATTCTAACGTGAACGCGAATGTTGTCGCCGGGCTGAAAGCTCGGCACATCTTCTTTCATCTGTGTTTTTTCAATACTGTCTAAACGGTTCATATTTTTTTTCGGAGAGAGGTGAGCGTTTATAAAGTTTTTCCTGAAAACCTCAAACTATTCACATCATCCATTCTCCTTTATCAATAAATCTTTTCTAATCTTTTCTGTCTTTTCCAGAGCTTTTGCTTTACGCCATTTTTCGATTTCGGCGTGGTGTCCGCTTAAGAGGACATCCGGCACTTCCATTCCGCGATAGTTTCGCGGCTGTGTGTAATTCGGAAAATCTAAAATTCCGTCTGAAAACGAATCGTTCTCGGCAGAAGTTTCGCTTCCCAACGCTTCGGGCAAAAGTCTTGTAATTGCGTCAACTAAAATCAACGCCGCCGGTTCGCCGCCCGATAAAACGTAATCGCCGATGGAAATTTCTTCGCTGACGAGAGTTTCAGTAACTCTTTCATCAACGCCTTCGTAGCGACCGCAGATCAAAACCAAATGTTCGATCTCGTCGGCAAATTCTTTCGCAACCGCTTGCTTAAAAACGCGACCTTGCGGCGAAAGTAAAACTACTTTTGTTCCCGAAGGATATTTTTCGCGTTCGCAAGTTCCGAGTAAATTTTCAATTGCAGTAAAGATCGGTTCGCATTTCAAAACCATTCCGTCGCCGCCGCCGAAAGGTCTGTCGTCAACCGTTCGATGTTTATCAAACGCAAAATCGCGCAGATCGTGAGCGTTTATTTCGACAATTCCTTTTAATTTCGCCCGCCTGATAATTCCGAAATCAAAAACCTCTCGGAAAAAATCGGGGAAAATTGTCAAAATATCTATTTTCATTTTAGATTTTAATTCAAAATCGCAAATCTAAAATTCAAGAAGCCCGTCCGGCGCATCTACTTTTATCAAACGATTTTCAATATCTATTTCAACGCAAATTGCTTTGGCAAATGGAATCAAATAATCCTTTTTTGC
>JBBSAX010000464.1:0-1604 GCA_038251885.1 Pyrinomonadales bacterium | reverse complement strand
GCCGGAAGAGGTCGCTGGCGGAATTTCGTCGCCGAGTTCGTCATAACCGACAATTCGCGCAACTTCTTCGACCAAATCTTCTTCAATTTCAATATCGTGCCGCCAACTCGGAGAAATAAAAGTTTTAGAATCAGCTTTTCGATCAATTCCCAAGGCGTTCAAAATTCTTAGAATTTCATCATTTTCAACCTCTAAACCCGTCAATCTTTTTACGGCGAATTGAATATCGTTTGATTCGATTTCATTCGGAGTGAATTTTGTTGGATAAACATCAACAAACTCACTGACCTCGCCCCCAGCGAGTTCACAGATTAATTCAGTTGCGCGGTTTGAAGCGCGAAGCAAGTTTTCAATGTCAACGCCGCGTTCAAAACGGTAACTTGCTTCGGTCGAAAGATTTAATTTGCGGGAAGTTGCCCGAATATTCGAGCGTTTGAAATACGCGACTTCCAATAAAACATCGGTCGTTTCATTTGTGATCGAAGATTCAAAACCGCCCATAACTCCGCCGACCGCGACGGGTTTTTCAGCGTCGCAGATCATCAGCATCGTTTCGTCTAATTTGCGTTCAACTTCGTCCAAAGTTTTGATTGTTTCGCCCATTTTGGCACGGCGAACGACGATTCTGTTTTCTGCCAACTTGCTCAAATCAAAAGCGTGCATCGGCTGACCGAGTTCGAGCATTACATAATTTGTGATATCCGCAACATTATTAATCGAACGCTCGCCCATTGATTCGAGGCGTTTCTTTAACCAATCCGGCGATTCTGCGATTTTTACATTTTTGATAATTCGCGCCGTAAAACGATGACAAAGCCCCGCGTCTTCAATTGTTACAAGATTCGGATTTCCTTCGAGAGAGTATTGTTCTTCGTGATTTACAGCGGATTTCGCGCCCGTCAAAGCCTGAATCTCGCGGGAAACGCCCAAGTGCGACAAACAATCCGAACGGTTCGAAGTCAGATCAATATCGAAGATAAAATCTTCATTTTGAGGATGAATTCCTTCAACCGCTAAACCCGCGCCGGTTAATTTGACCGCTAATTCCTGCGGCGACAAATCAATCTCTACCAAATCTTTCAACCAATTGTAACTAATATTCATAATGACAAAAATGCCGAACCCGGTCGGCAAATGATTGTAATGCACTAAATACTTTTTATTTTCTTACAAGTTACGCAATTAAAAAATAAATACAGAAAGTAAAAGGTTTAACTTTCGGAATAGATTTTAGATAATAGATGACAGATTAAAGATAAAGACAAGCTAATCTATCAGCTATCATCTTTCATCTAAACTCTATTCCGAATCTTTACTTCAACTGTGTATTTCCTGTTTCTAATAAATACGTAAATTATCTTAATTCACAATTCACCATTTATAATTCACAATTAAACTGTTTCAGGCAACTGTGAAACATCGTTTTCCAATGCTTCCGCGCCTTTGGCAAGGCGGTCGCACATTTGCTGAAAAATAAAAAAATGCGCCGGATAAAATGTGTACCAGTAGAGAAATCCGAAAAGACCTTTCGGCGCAAAGATCGCGGTTTGAATCAATTCCGTTTGCCCGTTTTTCGGAACAGCTTCAAATTGCAGCCACGCTTT
>JBBSAX010000463.1:0-1640 GCA_038251885.1 Pyrinomonadales bacterium | reverse complement strand
ATCTCTGAGTTACTGCTGCGTTTGGCAATGACTTCGCGCAGTTTTTCTTGTTCGGCTTTTTCTAGTGTTACAATGTATTTTCCCATAATATTGATTATTATGGACTATTTTAACGTCAATTCAAATTTGACTGAACACTAGCAATAAACAGCTTAATTTTGTTCAGCACGTCGTTACCGTTTTGAAACGCGGCGGACGAGCGGCGATGGTTTTGCCGGATAATTGTTTGTTCGAGAGCAAAGCGGGCGAAGTCTTCGAAATCTTGATGCAGGATTGTAATTTGCACACGGTTTTGCGTCTGCCGCGTGGGACGTTCACGCCTTACAGTCAGGGCGTTAAAGCAAATGTGATTTTCTTTACCAAAGGAACTCCGACCGAAACGACTTGGATTTTCGATGCGCGTTCAAATGTTCCGGGCATCACGAAAAAAGACCGACCTCTGACCGACGCGCATTTTGCCGAATTTATCGAAAGTTACGGCGCGAATCCGAACGGCACAAGCAAGCGCACCGAATCCGAACGCTTCAAACCGTTTCACATCAGCGACATCAAGGAGCGCGATTACAAACTCGATATAACTTGGATAAAAGACGAATCGCTCGAAGACGCGGACGATTTGCCCGAACCGGACGTTCTCGCCACCGAAGCGATTACCGAACTCGAAGCCGTCGTTGATGATTTGCGGGAAATCATCAGTTTGATCGAAAAAGAAGAAATGGCGGAAGCGGCAATTTAACAATAACCCAATTAAAAATATGTCTGAATCAAAGAATCTTGAACTTGGAAACTTTTACGACCGCCAAGAAATCTCGGAAATGCTCGGTGGAAATTATCAACATTACTTGCCGCATACAAACGGCGATGTTGTTTGCGGATGTTTTGATCCTGTGAAAAATCCGAACGCGCCCAAAGAAGTTTTAGTCGGTAAAAGCAGAGATATAGAAAAATATGCCAAAAGAATAGTGGAACAAAATTCACCGATTTCGGTTTTCATTAAACGTGGCTCAAAGCAATTTGAATTTATCGGAAACTATCTGGCAAAAAGATATTCCGATGATCCTGAAGAAGTTTCCCGAAAAAATAATAATGTCAGAGATGCGGATAAAATTGCCGGAGTGCTTTATTTTGAAGAGGCGAAATCTGTATGAATGAATCTTTATGGGAAATCCCTTCAAAATGGATTTGGGCAACGCTTAATGATGTTGCTGAGTGGGCATCAGGCGGAACTCCAAAATCAGGAGAGTCTAAATATTACAATGGAGATATTCCTTGGTTAATAATTGGTGATTTGAATGATGGATTAGTAACTACTTCGCAAAAGAAAATCACGAAGTCAGGTTTAGAAAATAGTAGTGCAAAAATGGTTAGTGTCGGGGCAATCTTAGTTGCAATGTATGGAAGCATTGGTAAATTAGGTATTGCGGGAATTGAATGCGCTACAAATCAAGCAATCGCTTTTACTAAAGAAAATTCGATTAAAGTCATTCCTTGAATCCAAGTTGCATATTTCGCACCAAGCTGAACACCAATTTCGCATCAAGCTGAACTTCATTTCGCACCAAAGTGAACACCGTTTCGCAATCGCTTGAACACGATTTCGCTTCAAGGTGAACACGATTTCGCTTAACTTGAACACTTCT
>JBBSAX010000462.1:0-1654 GCA_038251885.1 Pyrinomonadales bacterium | reverse complement strand
TTTAAGCGAAAAATTAAACAAAACAGTTCGCTGGCACGCGGTTGGCGAAAGCGGGATTACCGTCCGCCGAACTTTGCAGGAACTCGTTCCGAATTTACCGAAGGAAAAAATGGATGTCGTCGTCGTCGCTTTGGGCGCAAACGATGTTTTCGGTCTTTCAAGTCCGAAAAAATGGCGGCGCGATTTGAGCGAATTGCTTGAAGTTTTGCGCGAAAAAAATCCGAACGCCACAATTTTCGTCGCAAATGTTCCGATGGTCAGAGATTTTATCGCACTGCCGAATCCGCTGCGTTACGTGCTTTCAAGACTTGCAAAACTCCATCATTTCAACGCTCAAGATTTGATTTCAGGACTCGAAAATGTCATTTATTTTGACGACGTAAGAAAAGTTTCCGACGATTTTTTCAGCGATGGAATTCATCCGTCAAAACTCGGTTACGATCTTTGGACAAAAGAAATGGTTGAATTTATGCTTAAAAGAACACCGGAATGATCTTATTCAATCGTTAAAACATTGTTTGGAAACTCATATCTTTTATAAAAATTGGACAAACTATCCATTGTCAATTATCAACTATCAACTGATATTCAGAAAATTTACTGAAAACTAATGAATAATTGACAGTTGATAATTGATAGTTTGATTTCAGATTTCAAGTATTCTGTAAGTTCCAAAGATGTTTAGGTGAAATCAATTTAATAAAAAATGAATCCTGAAACCGCTTTCAAAAATCTCACTGAATTTCTCACGATTCAGCAAGAATATTTAATAATAAATTCTGCCGGAAAATCATTTGCGCTCAAAAAAGATGAGATCGAAATCGAATTCCGGCGCGGTAGAATTTTGCTTTCTTTTCTCGATGATAAAGGTTTTCAAACGTGGCGAATCGTTTCTTACAAACGAGAAAAAAGTGAAATCATCCTAAATTTAACGCGTAATTTTGAAAAGGAACGGGAGAAATTCAGAATTGTTTCGAGAATTTCTGCCGAAGAATTAGGAGCGGATGTTGAGATCGCAAGACTCGAACAAGCCAATAAAATCGCGGCTCTTATCGTTTCTGAAAATCAAAGCTCAAAACTCGTGCGCGTTTCATTAAATAAAGAAAACGGACGTTTCGCGCAGATCATTTTTGAAAAAAACAAAATGCAAATCGCCGTTTTGACTGACATTTCAGAAAAGGCAACGCCCGAAAATTACATTTCAAACGCGATTCTTTGGCTCGCAAGATTGGAAAATAGAAAGAAAAACCCGATCAATGAAATTCGGCTGATTGCGGAGAAAAAAGTCGCCGTAAATCTACAAAAACTTCACGCGCTTTTTCGAGAAAATTGGAAACGCAAAATCAAAGTTTTTGAACTTTCAAATAAAGATGGAACTGAAAATCTCGTTCAAAAGAAACTGCTCGAAATCGAAGATTTATGGCGCGAAAAACCTGTAAAAATCAAACTCGCGGAAAACACGAAATTAAGCCGAACAGCGAGAGAAATCATAAAATTTGCTCCAGAAAAAATCGATCATATTTTCACAAAAAGCGGTGAAACCTTGCGGTTTTTAGGCTTGCCTTTTGCGCGTGTCAGAAAAACTTTCGGGGCAGAAAAATGTTGGTTCGGCATTGAGCGCGATCAAAGAATTTTGTCGGACAAGACTTTTGAA
>JBBSAX010000461.1:0-1658 GCA_038251885.1 Pyrinomonadales bacterium | reverse complement strand
GTTGCGAAACATTTTTATACAAACTTTCAGGCAATTTTACGCTGATTTCCATAAACTAAAACCTCGAAATAATTTTAACACGAAATAATTTTTATTTGATAGTAACTTCCTTGTTTCCAGCAACAATGCGTCCGATTTCAAAGCATTTTTCGTCAATTTCGGTTAAGTGACTTTTAATATTTGAAACTTCTTCCGGCGAGCAAATTACGATCATTCCGATTCCCATATTGAAGGCGCGGAACATTTCGTTGTTTTCGACGTTTCCGAGTTTTTGCATCACGCCGAAGATTGGTAATTCTTCCCAAGTTCCGCGATTTATTTCGACGGCTACGTTTTCCGGCAAAATTCGCGGAATATTGTCAAGAAATCCGCCGCCCGTGATGTGCGCCAAGCCTTTTATTTTCTTTTGGTCTATCAAAACGGAAAGTGATTTGTAATAACTTCGGTGCGGCTTTAAAAGAGTTTCTGCAATAGTTTCGCCTGTTTCTTCGAGTTTTGTGTCAGCTTTATGTCCGCCGACTTCAAAAAGAAGTTTCCGCGCCAATGAATAGCCGTTTGTGTGCAAACCGTTTGAAGGCAAACCGAGAATGACATCGCCCGGAGCAATTTCACTTCCATTAACAACCTTGTCGCGTTCGACGATTCCGACGATAAAACCTGCCAGATCGTATTCGCCGTCAGTATAAAATCCGGGCATTTCGGCAGTTTCGCCACCGAGCAGAACACAATTATTTTCGCGGCAAGCCTTCGCAATTCCTTCAACGACATCCGCCGTAATTTCGGGCGCAAGTTTTCCGGTCGCAAAATAATCGAGAAAAAAGAGCGGTCTCGCGCCTTGCACTAAAATGTCGTTGACGCAATGATTTACGAGGTCTTGTCCGATTGTATTGTGAATTCCCGAAAGAAACGCGATTTTCAGTTTTGTCCCAACGCCATCCGCCGAAGCGACGAGAATCGGCGAAGACATTTCGGAAAATTTCGCGTCATACATTCCGCCGAAACTTCCGATTTCGGTCAAAGTTCGCGCATTAAAAGTTGATTTCGCAAAATCTCTGATTTTTGCAACGGCTAAGTTTGCGTTATCAATCGAAACGCCCGCGTCTGAATAAGAAATTGAATTTGACATAATTTTAAATACGGAATTATAAACGCTCTGCGAAAAATTAACCACGAGGTAAATGCAGAAAAATTTTCTTTATTTTATTAACTAAATTTCTCTTTTGATCTTAAATTCTTTCAATAAAATTTTCGAGAAATCTTCGTTCGAATCAACATTTATCTTGATTTTTTGTCCGTTTTTCGTTTCGATAAATTTCTTGTCGGTCAGGGTTTTTCGCCCCGTTTTTGTCATTAAAGAGCAAACTTTTCCGCGTGTAAAATGCGATTCGGGCGAAGTTTGTTGAAAATTACACATTTGGGTAAATTCGGCTAGATCGCGTTCTAAATCTTTGAAAATATATTCGCTTTTCCATTCGTCGCCGTCTTTTTTCACAACTTCAAAATAATTTTCGTCATACTTTCGGATTAAAAATGTGCCGTTTAAATCTTCTTGCTCAATATCCAAAACAAATTTCAAAGGTTCGGCGGTAAAATCCCCGAAGCCGACATCAACGAGAAATTCTTCGTTTTTGATGTTTGTCAAAATTGCCAGATGATCG
>JBBSAX010000460.1:0-1670 GCA_038251885.1 Pyrinomonadales bacterium | reverse complement strand
TTCTTCCGCCGTTGCTTTCTGTTCGGGCGAATGATAAAAAACTGCTGAACGATAAGAACTTCCGACATCATTTCCCTGACGATTAAGAGTCGTCGGATCGTGTGTTCCGAAAAAGATTTCCAAAACTTCCTTGTAAGAAATTTCTTCCGCATCAAACTTTATCTGCACGACTTCGGCGTGTCCCGTAGTTTCCGAGCAAACTTCTTGATAAGTCGGATTTTCCGTGTGTCCGCCGGAATAGCCTGATACGACATCCGTTACGCCTTGCACATTGTCAAAAACCGCTTCCGTACACCAAAAGCAACCACCGCCGAGCGTTGCCGTTTCTAAATTTTTGTTTTCCATAAATATTATAATTTTCCCTTGTTCGATATTTATTCCAGTTTACTAAAAATCAAACAAATAGTCGTGTGGTATTTCCCTGATTCAAACTTCTTCCAATAAAAATTTGTATTCGAGATTACGGCATTTTGGGTTGACATAAAATTCTCTCGTAAATTTCTCACCCAAAATTTTATCTTTAAGGAATTGAATTAATCTTCTAGAACCGATTAAACAATGACTGATCAGAATTATTAAAAAAAATTGTGAAATGTTTTTTCGAAATTGTCTTATAAAAATGAAGAATGAAATTAGTTCTATGAATTGATAAAAAAATTATGCGAACTATAAAAAATAATTTGAATAATAAGAGGAGTTAAAAAAATGGAAAAGTATTATATGTATGCGTATGCGGACGTTCGGTCAACAAAGGTAATAGATATTATTTCGCTGGGCGATTGGCACAACGAAATATCAAGCAAGACAAAAGTCGCTCCCGGCGTAGTTACCAATATCGGACAAGTTTTCAAGAATATGAAAAACCCCGCCCCATTTAATTTTACGTGGGTGCCGAATAAAGGGGTTCCAAAGTCATTTTTTACAACGCTCAAGAGTGGTTACGATTTTACACTTGAAGTCAGGATACAGATACGTGAAGGTGATAGCCCCACATCTATTTCTTATTTTAATTTTTATCAATGCAAGTATCAAAAATCTCAAGTTGTCAGCGGCGGAGTAAAAGTATTTGCCTCTTATGGTCTTTTTGATATGTCAGATAATCAGGGTTAATAATATTGGAATCCAAGTTTACTAAAAATCAACTGATTTCATCGAAACTCTTGACAGTTTGATGAATATTGGTTACCTCCTCAACGGGAGCATTTCCTTCGCGCACAGAAAGCAGAGTTTGAAAACCTGCCTGTTTTGCCGCATCTAATTCTTGGACGACATCGGATATAAACAAAAAGTTTTCCACAGGTGGAAAACTTTTTCCACAAGCAATTTTTCGATAACTTTCAACCTCACGTTTCGCGCCAATATTTGTGTCGAAATACTCTGAAATAAAAGAAGTTAGATCACCATAGATTGAATATTTAAAGAGAAGTTTTTGCGCCAAAATGCTGCCCGAAGAATATATTGCGATTGTTTTGTCTTCCGATTTCCAACGCTCGAAGGCGCGAAAAACATCTTCGTAAATTTCAGATTTTAACTCGCCCGATTCATAACCTTTCTTCCAGATTTTTCCTTGCAGAGATTTAAGCGGAGTTGATTTACGGTCAACTTCGATTAAAAATTTCAAATAGTTTGCAATTAGTTCCGGCGAATTTTCATCAAAATCTCTACCATAA
>JBBSAX010000459.1:0-1707 GCA_038251885.1 Pyrinomonadales bacterium | reverse complement strand
TGAAAAGGTTACGGATGTCGGGCGAGATCGCGGAATGGTTTTTCAAACTTACACATCTTTTGCGTGGCTGACCGTCAATGGAAATGTCGAATACGGTTTGAAGTTGCAAGGAATTGATAAACAAAAACGCCGCGAACTTTCCCAAAAAATTCTCGAACAAGTCGGTCTGGCAGAATTCGGAAACCGTTATCCGAAAGACCTTTCCGGCGGAATGAAACAGCGTGTTGCCATTGCACGAACTTTGATAAATAATCCGCGCGTCGTGTTGATGGACGAGCCTTTCGGCGCACTCGATCCGCAGACGCGTTGGGGAATGCAGAGTTTGCTTTTGGACATTTCGCATAAGGAAAACAACACGATTATTTTCGTCACACACGATGTTTCCGAAGCGGTTTATCTGGCTGATACGGTTTACGTTTTGTCGAAACGCCCCGCAACCATTTTACACCGCGTTGACGTTCCGATATTTCCGACCAAAGATATTAGTTTGAAATCTTCGGCAGATTTTCGTGCGGTCGAAGAACAACTTTTGAAAATGCTTTATAGTGGTTGAGTGAAGGCGTATGCAAATTTAGAAATTTAAGAAATGGATTTCGGAATAGATGAAAGATTATAGATAATAGATGCGAGATAAAATCTATCAGTTATCATCTTTTATCTATAATCTATTACGAATCGTTAAGCATTAAAATAAACAACTCTTCGGTTGAAATCTAATATTCTTGAACTATTTATTGAGTTTCGATGGTTTATGTTGCTCGCCTTTAGCGAGCGATTTTATTTTTGCTATATACCTAGCGATTCTCGCTAGGCTATAATGTTTGTCATCTTCGATGACTAAAGTAAAAGTGTTTTGATAAATTAAATTTGATGAGTTCTTCGCAAAAACAAAAATTTCCGAATCAAAGGCAAATGACGCAGACGCAAAATCGTCAATCGCAGAGTATTCATTTGTCTGAAATTCCTGCAATCGAAGCCGTCGAAAATAAATTTCCCGAAAAACCTTCTTACTTAAAATACGCTTTTGCAAATCCGTATAATCTCGCGCTTTTAGGCGGCGCGGTTGCCGCTTCGGTTTTGACGCTTAATCCGTTTATCGCTGTCGCCGCGTTCGGTTTGGAAGGACTTTGGTTGCTTCACGGTTCGCAGTCGAGATTTATGCAGCGCGTTCTTTGGGATCCGATTTATGGTAAGGAAAAACTCGAATTCGACAAACAACATCGGATGGAAAGAGTTCAAAGTCTGAGTCAATACGGACAACAGCGCGTGATGAATCTGGTTAATAAAGAGCAGCAAATTCAACAACTTGCGGCGCAAAATCCGTCGTTTACAGGAAATCTTTTGCGTGATGAAATTGCTAAAACCTCAATTCTCGTCAATTCATTTATTGATCTCGGATTGACCTGTGCGCGGTATGAAAATTATTTAAATACGGTTGATATTAAAGAACTTACGGAAGAACTCGCACGTTGGAAGGCTTATGTTGACGCAAATGAAGACAAAGCCGCCGAAGTCGAATATCAGATCGCAAAAAAGAATTTTGCCGTAATCGGAAAAAGAATCGAACGCGTGCAGGAAATTCGGCGTTATTTAAATGTCGCTTACGGACAACTCGATCTGATCGAAAATTCTTTTAAATTAATTGCGGATCAAATCGTTACAATGCAATCGCCGAGCGAACTTTCCGGTCAACTTGACGAACTGCTC
>JBBSAX010000458.1:0-1714 GCA_038251885.1 Pyrinomonadales bacterium | reverse complement strand
GATTTGAGAATTTCGGCGACCGATTCGCTCGAATTTAAGCCGATGCCGCAACCGCTGGAAACGCAGATCTGTGTTTTCGTCGAACCGAAAAGAACATTTCAAACTTTCTTAGGAATCGGCGGCGCGTTGACCGATTCTTCCGCAGAAACCTTTGCTAAATTGCCGAAGGAAAAACAAGAGGAATTTCTGACGGCTTATTACGACAAAGAAAAGGGCATCGGTTATACATTGGCGCGAACCAATATTCATAGTTGCGATTTTTCGAGCGGAAGCTACACATACGTTGACGAAGGCGATAAGGATTTGAAGTCTTTCAACGTCGAACACGACCGCAAATTCCGCATTCCGTTTATTAAAAAAGCTCTGCAAAAAGCCGGAAAATTGACGATGTTCGCGTCACCGTGGAGTCCTCCGGCGTTTATGAAAACGACCGGAAATATGCTCAAAGGCGGGAAATTAAAACCCGAATTTGCCGTGTCGTGGGCAAATTATTATACGAAATTTGTCAAAGCCTATGAAAAAGAGGGAATTCCGATCTGGGGAATTTCGGTGCAGAACGAACCGATGGCGACGCAGACCTGGGAATCTTGCATTTATTCGGCGGAAGATGAAAGAGATTTTCTTAAAAACCACCTCGGACCGACGATGAAAAAAGAAGGTTTGGGCGACAAAAAAATTATTGTTTGGGATCATAACCGCGATTTGATCTATCAACGCGCCAACACGATTATGAGTGACCCGGAAGCCGCGAAATATGCTTGGGGCATCGGTTTTCACTGGTATGAACCTTGGTCTGGCGGCGAACAGATGTTTAATAACGTCAAACTGGTGCACGAAACTTACCCCGATAAAAATTTGATTTTTACGGAAGGCTGTGCCGAATCTTTCAATATGGAAAGAGTTAAAAATTGGGGTTTGGGCGAACGCTACGGTTATTCGATGATTAACGATTTCAACAGCGGAACGGTCGGTTGGACGGATTGGAATATACTTTTGGACGAAACCGGCGGACCGAATCACGTTAAGAATTTCTGCTTTGCGCCGATTCACGGCGATACGCAAACCGGCGAATTAATTTACACGAATTCATATTATTACATCGGACATTTTTCAAAATTCATCAAACCCGGAGCAAAAAGAATCGCCGCTTCGCCGAGCCGAAGTGCGCTTATTTCGACGGCGTTTATTAACCCGGACGGAAAAATTTCGGTCGTCGTGATGAACCGCAGCGACAAAGAAGTCCCGTATTTCTTGTGGATTGACGGAAAAGCTGCCGAAACAAAAAGTCTGCCGCATTCGATTCAAACGCTTGTTGTCTGAAAAAACGGAATGCGAACTTCAGTTCGCCAGTCAAATATTGAAGATTAACTTTTAAAAAGTTGGGAGAACTTAGAAACTTGCGAACTAAAGTTTGCGTTCCGTTGAAATTTTTCTGGTATTTTCAACCGATTGATATTTTTTTAATATTAGTCGGTTTTCCCCGCAAACCATTTTCCCAAAATCAATGAACAAAAAATGTCCAAACTGCAAATTAGTGAATTTTGCTGATTCAGCAGAATGCGTTCGATGCCAATCTGAATTGGTTGAGGTTTTGACCTTACCAAATAAAAAAAAATCGCTGTTTTCTATAATCTTGAAACGGGCAACGATTTTTGTAATTGTCTGTTTTCTTTCGATTTTGGGGTTTTATCTTTCGATGGTTTTTACGTCAAAG
>JBBSAX010000457.1:0-1735 GCA_038251885.1 Pyrinomonadales bacterium | reverse complement strand
TTTTTGGCTCGTATCAGATACCCACACCGCGGGTTTATAATTCGTTGTTGTTCATTCAGTGGTCGCTGTCGGCGAATAAATTTTTGTGGGGTTGACCCAAGAACTTAAAAATAAAAGTAAAAAACACCCGACTCCGCCCATAATCAGCAATCCGCCTAATAAAGTGGTTTTAGTTTTTCTATCCAAATTTATCTCAAATTCCGGTTTATCATCCATAACATTTTTATATTTGCTTTATTTAAACTTTGCAAAAGCTAATTTCAGATTTCCCCTGAAATTTATAGGTGAACTGATGTTTTATTCCTGATCTTACTTAACAAATTAGCCATAGATTTAACACTATATATTTTATCTCAATTTGTGCAAAAACTCCGCAAGTTGCCGTTCTTATGGGGAAGTGGAGGATAAGTAAATGAAAAAATTATGTGCATTGATGATGTTGTTAGTATCGGTCGGATTTGCTTCAGGTCAATCGCTGAAGCCGGATAATCCTTACCCGTTAAAATCGGGAATTAACCAAGGCACTTCGGATAGTCTTGTCGGCACTCACTATTGGTATTTTTATGTAACTCCGGGAAGCAACATCTTGACGGTTCGGTTCAAAAACCCGACAACACTTTACGGCACCGAACTTAATAATAACGCATTGACTATAACGGTCAGCGACGAGAAAGGAACTTTTAAGGTTGTCAAGACCGTTACCTCAAAGAAAAATGCGTCTGAGGCGGTATTCGAATCAAATAAGGTCAACAATAAGATAAAAATAATTATTAGCATTGCGCCGCCAAATCAGAGTCTCCTCCGAATGGGCGGTGATTATGAGATCGAAGCAACTGGAGACGTGCAATTTGACGAAGTAAAAAGTGCAGCCGATCCGATCATCCGCACATACCAAGCCAAAATTAATTCTTACGGCGCGGTCAAATTTCTTGCAAATGGCACAGTCGAAGCCGCCGACGGATCAACCGGAACTTGGAAAGTATTTGATAAGGAGAATCGCATTTACATTGTCGTGATTGATAAAGAACGGTTCTCGGTTCAGTATCTTTCCGGCTATGGACTCGTTAGACCTGACGAACCAAATCTGATTGTTTTTCAGGAACTCCGGCGATAAATTGTGATTATCATAAAAGGGCGCGGCTTTGACTCTGTTCCGAAACGCGCCCATCATCTGAAAAATTTTTAGATAACTGAAAGTCTGTAAAACAAAATATTATTTGCAGCTTTATCTCCCATTTATTAATTTAACTCAAGCCGATAAGTTTCTTTTCCCGTTTTAAACTGGAATTCCTCGAAGGTGGAGCATTCGAGGACATCGGGTAAGCCCGTTCAGAGGTATTCAGCTAAATCGAAGGTTACTACAATCGGGTCAAATTACATTCGATTCTGGATTATCAAAGTCCAATGGAATCAGAGTTGGAATTGAAAATTAAAAATGAAGGAAAGATAGAGAGTTTTGTGTCCACTAAAACTTGACCATCTCACAATTTTTAGACGAAAAAGAAAATGATACCGACAAACTGCAAAACTTGCTTGCACCATTTCCGGCGGAAGATATGAATTCTTACAAAGTGAGCAAAAATGTTAATTCGCCATCATTACTGAGCGGTATAGAAATTGCTAATACGCATTTAATCGTTTAAGTAACTCATAATCAATTATTTGAGTTAGCGAATTCTTCACCACCAGTAACCAGTTTTTGCTTATTTTCCACGATTTATAAAATATCTTTCCT
>JBBSAX010000456.1:0-1744 GCA_038251885.1 Pyrinomonadales bacterium | reverse complement strand
GGATCTGCTTTAATTCGATTTATGGCGATTTCTTGTAATTTTAAGTTTTCATTGTGAAAATGAATATCGCCTATCCCAAGTCTTTGAAGTTCATCCGTAACGAATTGATCAGATGTCGCATCGTGCAATATGTCCTTATAACTTGCAACCCACAGTCCATATCCTACGCCTATTGATGTTAGCATCGGCTTACCGAAATGATAATAATTTCTGACTCCCCACAATCCGACAATTAACCAACAACTTAATGCCATTACCGCAATTCTTTTTAATGTAAATGCCGGATTACGAAAAACGAAATTTCCGATAAAAAAAGCAAACGGTAACAAAATCGGATAAGGTCTGACAATACAAGCCAAACCAAGCACTATTCCTGACAACAAGAGAGAAGAAATTTTTTTATCCGTTCTGAAAAAGAAAAAGGTAAATAAAGCAATAAGAATTAAATGTAATATATCGCCGCCAATAGTTGTTGCCCAGTAAGCCCAAAAAGGAAAGAACGCAATCAAAACCAGCGTAATTTTAGCTAATATATCTTCTCCAAATACCTTTTTGGTTAATAAAAAAGTGACACTTATGAAAAATATTAACAAAAGCCAATTAGCAAACACTGCCGCAAAAAGACTTCTTCCAAATAAATAATATATTCCTGCCAAGTAAATAGAATACCCAATAGGCATAGCAGTTGCCGGAATATACTCGGTTTGGCTGTTTTCAGGATGTGTTTGATAATATAAGTTCGTTAAATACGGGTCATCAAAAAATGATCGGGAATGTGTCAAACCATCACCGATACTTAAATTCCAGGCAGCA
Source organism: Pyrinomonadales bacterium (assembly GCA_038251885.1). GTDB lineage: Bacteria > Acidobacteriota > Blastocatellia > Pyrinomonadales > Pyrinomonadaceae > JAHCHG01. The sequence continues at coordinate 931 of JBBSAX010000456.1, read as the reverse complement.
TCTTCATAAAAAGAAAAATCAGAATAAAGCAAGTTATCTTTTCTTATGAAAACTATCAAAGAAAAAAATATGGTTTGCAGTATCAATGCAAAAATAAAAAGTGCTTTCAAATCCACCAATCTAAGTTTTTCTTTTATGACTAATAACATTTCGTGATTTCTAAATCTAATTATTGAATATGAAAATGAGAAACTTCTGTCGCATTATTGCGAGGTCAAAACTTTATTTCAAATTTCACAATTTTTGAGTTTCTGTCCGACTTGTTCCACTTATTTAATGGTTTACTAAGAATCAGACTTTCGCCAATATAAGCAACTAATACTGGCAAAATCATTTTATTTCCGCACTAATCTAAGTTTTAACTAGCCAATAGAAATAGTCTTTCATAAATCTATAATTCTAATTTATCTTAAATTTCTTTTCTAAAAAACTTGCGTTACTTTGCAAACAAATCTTTAGAGTTTTTTAAGTATCCAAATCAATGAATCGCTGAAACCAAAGTTCCAACATCAACAATGTCCAAATTTGAAACGCATAATCTTTTTGTGCGTTTGTATGCTCGTCAACGTATTTTCGCAGCATTTCCGGCTTGATAATTCCGCGTGTCAGAGATTTTTCCGATAACAGAATTCCACGCACAAATTCCTTCATCTCACCTCGAAACCAGTTGCCGACCGGAACACCGAAACCCATTTTGCGGCGGTAAATAACTTCTTTCGGGACAAGTCTTGCCGCTGCCTTTTTTAACAAAGATTTTGTTTCAGTCGAACCCATTTTTAATTTTTCGGGCAGAGATGCGGCAAATTCGATTAATTTATGATCGAGAAAAGGCGAACGCGCTTCGAGAGAATTTGCCATCGAAGCAATATCAACCTTGACCAATAAATCATTGGGCAAATATGTCATTTGATCGGTCAAAAGCGTTGCGTCC
>JBBSAX010000455.1:0-1767 GCA_038251885.1 Pyrinomonadales bacterium | reverse complement strand
TGCCGACATCGCCGTTACGAGCGTACTTCAAACGACCGCCGGAAAAATGATTTTCGGTCGTTTGTGGGAAGATGCCAACGAAAACGAAGAATCAAACGCCAGCATTCACGATTCGCGTTCGGCAAATTTCCGCACCGCAACACGCGAACTTCGTCAAAACACGATAATCGAAGAAATAGATTAGTTTTAATGGTGAATTATGAATGGCGAATGGTTAATTTCATTTATCATTTATCATTTTCAATTATGAATACTGCGATAATAGTTGCTGCCGGAAGCGGGAAAAGATTCGGCGGTGAAGTTCCAAAACAATTTCTTGAAATTTCCGGCAAACCTCTTTTAATTCATACTTTGGAAAAATTTGAAAATTGCAGTTTGATTGATGAAATTATTTTAGTTTTATCTACAGATTACATCGAAAATTTTTCAAAACTTTTAGGAAATTACAGTATAACAAAACTTCAAGAAATTGTTTCCGGCGGCGAAACCCGCGCTCAATCTGTTTTTAACGGGTTAAATTCGATTAAAGATGCGGAAATCGTTGCAGTTCACGACGGTGCGCGTCCGCTTGTAACTTGCGAAGAAATTTCACAAACAATTAAAAAAGCAAAAGAAACAGGCGCGGCTTGTCTTGTTGCGAAAGTTACCGATACGATTAAACAAGTTTCCGGCGATAAAATTAAACAAACAATTGACCGCGAAAATTTAAGACGCGCTTTGACTCCACAATGTTTTCAGTTTGAAATTTTGAAAAAAGCGTTTGAAAATGCAGATTTGACCGAATCAGCAACCGACGAATGTTTTTTAGTCGAAAAACTCGGCTATGAAATTGCATTTGTTGAAGGAAGTGCGAAAAATATTAAAGTTACAACACGAGAAGATTTAGAAATTGCAGAAATATTTTTAAGGTAATTTGCAGAAAGTTTGCAGAGCTTTATAACCTTAAACTTTCCGTGAACTCGGCAAAATATGTATAGAATCGGTTTTGGCAACGACATTCACAGGCTCGAAGAAAATCACGAACTGATTTTGGGCGGCGTGAAAATACCTGCGGAAAAAGGCGCAGTCGGGCATTCGGACGCGGACGCACTGGCACACGCAATTACGGATGCGATTTTAGGCGCGTTAGCGTTGGGCGACATCGGTTCTCATTTTTCGGACAAAGACGAAAGATGGAAAGATGCAGACAGTTTTGTTTTTTTATCCGAAGCCGTAAGAATGTTGAAGGAAAAAGGCTTTAAAATCGAAAATGTTGATTCGACAATCAGTTTGGAAAAACCGAAACTTCGCCCGTTTATTAATCAAATGCGCGAAAATCTGGCAAAAATTTTGGAAGTTGAAATTGATTGCGTCAGCGTAAAAGCAAAAACCGGCGAAAAACTGGATTCAATCGGTGAAGGAAAAGCAATAAGAGTTGAGGTAATTGTTTTATTAGCAAAATAGGTTTAATGATTTGGTTGTGAATTAGACGATTGTTTTCAAATCTGTGGAGTTATATGTTAATCTGTGGTTAAATTCGTATGAAAACCGTGAAAATTCAAAATCTTATCGAAGGTCTTTGCGAAATTCCCGATGCAGAATTTCGATGCGACGATGTTTATCAATTTCTTGCCAAAAATCCTGTGAATGTCGAAACGATCAACAAATACATTCATTGGAGCGATAAATTTTACACGCGAAATTTGATCTACAAAGACGTGCGTTTTGAGATGATGGCGATTTGCTGGGAGCGCGGACAGGTTTCCAAAATTCACAATCATTCTGATC
>JBBSAX010000454.1:0-1768 GCA_038251885.1 Pyrinomonadales bacterium | reverse complement strand
ATTAAATTTGCCGGTTTGCAATCGTTCCAAATCCAGCCCGCAAGATGAATATTTTCAATGATTTTTGCAATCTCAATCGCATATTCACAAACTTGTTTGATCGAAAATCGCCGCCGCCGAAATTTCATCAGTTCATACAAACTTTTGCCTTCGACATATTCCATTGCGAAATAGAAATTTCCGAATATTTCAAAAGATGCAAAAACCTGCGGCACGACTTTGTATCTTTTTTTCAAGATGGTCAACACATCAAATTCATTTTTAACCAGCAAATAACCGTCCTGACCGTTCCAGCCGAGTTCGCCATTACGCCGACCTTCTTTGACGATACACGGACGCGGCGCGGTTTGACGAAAATCGAAAGCCTGATATGTTCCGCCTTTTCCGCGCTGCGTAATAGCGCGGAAAACTTTGAAATTCATTCCCAGAGGAGTTTCGGCGAAACTTTTTTCGGCTTTTTTATTGTCAATTTGAAACGGATCTGAAAGCCATTCGGGAACGGCGTGAAAACGGTCGTCGAGAACGAATTTTCCGTGCAGATTTCTGATTGCGGGAAATTTTCTTCCTTCTTCATCGGTCGCTTCGATTTTTGAAAAAGCTCCGTAACGGTAAAACACCGAACTTTCCGGCAAATATTGTTCGTCAAAAGGCACGGAAACGGCAAAAAATTCTCCGGTCAGTTCGTGAAGTCTTTTTGCCAGTTCGACCGCTTGTTTTTCCGATTGAGTATAAACCGTGATGAATTTTCCAATTTGATGATAGCCGTAATTGAGTCCGCAATTGATTTTTGAAAGTTCCTCCAAAGATTTCGGAGCTTTAAATTGCACGCCTCGTGAAATCAAAAAAGGCGCAACTTTTTCAAACACATCGCAAGCCTCAAGAATCGTCGCCGAAATGTGAAATTTCCAACCCTGCGAAGGTTCTTCAGACTTACTTTTGCGGTTAAACCGCCAAATAGAATCATCCGTTTTGACGGGCAAATAATCTTCGCAAAGCCGATGCCAACGATGGCGAAACAGATTTGCGTAAGCCTTTGTTTCAGATTTGTTTACTTTTGATAAAACGGATGGATTTTGGTTTATCTTGGTCATAATTCAAAAAATTACGGCGATTAAAAACGGTTGGAGTCAAGAAAATTTGCCCGCGAATGATACGAATAAACACGAATAAACGTGCCTTTGTAAAATTTCCGAATTATTCGCAGGCAAAAAAATCTAATTTGATTCAGATTAAGAACTTGCAGAAGTGTCAGGTGTGGCAGATAATCCGGCATCTAACGCTTCAATCATTTCGGGTTTCAGATAATTTAAAGTCCCTTGTTTATCATCGTCATCAGCGACTCCACGGGTATCAACTGTACAAATAGAATTTCCGACGATGTAAGCCAAAGCCCTTTTATTATCGTCATTGGCGAGATATTCTGCATCTTCACCGCACAGCCTTTCCAATTGTTTTTGGTTGGTAATATATGTATTCATATATTCTTTCCACTTACGACTTTTGATTCCGTCGAACATTGCTTCGGCGGCTAATTTGCCAAGTGCATTCGCCTTTTCATGATTACCTGCTTTAATATCCTTTACGATCCCATCGTTGCTTTCTTTTATTTTTTCGGCAATTTTCATTTTTTATTTCTCCTATGATGAATGTCTACTCCAAAGACAAAGTTTTCACTCTGCCAATTCAAAATTGTTGAAATCTGCAAACACCCAATTGTTGGTTAGAGTGTTGTAGATTATTCCTAAGAATTTCCTTGCCAACGCGATTT
>JBBSAX010000453.1:0-1778 GCA_038251885.1 Pyrinomonadales bacterium | reverse complement strand
GGCATTTTGGCAAATTTCTCTGACTTCTTTAAGGCGTTCAGGCGTAATCGTGCGAAATGAGAGTAGGATTTCTTCGACTCCGTTCTCGATACAAATTGTCCTTAATGAACCGTTTCCGCCGAAAACTTTCAGTCCGTGAATCACTTTATCTTTTTTAAGCGGATCATCATCTACAAAACCAATCGGTTTATAATGCCATTCGGGATTATTTTCCAGTTCCCGCAAAACCATTTCGCCGCCGTCGCCCGCGCCATAAATCAAGACTTTGCGCTGTTCACCGATTGTCGGATTCGGCAGCCATTGCCGGAAAAACCGGAAGGCAAGGCGACTGCCGGCAAGCGAAACTAAAAGAAGAAGTGCGTCAATAACAAAAACCGTCCGTGAAAATCCCTGAAAACGATATAAAAGTAAGATAGCTATAACGCTGGAAACCGAACCGATAATTACACCTTTGCCGAAGGTTATAAAATCACTTAAACCCGTGTAACGCCAGATTCCGCGATAAACCCCGACTCCCAGAAATGCAAAAAGTTTAAAAACAAGTAAAATCGGCAGACTTTTTATAAAAATATCCCACGTTTCCGTGTTTTCAAACGGACCCCAAATTAAAAAATACGCGCCGTAATATGAAAGCGAGATTAGAAACGCATCCAAAATAACTTCAAACACACGTCTTTTATGTGATAAGTTTACTAAAAATCCGAACGCCGCCTTATTTTGCAAAGCGAGTTCTTCTTCCTGCTCTTTATAAACCTTAACTTTTGAGAGATAAACCCCGACGATTGTTAAAACAAGAGTGAAAAGCGCGATCAGCACAAGGCTTTGCACGGTTTCGAGTTCGCGTACGAAAAGCGATAAAATTCCGGCAAGCAATGCAAAAGCGTAAAGCATTAAAACGGCGGAACGTTCCGAAAGACCGAGCGCAACAAGCCGGTGCGAAGTGTGATCGCGTCCGCCCTGCGAAGCCTTTCTGCCCCAGAGCTTTCGCAAAATAGTAACAAATGTCGTATCGAAAATTGGCACAAAAAGTATCAGCGCGGGAACTGCCAAAACGGACAAAATACTGCGCGAACGACCGCCGACCTGAGTAAGCAAAACACAACTTGCCAAGAAAAATCCGACAAACATCGAACCGCTGTCGCCCATAAAAATCGAAGCCGGATTAAAATTGAAAACCAGAAAACCGAGAAGTGCGCCGACAAAAACCGCCACGAATATAAGCTCATTCGGTTGCTCGCTCGCCCCGAAACCGAGAGCCAGAACAAACGCAGCAATCGTCGAAATTCCGGCGGCAAGTCCGTCCATATTGTCGAGCAGATTTATGGCGTTGGTAATGCCGATCAGCCAAAAAGCGGTAATGACAATGTTTAAAATATCAGAATTTGTCCACGGCAAAACAAGTCCGAAACTGACGATTATCGAAACGCCGATAAATTGTCCGATCAGTTTTTGATAAGGTTTTATTTGGAAATAATCGTCTAATAACCCGACGAGAAAAAGAAACGAACTTCCGGCTAAAATAACAAATGCTTCTTTCGTGAACGGGACAAAAACGAGAAACATTAAAATCGTCGTCAGATAAATTGCCACGCCGCCCATCATCGCCGTCGGTCGTTTGTGCCACCGATCAGTTTTCGGCGCGGCGACAAAGCCGTATCTGACAGCAGCTTTTCTAACCAAAAAAGTAAATAAAACAGAAACCGCGAAACTTATCACGGTTGCCGCAAAAGGATTTGAGAATGTTTGCCACATAAAGACTAATAACGCATCTTCAGTTT
>JBBSAX010000452.1:0-1780 GCA_038251885.1 Pyrinomonadales bacterium | reverse complement strand
AGCCTTGTGCGCGTCTTGCATTTCCTGATGCGAACGATATTTTCCCGTGCCGATAATCAGGCGTGAATTAAAAGTTTTTCCGGCTAAATTAAATGTGTCTGTCATAAAATAATTTCAAATTTAAGATTTAATATTTCAAATGTATATTTCAAGTTTAGCAAAAAAAAGGACAAAAGAAATGCGGACTCAAAACAATGTGTTTTTAATCCGCAATCTTAAATCTAAATTTTGCAAATGAATTATCCACCGCCGACGAAATGAACAATTTCGATTTTATCCGCATCCTTGATTTGGATACTCTGCCAATCTTTTTTGCGAACGACTTCTTTGTTCAACTCGATGGCGATTCGTTCATTCGGTAGTGAAAAATAATTTAATAAATCGGTTAAATTTAATTGTTTTTCGACTTCCTTTGTTTCTCCATTGATAAAAACTCTCATAGATTAATTTAACCCTATACGACCAAAATTTATCAACCCGCCACAATCAATCTTGCTCAATCACATAACGCGTATCGGTTTCTTCGCCTTCATACAAGGCTCTAATTAAAAGTACAGCGCGTCCGGTATTAAAATTAGGCAGTTGCAAATGAACAACGGCAACACCATTGCTGTCAGTTTTGGCGTGAAAAATGATCGGGCGAAATGATGAACCGAGAATTTTGATAATAACGTGCGCTTTGACCAGACCGAAATTTTCGTTACCGCGATGAACCGAAATATTCAGAGTTTTACGATCACCGCTTTTAAATTTCATATCATTGAGCAAGGTAATTGTCAGTTTATTATCAACAATTTTCGGATGGTTGATATTTTCGGAAACAATCATCACGGCTTCGGCGGGCAAAATCATTTCTTCGACAATTCTGACTTCTTCGATAATCGGTTCGCCGACAATTTTCGGCACTTCAAATATCAAACCGTCATCCGGCATCGGAATTTTGCCCGATTCTCTGACAAAAGGATCGGAAACCTCCGAAAAGATCTGTTCGCTTCGGTCAACAAAAATGGTCATTTCTCTAAAAGCTAACAAAGCCGGAGGCTCTGCGGGAGATTCCGGCACTAAATTCTCCTCAAGAAATTTAAGATTCGTCGGTTTTATTTCCTCAAGTTTTGTCGTCAAATAGTCTGCGGATTTCTTTTGTTCCTGCAATTCCGGCAAATTTTCCAGCAACTCTCTAGGAATTATGTAAGTTTCAAATCCCGTTTTTTCTGAATTCGGTTCGCTTGTTTCGACAATTTCGACTTCAATCGGCGCGACTATCGGATTATTGCCTGTTTTTTTGTTAGCGGAATTTTTCATCGTCATCCGCTTTAAATCTTCGATTCTTCCGGCTTTGATCGCCGCACAAATCAATTTATGTTGCCGTTGCAGACGTTCGGACAACACATTTTCATCAAAATCTTCCAGCAAATCGTTATACGGCGAACGCTTACTTGCCAAAATCGTCCCGCGATCATAGATCAAAGACAGAATCAGCGGCGTATCCAAACCCTTGTCTTCGGTCTGAACGTGATACGTTACGCCTTCATAAACGATGTCTGTATTGAATCCGGTAATCACTTAATTTTTTATTGTATATAATTTCGGCGAGATTTTCAGCGAGGTTTAATAATGTAACCTCTTTAAAAAACTAACACACAGATTTGCGAACGGTCAACGATTTTTTCCTTTTCTGAGTTTTTAATTTGTCAAAGTATTTCGGGCTTAATTCTCACAATTATTTAACTTAATCCGCATCAGGTTTTATGCTTCAACAATTTTGATAAAACTTTCTTTT
>JBBSAX010000451.1:0-1833 GCA_038251885.1 Pyrinomonadales bacterium | reverse complement strand
TCGTGTTACAAATTCGGCTTGTGATTTCGGCTTTGTTAAAGTAAAATTGAAATTAAAGTAAAGATTCACTTTTTGAATCTTTGGAAATTATATATCAGGAGAAAATAATTTTATGTCAGCAGTAGCAGCACCAAATGTAGAAATTAATGTATCGGCGAATGCGGCGGTAGAGATCGAAAAATTTATGTCGAGCGAAGATGATTTACCGGAAACCGCAGGACTTCGCGTGCGCGTCGTTCCGGGCGGATGTTCTGGATTTCAATATAGTTTGAATATCGAAGAAGAATCGCGTCAGGGCGATTTTATAGTTGATCAGCACGGCGTTCGACTTTTTGTTGATATGTTCAGCGCACAATATCTGAACGGCGTGACGGTTGATTACACATCGAATATGATGGGTTCGGGATTTACGTTTGAGAATCCGAACGCGACCGGCGGTTGCGGTTGCGGAACTTCTTTTTCAGCTTAGATTTACTTTTAATTCAAAATCTTTTTGTCCTTTGTTTATAAGCACTTTATAAACAAAGGACATATTTCCTTTAAAATTAATTGAAATTTTTGGAAACAGTAGTTTATTAAACCTTTTCTTTAAGTATTCAAAGACAACAAGGAAGCGGATAGGAAAAGCGGAGAAGAGCAGGCAGGATTTATACCTCTCGAATTCGAGAGGTATAAGTGTCTTCTCAAAAGGGCTTTTCATAAAATTTTTCGCTAAAAAACTTGCCAAAACATACTGCTTTTAGTGTAAAATGTTTTTGGGATTTGCAATTCCATTTCTTTAAAGAGAGAATTTACCCCGTCTTAAGTTAAAACAATCATTAACAATTTAATAATTTCATTCCTAAATTTATTGGAGCATTTTTAGGAAAGCGCGTCGTTTTAACTGTATTTTTAAATTAAGGGGATAAATTTTTCCCGACTTCCAAATAATTTCGTAACTAAAAAAAATAAAAAAAATTAGGAGTTTCTTTGATGTCTTTGAGAAAATTATTGTGTATTTCTTCGTGTGTCGTTTTTTGTCTTTCGGTTTTTACAAGTGATGCGTTTTCGCAGGAACGCGACCGAGTTGTGGAAAATCAAACAAAGTCAACCGAAACACAACCAAAAACTTCAACACAAAACACATCGAAACCAACTCTGACAAACAAGATCGTCGTTCAAAACTCTCCTTCATTAGTTAAAAAAACAGGTTCATCCCAGCCGACCGCTCCCGTCTTAAATAATTCAGCTTCAAAAAATGCCGCAGGATTAGGCGCAGTTCTCAAATCGAGAATGACGAGTTCGATGAATTCAAAATTGGGAATTCCCTACCTTTACGGCTCGACCGGACCGAACAGATACGATTGTTCGGGACTTGTTTGGACAATCTTTAATGAATCGGGAATAGATTTCGGACGCGGCAGCGCACGAACTTTGTGGTCGCAATTCGATCCGGTCGCAGGCGACGAACGCTATAAATTCGGAACACTTGTTTTCTTTAACGGCTTAGGACATATGGGAATTGTAGTTGATGATAAAGGATTTTATCATGCATCTTCGAGCAAAGGCGTAACTTATTCAAAATTTGAAGGCTACTGGGAAAAACGCATCGTCGGATTTCGCCGCATTCCGCTTGAAAAATATATGTTTCCCGCTAACCGAGAACTAAACGAAGTGGTGAAATAGGTTTTTATACAAAATAAGCTAAAAAGCCAGAAATCTGAAATTTCAGATTTCTGGCTTTTTAGCTTTAAATCTCTGATAGATATTAATACCAAGTTGCGTGAAAAGAATGATTAAAATGGCGGAAACGCGACTGCAAAGGAGCGTGTTGATAACGCTGACAGCACGCTC
>JBBSAX010000450.1:0-1850 GCA_038251885.1 Pyrinomonadales bacterium | reverse complement strand
TTCTTCGGAAATATCACCAAGAAAAACGTCCACATCCGACTTCGACCATTCACGTAAAAGAACGGCAACCGCATTACCGATGCCGCCCGAACCTGCGATAAATATTTTATGACTCATAAGTTACAGATTTCAACATAAAACCAGTAAAGACTCAAAGTGTTGGAAGCAATAATTTGGCTTAAAAGTTTTGTTTGATGGGGGATTTTGTTCTTTGAGTTTGGTTAATCGGGAATTAATTTTTTTAATTAAATATTATTGCCCTTTTTCTTTCCAAATTACTTTCTCAAACTTGTTTATATAATACTCTGTGCCAGAGTAAAGCCCGACCGTTACAGCGAATATTTTTTCAAAATAATTCTGTTTTCCGACAAAAGCGATGCCGTTTTTAAAAGGAAAAGCATAACTGTATGTTTTTCTACTAATACGATTTCCAGTTCTGTCAATATAAGCGTATCGCGGAGCGTATTCATTGTTATTTCCAACATATATATCGGCTAATCCATCGGAAAAATCCGAAGGCTTGCTTGAAAACTTAAACGGAATTACAACTTTTCCGAAGTGATTTATATATCCATAATTACCGTATTGAGTAACTTTGACTGCTGCAAGTCCTTCCGAAAAAGAAGAAACATCCGAATATTGCGGTCCGATAACAACATCCCCGTTTTTGTTTATATAACCCCAACCTCGCTCACCCTTTGAGTTAATTCCTTCCACAGCAGCCAAGCCTTCAGAAAATGACTTAGCATCAATAAATACAGGTTCAATTACCCATTTTCCGTTTTTATCAATAAATCCGGCTCTTTTATTGACGAAAGCAACCGCCAAATCTTCGGAAAAATCAGAAACCTCATCGAAATCGCAAGAAATTACAATTTCACCTTTTTTATTGATAAAACAAGATTTATAGACTTTCTTATCAGGTGTTGCAGAATCAGAATCGGTTTTCTGCTGCACGCTGATTCTTGCCAAACCTTCAGAAAAATCAATCGCGCCGCTCAATTTTGGTTCGATAACAACTTTGCCTGTTTTATCAATAAATCCATATTCAAAAATATTCTCATCTGTTTGAAAGCGAGCCAAGCCTTCGGAAAAATCCCATACTAAATCAAATTGTGCTTCAATTACAATCTTCCCTGTCTTATCAATAAATCCCCATTTTTTGGATTCCTCAATTTCAACCTGCACCCTCGCCAGTCCTTCTGAGAATTCGCCTGCACTTACAAACTTTGGTTTAATAAATATTTTACCTGTTAGGTCTATAAATCCACATTTATTTTGTTTTTCACAAGCAGGTAACAAGACACTTTCAACTTGCATTTGAGAATTAATCCCAATTGAAAAAACTGTCATGAATAAAAAAAGAAATATAATTTTGATGGTTTTCATAAATACTCCAAATCTTTATGATCGAATTCATTATTTTAAACTTTCGGTTTATCGCTCATATAAAACGTAATCAACTATTTTTTCGCGCTGAAAATCATTGTCAAAAGTCGCGGAATTTGCGTTTTATCTTCATCGTCAAACCATTCTTTGAGTTCTATAATTTCAAAATTATTATTTTTTGCCGCTTCAAAAAATTCCGAAATATTATGCACGTAACATTCGAGTTCAAACACACCCGAATCGGTGTCGAAACGCGCTTTGCTTCCCTGATATTGTTTGAACGGATGAAGTTCGCCGATGTAAAATTGTCCGCCCGTTCGCAAGACTTTATTTGCCTGCCCAAAAACAAAATCAATATTTTCAATGTGTTCCAAAGCAAGCGAGCAGGTTAAAAATTCAAACGAATTTTCGGCAAAATTCCATTCTTCGCGCAAATCAAACTGACGAAATTCGACATTTTC
>JBBSAX010000449.1:0-1855 GCA_038251885.1 Pyrinomonadales bacterium | reverse complement strand
TAAAAGTCGGATTTTACGGCGGACGGCAGGAAGTTATTGACGGGATTTTGAAACGCGCTGAAAAAGATTTTCCGAATTTAGAAATTTCGTACGCTTTTTCGCCGCCGTTTCGATCTTTGACCGAAGAAGAAGACTCGGAAATTACCCAAAATATAAAAAACTCGGAAACGGAGATTTTATTTATGGGTTTAGGTTGCCCGAAACAAGAAAATTGGATGGCGGCGCACAGAGATAAATTTCCGGCAATAATGCTCGGAGTCGGCGCGTCGTTTGATTTTTATGCGGGAAATGTCAAAGAATCGCCCGAAGTTTTGGGCAAACTCGGACTCGAATGGCTTTATCGTCTGACGCAAGAACCGAAGCGTCTGTGGCGCAGATATTTAATTTTGAATCCGCGTTTTATGTTTTTAGCAACTTTGCAATTATTGGGATTGAAAAAGTTTGAGAGATGACGAAAGAATAAGCGTTCTTTTCTCATCTGTTTTACTTGAATGTTTCGGTTAAAGAAAAGAAACTAGCCTAAATGACAATGATAATATTAAGATAAAGCATTGTGCGCCGGAAAATTTATATTAAGTGTTTTAACAAAATGATAAAAAATCACAAAAACAATTTAATAAGTTTGCTCAATTACTTCGGAATCATTTCGATTGGAATTGTCCTGACTCTTTTTTCATCTTTCCATTTCAAAGCGCATTCGCAAAATGATAAAAGAGGAAAAAAGGTCAAACCGCTGATCGTGTTGGATAACCAAAATGCTCCGATTCTAAATTTTGACGGAACTCGCGTTGTCGCACTTCCCGAAATCGGTTTGTCGGAAGTTTTTGATATAGATAATGGTAAAAAGCTTGGTAGATATGAAGTCAAAGACTCGAATAGCTACGCAGTTTCTTCAGACGGAAAAATAATAAAAATTTTCGGTGGCGGCTATTTCACGACTTATGATATTGATTCAGGTAAATTGCTTTCAAAAGGTAAAACAATAATTTATAAGAATGGGAAAGGCGCAGGAACGGCTGGTGTTATGAAGTATGGAGGACAAATATCGAGAAATATAACGTCTGATCTTAGATTGGTTGCCCGCGAATTTAATCCTGTCTATGGCGAAGGATTTTCATCTGAACAACCTGCTGTAACTTTGGGAAATTTGGAAGATAATTCTTTCGTAAAAGAGTTCAGACCTGATGGTAGTTATCTAAAACAGGATACTTGGGATAAAGTTGCGATGACACCTGATGGTAAATTAATTACTGCCAGTCGTTATAAATTTGAAGATGTTACGCGCAGTAAAACCGTGGTTTGGGAAGTAGAAACCGGAAAAATTATTTTCAATAAACCATTACGAAGTCATTGGCTGACGCTTTCAGACGATGGAAAGCGTTTAGTAACTAAAGACGGTCAGGAAAAAGGGCAAATTGAGATTTGGGATGTGCCAAGCGGGAAACTAATTTCCACACTAACGGAAAGGGTAGATGGAAAAAAAATCAGAATCAGTCAAGGCATAATCTCACCTGACGGAAAGATTTTGGTAACAACCGGAAATGAAGAGTTTTATTTTTGGGATACTGAAACCGGAAAATTTCTCACATCTCAAAGACAAGCCGATTACAGCAAAGGCATTGCAAAATCAGCGACATTCAGCGGCGACGGAAAACGGATCGCCATCGGAAGCAACGCCGAAATCGTTACGGTTTGGTCGGTTGATGAGATTTTGAAAAATGAAAAGCAGACAAATTATGCTCTCGCCGGAATTCGGTAAAAGATTGTTTTCATATATTATTGATTTTATTTTTATTCAAACTTGAACAAGCGAAATTTCTTCCAAATCAGCAATAATTTTCGGTAATTTTTCAAT
>JBBSAX010000448.1:0-1865 GCA_038251885.1 Pyrinomonadales bacterium | reverse complement strand
GCCTTCACGCGGACTCGATTTGACGGCGCAGTTTATGGGTTTGATGCTGGAGCGTTGGGGTTTTAAACCGGCGGGCGACAACGGAACTTTCTATCAAAAAATGGCGATGACCGCCAAAAATACCGACACGGCGAAAACGTCCCTTGAGATCGGCGGGCAGAAATTAAAATACGGCAGAGATTTTTACGCAAGTCCGGCTTCAGCAATGGTTGCAGATTCGCCAATTGTTTTTGGCGGCGACGGCTGGTTTGTTAAATCGAAAAACATTGACGCATTCGCCAGTTTGGACGTAAAAGATAAAACGGTTGTGGTTTACAGCGAAAATGAATATCCCGAAGGCGTTACGCGGGACGATTTGTTTTCAGGTAAATTAGGACGTTTCGGCAGCGATATTATGCCGCCGCAATTCTATGCGCGGATGAAAGGCGCGAAAGGTTTGATTATTGTTGCGCCGGAAGACGTTGAAAACCGTTGGGATTTATTCCGCGAAGAAAGCGCAAAAGGCAGAGCAAGCGTGGACAAATTCGCCGCCGAAGGCAGACAGAGAGGTGCCGCTTTTCCAACAATCACAATCACAAAGGAAACCGCTGATAAATTATTTCAGGGTGAAAGCAAAAGTTTTTCGCAACTTGGCACAAATCCGACGGCATTCGCGTTAAATAAAAAAGTTAATTTTATGATCGAAACTCAGTCAGTTCCGATGATGACGCAAAATGTCGTAGCGATTTGGGAAGGAAGCGATGCAGTTTTGAAAAATGAAATGGTCGCCATCGGAGCGCATTATGACCACGTCGGCGTAAATCCTCTGGCAAAAGGCGAGGATAAAATTTGGAACGGTGCGGACGATGACGGTTCGGGAACAGTTGCGGTTCTTTCGATTGCCGAAGCATTATCCAAAGCTGCAAAACGCCCCAAACGCTCGATTCTTTTCGTCTGGCACGCGGGCGAGGAAAAAGGTTTGTTGGGAAGTCAATATTTCAACAAATTTCCGACCGTTGACATCAAAAATGTTGTTACCCAACTCAACATTGATATGATCGGACGAAGCCGCAAAACTGACGACACCGATCCGAGAAATAAAGAACTTTCCGGCGAAAATGATGTATATGTGATCGGTTCGGAAATGATGAGTTCAAAACTCGGCGAAATTACGAAAGCGACCAACAATTCATATCTTAAATTGGGTTATGATTACAGATACGACGATCCGAAAGACCCGAATCGTTTCTTTTTCCGTTCGGATCATTTCAATTACGCGGTCAGCGGAATTCCGATTGTTTTTTGGTTTGACGGCGTTCACGAAGATTATCATCAAGCCGGCGACGAACCGGAAAAAATTGATTATCCGAAAATGGAAAAGATCACGCGCACAATTTTCCTGACAATGTGGGAAATCGCCGATCTGAAAGAACGTCCGGCGGTTGATAAAGAATTGCCGAAAGAATTAACGCAACGTAACTAAATTTGGTTAAATAGACGGAACGCAAACTTTAGTTCGCCGATTGACTGGCGAACTAAAGTTCGCGTTCCAATTTAATTTGTATGATAAGTGTAATTCTTCTCGACATCGAAGGCACGACAACGCCGATTGATTTTGTTCACAAAACGCTTTTTCCGTTTGCAAATAAGAATATCGGCAAGTTCGTGCGCGATAATTTTAGCGAAATTCAAATCGAAATAGCACAACTAAGAGACGAATATAGAAAAGACTTTTTAGACCAAATTTATGGTAGAGATTTTGATGAAAATTCGCCGGAACTAATTGCAAACTATTTGAAATTTTTAATCGAAGTTGACCGTAAATCAACTCCGCTTAAATCTCTGCAAGGAAAAATCTGGAAGAAAGGTTATGAATCGGGCGAGTT
>JBBSAX010000447.1:0-1869 GCA_038251885.1 Pyrinomonadales bacterium | reverse complement strand
TTTGCGCCCAAAGCGACGACGACGACATCCATTTTTTCCTTCGGTAAATTCGGAACGAGTTCCTGCAAAGTTCGGCGGACGGTAATCCCGCTTTCGCCAACCGCGTGCCAGCGAACTGTTTTGTTTAATTTTTCGCTTAAATGTCTGGCAAATTGTCCGGTCAGAGCTTCCGCGTGATTCTTTGCGCCGACTCCGGCAACGGTTGATTCGCCGATTGCCAGAAGATTTATTACTTCTTTATTTTCACCGATTTGCCCGATTGTTTCGCCTTCCGCATCGGGCAATCTGCCGACTTTATAGCGGACAAATTTTCCTTGCGCGTAGAGAATCGGAACAAACGGACTGACAATCAATCCGCCGAAAATGTATTTTAATTGCCACTTTTGAATGCTCATTTTTTCTGAAAATAAATTATATTTTGCTTTATCGCCCGCGTGAAATCAATGTGCTAAGATTTTAATTTACAAATGTTTTCGTCAAAAAGAGTTAAATTTGTGTGTTCGATTTTTCTCGCTTCGGTGGTTTTTTCATCGTGCAGTTTTTGGCAAACTTCGGAAAGCGGGCAAAATAATTCAAACACTTTTGTTGCCAGCGAATTAGAAAGCGGAATTCCTTTTGAAAATAAAGAACCTGAAACTTTTCAAGCAGAAATTGTTTTGTCGAGTTTCTTAAACGGCGAAAAGATCGAACGCGTAATCAAAGCAGCGAAAAACGGCGAAATAACTCGCTACGATTATCCGAACGGAACTTCATTTCTGCAATTAAATGAAAATAAACAATTTTTGCTTAAAACTGAGCAGAAAATTTACGCACAAATTCCGACAAATACAGATGTTTCAAATCAAACAGGCGAAACTTTGAAGAATTTTTTGACAACAGAATGGCTCAATCAAAAAACCGATGTAAAGTTTGAAAATCTCGGCGCGGAAAACGGTCTGGTAAAATATCGCGTGAAAGGCGAAAATGAAAGTTCGGAAACTTTCATTTATGTTGACGAAAACTTGAAATTCCCTGTCAAACAAGAATTTTATACCTTAAATAGCGAGCAGAAAACTATTATTTCGGCAGTGGAATTGAGAAATCTTAAGTTAGAGATCAACGAATCGGTTTTTGAAATTCCGAAAGATTATAAACAAGTTTCGATCCGCGAGTTTCAAGAAGCAATACGCAAGAAAAGAAATTAAACTAAATGAATAAAAAGGGGAATAGGCAAATTTGCCTATTCCTTTACCCTTTTTATTCAGCTGATTATTAACGCACAAATGCCGCCGGAATCGGAATGTCGGTAATTACTCCGTAATTAAAGGCTTGCGATGCGTTATCCGAACTTCGCAACACATACCAAACTCCTTGACTCGGACGATAAACCGCGAGATCGAATTTGCCGTCGCCGTCAAAATCTCCCTGAACCGGAATATCGCCGTTCATTCCGTATTGAATGATCGTAAATCCGCCGTCGGTGCTTCGCAACACATACCAAACTCCGGTCGAAGGTCGCCAAACCGCGACATCGGCTTTGCCGTCGCCGTCGTAATCGGCGGGTAAAATCTTATCGGTATTAGTGCCGAAACTCAGAATCGTAAAGCCGTTATCGGTGCTTCGCTGAATATACCAAACCCCGGTCGAAGGTCGGAAAATTCCGAAATCCGCCTTTCCGTCGCCATCATAGTCTGCCGCGACGGGTTTATCGCCGTTCGTCCCGAATTGATAGATTTGCAATGAATTATCCGAACTGCGCCGCACATACCAAGTTCCGTCCGAAGGTCGCCAGACGGCAATGTCGGCTTTCGTATCGCCGTCGAAATCAGCCGGAACGGGAACGTCCGTCGGTAAACCGAATTGCAGAAAATAAATTGGATTGTTTGCCAA
>JBBSAX010000446.1:0-1970 GCA_038251885.1 Pyrinomonadales bacterium | reverse complement strand
GGTTTAGACCATTTGATAAAGCGGTTGAAAACCGCGACATACGATTTTATGCCGCCATTTTCAACGGCTTTATCAAATTACGATCATTTTCCCACGATTTGCATCGTGGGCTACAAATATAACGTCGGTTTCTCCGACTAAAACCAAGTTTCTTATGTCAAACTCCCGTTAAGTTTAAAATTAATTCAAACCCAACATTTCCTTAACATATTTCGGTGCGGGCGAGCCGTATGAGAGCATTGCGTCGTGCATTTTCAGCAAATCAACTTTGTCTTTGTTTTTTGCTTTGTAGGCGTTGGCAATGTCGCCGACTTCGACCGAGCCGACGTAATATGTCGAGAGTTGAGTTGACGAAAGCTGGGCGCGTTTCCATTTGCCGGCGGCTTCGCCTTCTTCCTGAAAACCTTCGTTCATCATAAAATCAACGGCTTCCTTTTCCGTCATTCCGGCGGTGTGGATTTTTTGGTCAATGACCGCGTTGATGATGACGCGGAGTTTCATCTTTAACTGCTGCATCTCGACTTTATCGCCGCCAAAATCCGCATCAGCCATAACTTGTTCGGAATAAACCGCCCAGCCTTCGGTGAAAGTTCCGCTGCGGAAAAGCGAACGCACGAGCGTCGGAGCTTTGAATTTGTTAGAGTGCATAATTTGCAGATAATGTCCCGGCATCGCTTCGTGAACGGTCAAATTTTCGAGCATATAATCATTGTATTCTTTGTAAAACGATTCTTTGCGTGTGTCTGACCAATCTTTCGGAGTCGGCGAAATCGTGAAAAATGTTTCGTTCTTTTTCTCAAGCGGTCCGGCAGAATCGAAATACGCAACCGCAGTTCCGCGTGCAAATTCGGGCATTTCAATGACTTTGACAGGTTCGGTCGGAACTGTCACGAGTTTTTTCTCGCGGACGAATTCGGTCGCTTCCTTCAAATCTTGATTTGCTTGAGAAACGATTGTTTCATTATTCGGACGATCTTCGGCGAGTTTGTTCAAAACAAATTTGATAACTGCTTTCGGATCGAGTCTGACGGTCGAATAATCAATATTCGGATTGAATTTTTTGTAAAGAGGAAATGCAATATCAAACATTTTCTGCTGTGTCGCTTTTAAATCAGCCATTCCGCGTTCTAAAATCTGTTCCTTTGTGTAATCCGATTGAAGCGCGAATTTTAATTTTTGACGATATTTAGCATCGCCGAGTCGAAAATCTGCATTTGAACGCGGCAGTAAATCTTTTTCCATCCAGGTTCCGAAATCTTCGAGCGCGGCAATCGCTTTGGCTTGCGCGGGCGCGAGTTCGGCTTTCATTCCGGCTTCGTCAATGAACATTTGCAAATCGCCTTTTATTAAGTTTATCGTGCCTTTGTTTTGGGCAATCGCGGTTTCCGTATAAATTTTCGGCGGATTTTTCAGATTCAACTTTGCCGCCGCAACGACATTCGGAACTTGTTCAAGCCGCGACTTTGCACTCATCAAACGCGTCTTTAACGGCGCAAAATCTCTGGAGATCAAATCATTGATCGCACCGCCGACGTTGTAAGACATCGGATTCCATTCGTAACTTTTCAAAACATCAATTTGAAAAATCGTGTAATCGAGATTATGTTTCAAAATCCGGTAATCAACATTATTTACCTTGTTCAAGTTTCCGGCGTTGATCTTATTTAATTCTTTGAGATATTTGTCGGTAAATTCGCGCTCCTTTTTGACGGCGTTCATACTGTAATCGTTCAAACTTCCGTCGTTCTTATGGTCGCCCAAACTGGTCGCCCATTCGGGATTCATTTCGATCAGTTCGGCAATATATTTATTTGCCAGAGTTTCAAATTTGCTATCTTCTTTCGCGTCGGTATTTGCCATAATGCCTTGTGAAGTTAAAAGACAAAGCATTAATAAAGCCAAAATTCTATTAAACATATTTATTTTTCCTTTTTTGATATTTGATTATTCGATTATGATAATTATTTCTT
>JBBSAX010000445.1:0-1973 GCA_038251885.1 Pyrinomonadales bacterium | reverse complement strand
TAAAATCGTCGCTGTTGTAAGTATTCGGTTCATAATTACCGTTTGCGCCGTTGCTGTAAAAACGGATGACATAATTTCTTCGCAAAACTTCAAAATCTATTCGATACGCACGATTCCAACGATCTTTTAGATTGTCCAGATCAATATTTCGTTTGAGAAGTTCGGTTTTCAAAATTTCATTATCGCGGATAAATTTGCCGCTTTGTTCGTGATAATTTTTGACCGCCGCATCAATCGCTTTTCCGGTCGGCGTGAAATATTCAAAACTCGAAGTAGAAACGACAAAATCGTCTTTCGTGCCGAATTGTTTGTCCGTGCCGGCAGTTTCAAATTTGACGGTGTTTTGTGTTTTTTCGGTTGTGAAATTAGCGCGATAATTTTGTCCCCAAGGATCAAAAACTTCATCGAAATTTACGCCGTTCGCGCTTAAAATTTGCTTGAGCGAATTTTCATCCGTCGGATGCGCGTAATCTTTTTCATACTGTTTTTTCAATAATGCTTCAATCGGCGTGAATTGTTTTTTGAAAAATTCCGCGTAAAAACTGTTTGCTTCGCTTCGGTCAAAACGAGTTCGGTAAATTTGCGGATAATAATAATTGTTTGCCAGCATAACTTCCGCCGCTAATTGAAGTTCGTCGGAAATAGGTTTTGATAAATCCAGTTCATTCAAATCTTTAACCGATATTCCGCCGAAGGATTTTGAATATCCCAAAAGCGAATAAAAACGGCTAAAATACGAACCAAATGCCGCGTCCGTTCGTGCGCGTTCTTCGACCGCTTTGTCAAAAACGACCACGCCGAGCGCACTTTCGACCGCTTTGCCAATTCCGTCGAAAACTGAAAATTTCACGCTCGCTTCTTCATTCGGTTTGTAAACCGCGTTGGAAAATTTCGCTTCGAGTTTCAAATTTTGCTGTTCGGGGTAAATGATTCCGAGCGAATCTTTGACGAGATCATCAGAGTAATAATATTCCTTTTCTTTTTCCGACGGAAAATATGCCGCGACGGTTAATTCGCCTTTGAAACTCGGATTGTAAGGAATTTTCAAATCGCCTTTGCCGTCATTTAATTTGACAAAACGCGTTTCGATGACCGACCAATCTTTGACAATATCAACATAAACTATCGCGTCTTTCTTGGATGAAAGCAGATTGATTTTGACGCTTTCGCCGGGTTTGAAAATCGTTTTTTCGGTTTCGATATTCAATCCGTCGTTGCTGTCAAAATAATAGTTTTCATCGAATGTTCCGGTTTGTCCGTTTTTATCTCGCGCCGTAATTGTGAAATAAAACCGATTTTGGTCGGTTTGTTTGGGAAAATCGAATTTAACTTTTCCCGCGCCGAGCGAATTTGTTTTTAGAGTTGAAATCTTTTTGCCGCCGCTGTTGATTGAAACGTCGCAAACCGCCGGAGTTCCGTCGGCGTAAAATGTTGAAATATAGGAAGTAAAAGGCAGATTCGGATTTTCGTTATAGCGGTTTCTAACCAAATAAATATGAATCGGTTCTCGCGTCAGCCGAATGTCAAAACGCTTTTGTTCAGTTTTATTGGTCGTCAAATCAGTGAAATAAGCCGCAAAATTCAAATCTTCAAATCTGCGCCAACTATTTGTGCCTAAGTCAGATAATTCCTCGCTCAAATTGATTTTTGCGATAAATTTCCCTTCCGCGTCAACTTCGCCTTCAAATGCTTGTTTTTCTTCAACATCGTATTTTTGTTTTTGATAATTCCAGCGTCTTTCGCTTTCCTGCACGACGCGGACTTTTCCCCTCAACACAGGTTTTCCGAAAAGATAATCGGCATTTACGACAACTTCGGCTTGTTTATCTGTCGGTAAATAAAAGGTTTTATCGGGTTTTGCCGTAACGCTGAAATTCGGCAAATCGTAGCGCGTGACTTTAAAATTCTGTGTTCCGAGTTCGTCCGAATCTTCGTTTTTGATTTCAACGCGATAATTTCCGAGTTTTGCATTT
>JBBSAX010000444.1:0-1979 GCA_038251885.1 Pyrinomonadales bacterium | reverse complement strand
GTTGCGGTGCGGAAATTTGCCGAACGCGAATCGTGAATGCTGGCGTTTGATTCTTCGTTTTCGTTGGCATCTTCCCACAAACGACCGAAAATCATTTTTCCGGCGGTCGTTTGAAGTACGCTCGTAACGGCGATGTCGGCAGTTTTTCCGATCAGTTTTCGTGCGTTATCAACAACAACCATCGTGCCGTCGTCGAGATATGCCACGCCTTGATTATATTCTTTTCCTTCCTTCAAAATAAACACGCGCATCGCTTCGCCGGGAAGCACGACGGGTTTTAAAGCATTTGCTAGTTCGTTGACATTTAAGACATTTACTCCGCGAAGTTGGGAAACTTTGTTTAAGTTAAAATCATTGGTAATTATTACAGCATCGAGAAGTTTGCCGAGTTCGATAAGTTTCAAATCAACTTCTTTGACCGCCGGAAAATCGGTTTCGATAATTTGAATGTCGAGTTGATTATTGTTGCGAAGACGTTGAAGCATATCGAGTCCGCGCCGTCCGCGTTGGCGTTTGCTCGAATCCGGCGAATCGGCAACTTGTTGGAGTTCGGTCAAAATAAATTGTGGAATTATCAAAGTTCCGCCCAAGAATCCAGTTTCGGCGACATCTGCAATTCGTCCGTCAATAATCACGCTCGTATCGAGAACTTTGTTATCTTTCTTGATCGCATTTTTGTCGGAGAAAATTCCGCCAAGAGCCGATAAATCAATATATTCGCCTTTCGCCGCGCCGACCATTAAGCCGATATAAGCCATAAAAAATGCGAGCGCGACGGTTAGAAAAGTTTTGACTTCCGCCGGAACTGCCGTGGTTTCCTGCGAACTTATCAACATTCCGATCAGATATGCGCCGATTATTCCGAGAATCGAACCGACCGCCGCACCAATCAAAGTTTTGAGCGTCGCTTTTCGCACGCGCATTTCAAATGCAATTACGACAATTCCGATAACTGCACCGAATAATGCAGACATAAAGCGGCTTCCTTCTCTCCAGAATTCGCCATCCCTTTGCAAAAACAGTAAAGGATTTAGCAAATATCCAACGCATGCCAGAAAAAGTAAAAAACCTATCCTAATTATGAGAATATCAAGTTTCATTTCGACACAATTTTAGCACGAATTTAATTTAACTTATAGCGTATAAAAAGATTTCTTATATCAATTTACGCGACCGTTATTATCTGACCGTTCAATCCGACTGCTTCCGATGAAAGCAGATAAATAATCGCTCTCGCAACATCGTCTTCGGCGATTCCGCTTTTCGGACGAAAAAGTTCGGCATCGAGAACTTCGATTTTCGGGTTTTCCTTTCTTTTTATTTCGACCGCATTTACACGAAACTTCGGCGCGAATTCTTTGGCGAGTGATTTTGTAAAACCGATCAGACCCGATTGAACCGCCGAAAAAGTTATGTTGTCTTCTTCCGAATATGCGACATTGACAATCGCCGGTTTCGGACGCGCTTTCATCAAAGGAATCGCCGCTTGCGTTACGAAAAACGCTGACTTCAAATTTGCCTGAACCGTTTTTGCCCAAATGTCTTCAGTTGTTTCAAGAAACGGCGAATCGCTCTGAAATTTCAAAGTATTGACAAGTAAATCTAATCGTCCAAACATTTTTTCAACTTCGCCGACGAGAAATTTCGCGCCTTCGCCAGTTTTAATATCTGTTTCAACGGCATTTGCCAGAGTTCCGAGAGATTTTAATTCATTTAATGCGCTTTTATTTTCGGCGGAATTTTCAGGAAAGCCGACAATTACATAACTTCCTAAAAGCGCGAGTTGAAGAGCGACAGCGCGACCGATTGGATTTGCGCCGTCCGTAACGAGCGCGACTTTTTCCGAAAATGCGTGAACTGATTGTGCGGGCATAGATTTTGTTAGTGGTTATTTGTTAGTCGTTAGTTGATCGTTGTTAGTAGTATAATTTGAACTATAAAAAATTACTAACGAGTTAATAGGACAAGAAACAACTAAC
>JBBSAX010000443.1:0-1984 GCA_038251885.1 Pyrinomonadales bacterium | reverse complement strand
TGGGACAGAGAACAAACTTACGCATCTTTAGCGCAATATCTGTTGGAAGAAACTTACGAAACTTTCGACGCGATTCAAGAAGCGGAAGAAACGGGCGATACAACGAATTTGCGTGAGGAACTCGGCGATGTTTTGCTTCAAGTCGTTTTTCATTCGACGATTGCGGCGGAAAAAAAGGATTTTACGATTGATGAAGTCGTCGCGGGCGTAACGAAAAAACTCATTCTTCGTCATCCGCACGTTTTTGCCGATAAAAAACTCGAAACTGCCGACGACGTTCTGCAGAATTGGGATGAACTAAAAAAAGCCGAACGTGCTGCAAACGGGAAGCAGGAAAAGAAAAGCGATTCGATCTTAGAGGACGTTCCGGTTCATTTTCCGGCTCTGCTCGAAGGACAGAAATTGACCAAAAAAGCCGCAAAAGTCGGGTTTGATTGGGAAAATAACGAACAGGTTTTTGAAAAGTTGGATGAAGAATTAAATGAATTGAAAGAAGCGATCTCAGATCAAAGCAAGGAAAAAATCAGCGAAGAACTTGGCGATGTTCTATTTTCGGTTCTGAATTTAGCAAGAAAACTCGATGTTGATGCCGAAACCGCATTGAAGAAAACAAATCGAAAATTCCGCCAAAGATTTAAGTTTATTGAAGCCGAATTAAGAAAAGACGCGAAAACCCTTGGCGAGGCAAGTTTGACTGAAATGGATGAACTCTGGAATAAGGCAAAGTCCGTTTAAACTTTAAACTTAAAAATTTGAATATTAAAACTGAGTTAAATAAACTATTCAAGGCAAATTTAAACTTGTCAATTTGTTGATAATAAGTGTAAGATTCACATAGTCTTAGCAATACTACAAATATTTTAATCAATATCAAACTTCAAAATTGGTATTGAAATTGAAACTAACTTTAACATTTTAGGTAGTTTAGGTAAAATTTTTACTTTTAATTCGGATAAAAATTTAAAGTTGGTAAATTGAGATTATTCAACGGAGGATTCGATAAAATATGAAAATGGAAAATAAATTTTTTTGGCTTCGCAATGTTACAGCTTTCTGCCTGATGGTTACTGTCTTTGCCGCCACCTCATTGGTTGCTTCGGCTGCGCCGGAGAAAAATGTTGCAATGGGAGAACTTATAGTTTCGGGAAGCAGTGTTGATGGTAATGAACCGGCTGTTATGCTCAACGGTGAAAAAGCAATTAGCGGACGCACGTTTTTTTCATCCGGCACGATTGCCACCACTGAAACTACAACTGCAACAGTTAAATTAGGAAAATCCGGTTCGGTCAGTTTAGCTCCGAATTCGGTTTTAAGCCTGAGTTTTGACAATAACGTGATTAATGGAACACTTACCGCCGGACAAATCAAAGTTGCGAACAGCGAAGGTGTGAATGTAAATATCGTTAATGCTGATGGTTCTGCAATTATCAGTCAAGGCGGACTCTACAATGCAAATACAAATGCACTTCCGGCTAAACAAGATGATGATAATGCCGTCAGCAACGGCGGTCAATTGGCATTGATCGGAGTTTTGGCAGGTGTTGTTGTAGTTGCGGCAATATATGTTTTAACCAGAGATGAAACTCCGGCTGGCACAACGGTCAGTCCTGTCAGATAAAATTTTATCGCTTTGAAACAAACAAAAAAGCACAGGCATTAAGTTGTCTGTGCTTTTCGTTTTTACGGGTTGAATTTACGGAGAAAAATGCAACAAAACTTTGAAAATAAGCAAACCATCTTTGATCAAATATACAATTATTACAACGAGCATATTGCATCACAAATCCTTATTATCGGTAAAAATGCATTAATTGCCGGCGTTACGCTTTTAGCGTTTTATATTATACCAAAACCATTTAAGTATGTTTGTTAAAGAATTGGATATTTGATGCAGAAACACGCACGAAGTAAGTGTGCCGTTTCACACACTTACTTCGTGCGTGTTTCTGCATTTATTCACATCTTTTTATAACAAACCAATCCA
>JBBSAX010000442.1:0-1996 GCA_038251885.1 Pyrinomonadales bacterium | reverse complement strand
TTCGGCACGTTGCAGTTTCTCGAAAAAACTTCTACTATTTTCTTGACAAGGCAGCATAATTGGTTACTTTTCTGTTTCGCAAAACTATAAAAATAACTCTTTGCCGCCTTGTTTTCAATTTTTATGAGAAAGCCCTGTATGCAAATAGAACAAAACGTAGAAAAATGACTTGGCAGTCGGAATGGCGGAAAAGGCGAAGGAATTTGTTGATAAAGGTAGCGAGATTTATCAAGAATACAATCGCCGAAGTGGGGAATGAGTATAGTTAAGCCCAAATCAAACAAGGCTTTCCGCCGTTTATCGGAAAGCCTTGTTTGATTTGTTTGAGATTGTCCATGTGTGGAATTTTATCTTCCAAATTCCATTTTCCTGTTGCCAGTTCAGAACGTAGTTTCCGTTTGCAATTGCATTCTCTGTGCCTTTTTCATAATCTTTGAAAATGCCTGTTTCAAAAGCAATTGTTTCTTCGATTATAAGGTCTGTCGGAAAAAATTTTACATCTAATTTGGTAAAACCGCCTTTGAAAAATTCGCCGATATTTTTGTTTCCAAAAATCGCTTTTTTATTAACAGGAAAAACTATTGCGTCTTCCAAATACTGCATTTGCAATGATTGAACATCAGCATTTTGCCAAGCGATTTCCCAATTTTGCATTGATGGTTGATTCATAAATTACCTCTGAAAATATGTAAATCCGGCTTCCGTTCCACCTTGCATTCCAACAGCAATTTGAATGTTCAAATGAGCGATTGCTTCTAAATATCTCGCATTTTTGATGCCACCGGTAATCGTTGCGGAAAATCCTATTTTTTCAGCCAAATCGGCGACCGTTTTATTTGCTTCCGGATCTTCTCCTGCAATAAAAACCGTCAGTTTTTGACCATTGAAAACTTGTTTTTCGGTTTTCATAACGTCAGCAAACACCGTGTTAAAGGCTTTTACAAATCTCGAATTTGGCAAAAGTTTGGCGTTTTCTTCACCTGCCGAATTTTCTGCCCCTAAATTTAACGGCGACCAGTCTGCATTTAGCGGATTGGTTAAATCAATCACAATTTTTCCCGCAAGTGCGTCTTGCAAAGTCTCAGCAACTTCCCGAAAAGCCTCGTAAGGAACTGCAAAAATTACTACTTCAGCATTTTTGGCGGTAACGGTAAACGATTCAACTTTTTTGCCAGTCAAATTTTCCGCCGGATTTCTTCCGCCAAACATTACGTCAAAACCGTTGTTTATAAATAAATTACCTAAATTTTGAGCGACATTGCCCGTTCCTAAAATTCCTATTTTCATCTTTATATTTTCCTAGATTTTAAAATACTGCATTTTATGGTTAGTATAGAAAATTAAGTTGATACTATCCTAATGATAAGTATGAGAAAAATAGCCACTAAAGGAAGCGAATTTAACCCCGATTTTTGTCCGGTTGAATCGGTCATTGATTTAATGTCAGGAAAATGGAAAGGTCGGATAATGTGGAAACTGCATCATTACCAAGCCACAATGCGTTTTGGCGAACTACGACGTGCTATGGGCAACATTACAGAAAAAATGCTGTCGCAACAATTACGCGAACTTGAAGCTGTAAACATAATTGAGAGAAAGGTTTATCATGAAGTTCCGCCAAAAGTCGAATACTCGTTGACCAAATTTGGCGAATCATTATGTCCGATTTTAGACAAATTTGCCGAATGGGGACTTGCCAAACAAGACGAAGTTTTTGAAATCGTTAAAAGAATTTCGTCATCGAAATAGGTCGTCCAATATTCAGATAGGCGGAAAAGCCGAAAGAATTTGTTGAGAAAGGAAGCAAGATTTACACGGGAATTTGCCTGATGGGGCGAAAGAGTATTATTAAGATTATACAGGGCTTTCTCATAAAAATTGAAAACAAGGCGGCAAAGAGTTATTTTTATAGTTTTGCGAAACAGAAAAGTAACCAATTATGCTGCCTTGTCAAGAAAATAGTAGAAGTTTTTTCGAGAAACTGCAACGTGCCGAA
>JBBSAX010000441.1:0-1997 GCA_038251885.1 Pyrinomonadales bacterium | reverse complement strand
GCTCGAAAAAATCAAAGGTCTGGCGGAAGAAATGCACTCGCTTGAACCGCTTGATAAAACCGAATTCGTGTCGCTTGCGGAAATAGAACAAAGCTATTCCGCTGAATCTCTTACTGAAAACAAAGGCGATAATTTGAATCAAGCCGAAATTTATGAAGAAGCAATCAACCGTGAAACTTCAGAACAGACCATCGAATTAGAGCCGAGCGGAAAAATAACTACTGAAGGTTTTGAGCGAATTGATTTAAGGGCGGATATTCCTCGAATCCCCGAAGATTACACCCCAACTGAAATTTCCAAACTAATCAACGAAACTTTGCCCGAAATTGATCGGCAACTTGAAAACGGCACCACTCCGAAAGAGATTCTCGCTCCATTCAATGAAGCGATTCGGCAAAGCGCAAGCGATGATGCACAAAAAAGACTTGAATCAATTTATCAAAAACAGAGAAACAATCGAACCGAAACGCCACAAACAAACCAAAGCCTTGAGCAACAACCTCCAAAAATTGACGTGCGCCGTCAAAATATCATCGAACTCAAAAGTCCAAACGAATATCTATTGGCGGAAAAAGAAGCAATCAATACCTTTTACCGACGACAAAAACAAGAAGTTGGCAATCTGTTGACAAAAATTGATGATTCACGACTTCATCAAACGAGCGATAAAAGCCAAGAAATCGCGCTCAAAAAAGAGTTAAATCAAACGAGAGATGCTAAACCCAATTTTGCCTTTAAACTCGAAAATTCATCGGAAATTATTGTCGGCAAGCCTTCTCAAGAATCCGTAGAAAAGCGAAATTTTATTTCGTCTTATATCAGTTACCAACTCAAACAGCCCGAAACACGCCTTCGTTTTGAAAACGAGCGATACCGCGATTTTGCTTTACGACTGGAATCCGCCGCAACGCGCGATGATGTAATGAAAATATCATCTGAAATTCGGGCGGAAAACGCTGACCTCGGTTTCAAATGGAAAGATTTAACAAACGGCGAAAAGGAAAAATTGCCGCGACCTTTGACCTCCAAAGAAATGCAGTTTCTTTTCACCGAATCTTCGCCCGCTCACTACACAAACGAGATGTCCGCCAGGCGACTATCTTTCGCGCACAGTGGAGCGAGCCGCCGCGCAATGACCGAATCGCTTTTGAAAGGGGAAATTAGCCCAAGTCCCGAAGCACAAAAATTGATTGAAAGTCTGCAATTAAGACTCCAAAGACTCGAAATCAATGATTCGCTACTTGCCACCAAGCATTTTTTTGAAAGCGTCAAAACGCCGAATGAGGCACTTAAACACAAAAACAGTTTCGACCATCGGGAAATCTATCAAAAATTGCCGTCGCAGGAAAAAGATTTCGTTTACGGGCGCGCCACTCAGCAAAAGGAAAATCTCGAATACCGACTTGCCTTCAAAAATGAGCGGTTACAGAGTAAAGATGAAATTAATCTCTCGCAGATAAACAAACAAGAAACCGGCGAAAAAGAAAAGAGTTTTCATATATTAAGCCAATTTAATCAGGCACGAATTTTAGGCTCGAAAATAGAATCACCGATTTTTACACAAAAAGAAATCAACGAAACCAATGTCAAAGCGATTATGGTTTTGCTCAAAAATCAGCCGCCCGAAAAATTGCAAATTATCGGACAGGAACTCCAAAAAAGTCAAAATATTGAAAACAAAACAGTCGGCGAAGTTCTTAAAACCTTCGCCCGTGCCGAGATTTCCCAAGCTGAAAATAAAACAAATATCACCATCAAACTGCCGGAAAAAGCTCTGGTCAGCACGGAAACCTACCGCGAATTGCTCGAAAAGTTTTACCCGAACGACACACGGGAAAACGAGAAATACAAATTTGAAAATTTCAGCGAAAAAGAAATCACCCGCACTCGTGAAAAAGGGCAAGATGAAACTCTAAACAATTTTCGGGAAGAAATTAAGGGCAATGTTTATCAAAACGATAATTCCGGCAAAATAATTGAAACCGAAACGGCAGTTC
>JBBSAX010000440.1:0-2019 GCA_038251885.1 Pyrinomonadales bacterium | reverse complement strand
TCGCCAGCCATTGCCATTTGCCCGTTTCTCTGGACGAGCAAAACCGTCGTTGAACGTATTTTTGGTATATTTGATTCTTGTTTCATAAAAAGTGTAATAATAAATCTTTAAATTGAAATGCTCAAATTGACAGATAACTGTAAATTGTTTGAACATTATAAAGTTTATGAAGAAAAGTCCCAAAATCGGCATCACAATGCGCCTCGAATCCGCCACACGACGCTTTTATCTCGGACGCGATTACAGCGAGGCTCTGGCGCATTCGGGCGCGATTCCGGTGCATATAAGTCTGATTCCCGACAAAAATTACATCAAGAATCTTCTGCAAAATTTAGACGGAATTTTGTTGCCGGGAAGTGATTCGGATGTCAACCCGCTGATTTTTGATGAAGAACCGCATCCGAAATTAAAAATCGTCGTTCCCGAAAAAGATGAAACCGATTTGATGGTTTTGGATTTTGCGGAAAAATACAAAATTCCGGTTCTTGCAATTTGTTTCGGAATGCAGGTTTTAAATGTTTCGCGCGGGGGAAATTTGATTCAAGACATCGAATCGCAGACGGAAAATTCAGTAAAACACGAGCAGGGAATTCCGCTCGATAGAAATTCGCATTCAATTGAATTTAACGGCAATGGCATTTTGTCGCGTCTGATAACGTCAAAAAATAGTTTTGTCAATTCGCATCATCATCAAGCCGTTAAAAATGTTGGAAAAAACTTGAAGGTAACAGCCTGGGCAAAAGATGGAATAGTCGAGTGCATCGAAGATACTCGTGAAGACAGGTTTGTTTTGGGAGTTCAATGGCATCCCGAACTTTCTTGGAAGACGGATGATTTATCAAATAATATTTTTAAGGAATTTGTAAAAAATGCAGAAAAGTTTGCCAAAAACGGGGGGGACAAATAGTTGTGACATCACTTCAACGCAAATCTGTTAAGTTAGGATTGGAAAAGATTTTAGATGACAAGATTGATCTTCTAAAAAACTTGCGAATCGGTTTGATTTGTAATCAGGCATCGGTAAATCATCAATTCCAACATGCCGCAGATTTGTTTTTTGAAAATCCGAATATAAATCTGACGATACTTTTCGGACCGCAACACGGAATTCGCGGAGATGTGCAAGATAATATGGTCGAAACATCTCATACGATAGATAAGCAAACAAATCTGCCGATTTATTCGTTATATAGTGAAACGCGCGAACCAACAGAAGAAATGTTGGAAAACGTGGACGCAATCGTTTTTGATCTGCAAGATGTCGGATGCCGCGTTTATACATTTATATATACGATGGCAAATGCGATGAAAGCCTGTGCGAAATATGGCAAGAAATTTGTTGTTTGTGATCGCCCTAATCCGATCAATGGTATTGATATTGAAGGGAATTTGCTCGAAATCGGACACGAATCATTTGTCGGAATGTTTCCGATTCCGATGCGGCACGGCTTAACGGTCGGGGAACTTGCGCTTTTATTTAATAAAGAATTTGATATTAATTGCGACCTCGAAATTGTGCTAATGGAAAATTGGTCGAGAAGTGATTTTTATGATGAAACGGACGCTCCTTGGGTTTTGCCTTCACCAAATATGCCGACTGTTGATACGGCGGTAGTTTTTCCGTCAACGGTTTATCTCGAAGGAACACAGGTTTCAGAAGGACGCGGAACGACAAAACCTTTTGAAATTTCAGGTGCGCCTTATATTGATGCGAAAGAATTTACAGATAGTTTGAATAAACTCGAACTTCCGGGTGTTATCTTAAGGCAAACAAACTTTTTACCGACGTTTCAAAAACATCAGAAAATTGTTTGTGGGGGAATATTTTTGCATATTTCGGATAGAAAAACTTTCAAACCCGTAATTACCGGATTAGCAATAATTAAAAATTTAGTTGAAATGTATCCGAATGATTTCAAATGGAAAATTCCGCCGTATGAATATGAATATGACAGAAATCCGTTTGATGTGATTGCCGGAACTGTAAAAATTAGAGAAATGTTGGAAAATGGAAGCGAT
>JBBSAX010000439.1:0-2025 GCA_038251885.1 Pyrinomonadales bacterium | reverse complement strand
GGTCCGCCAAAACCGCGAAACGCCGTGTTAGGAGGCAGATTCGTCTTGCAAGAATACGCAGTCGCCGAAACATTCGGAATAAAATAAGAGTTTGTGCAATGAAAAAGCGTCCGTTCTAAAACCGGAATCGAAAGATCACAAGCCGCGCCCGCGTTTTGATAAAAAATCACTTCATACGCGATAATTTTCAAATCTTTATCCAAACCGATTTTATAATCCGCCGAATAAGGATGTCGCTTTCCGGTCATCCGCATATCTTCCATCCGGTGAAGCGCGAATTTTACAGGTCGTTTCGTGAGTTGCGTCCCGACCGCACAAAGTGCCGCCCAAGCGTTCGCCTGATCTTCCTTCCCGCCAAAACCGCCGCCGAGCCGTGTTACATCAACTTCAATTTGGTGCATCGGCAAACCCGTAACACGCGAAACCGCACGTTGAACCGCCGTCGGACCTTGGGTTGAAGAATAAATTTTCAAGCCATTTTGCTCGGTCGGAATTGAATACGCGCCCTGCGTTTCGATATAAAGATGTTCTTGTCCATTAACATCGGCGCGACCTTCAAAATAATATTCGCAATTTTGAAAAGCCGTTTCCGAATCGCCCAACTTAAAATGCTTCGGCGGCGCAATAAGTTCGCCCTTCATTTGTGCAACACGCGCATCTGTAATAACTTCGAGCGGCTCGATTTCTGCGCGTATCAATTTCGCCGCGTGTCTGGATTGTTCTTCCGTTTCCGCCAAAACAAGCGCAATCGGCATTCCGCAAAAATGAACTTCTCCGTCTGCAAGCAGCGGTTCATCCGGCAAAATCCCGCCGATCTGATTTTCGCCGACCAAATCTTCCGCCAAAATAATTTTCACCACGCCCACCGACTTCTCTGCTTCGGAAATATCAACATCAATCAATTTCCCGTGTGCCACCGGCGAATCATAAACACAAGCAAAAAGCGTCCCCTGCACCAACGGCACATCATCCAAATAAACTGACTCGCCGCGAACGTGCGATTTTGAGTCGAGATTTTTCAAACTGTTTCTAACTCCTTTAATTGCTCGGCAACGGCGCGAATAAATTCTTTATTCGTCGTCAAAGTTTCAATACTTTCCTTAATTTCAACGGCTTTATCCGACAAATCTTTTTCCATTATTTTCCGAAGTTCGGCGTTTATCTGCGTTTGATACGGCGCGGCGTTCGTCGGGGAAGCGCGGTTTTTAAAATGCTCCAACACATCCAAATCAACGCGCAAAGTAACCTGAACTTTTATATTTGACGGCGCAATATCTTCCGCTTTGGCAACTCGCGTCGTTCGGCGATAATGATGTTTTCCGGGCTTTTGAATATCATCATCCGTCCAACCTTTTTTCATCGCCTCGTCATATTCTTCCTGCGTAACTTCCAAAATCAAATCTTTATCGGTTTTGCTCATAATAAATTTCTTCCTCTTTCACCTTGCCTTTACGGGCGGAAATTATTCTGATGATTTCGTCATCGGCTTCATCGGCAAGAACCGTAAATGAAACTCGTAGTAATCTTTTCGATGAATTACCGATACGAACATAACGAGTTTCTTTCGCGTTTGAATGTTCGGCATCAAAATCTTCAACCGCATTTGCATCGAGAAAAGTTTCGGCAGCTTCTTTGAAAGTAACGCCTTCGTGTTTTCTTTCATTCTCGACGGCTTTGTTCTCGTCCCATTCAAACGTCATTATTTAATTGTCGTTACTTGTAATTATTTGTCAAGATATTTGTAAGGAAAATAAATTAGAATTTGGGGGCTATCTCAAACAACTCGACAAAGTGCGCCTTAAAAAGTTGGCGCAGAAGCAAGCGTTTATATTCCGCCGAACCGCACACATCAGAGATGGGGCTGATTTCGGTTTATTACTTTATGCAGGGCTTTCTCATAAAAATTGAAAACAAGGCGGCAAAGAGTTATTTTTATAGTTTTGCGAAACAGAAAAGTAACCAATTATGCTGCCTTGTCAAGAAAATAGTAGAAGTTTTTTCGAGAAACTGCAACGTGCCGAAGGC
>JBBSAX010000438.1:0-2031 GCA_038251885.1 Pyrinomonadales bacterium | reverse complement strand
TGGTTTATTCACTTTATCAAGGAAATACCGGTACGGCTTATCGTCAGCGGACACAGATTCAGGTATTTTTGTTTATGTTCATTGCCGTCGGCTGGGGGCTGCGTCAAGAGCAAAAGGAAAATAAGCGGCTGATGATCGAAGAAGGTGAAAAACAATTTGCAAACAGAATGCAAAATATGAGAGAGATTGAATAATGAAATTGACGGTTAAATAAAAAGTCAGTTTTAAGCTGGGAGCGCACGCATCCCTGCGTGCCACGTCGTTTGCAAAACGGCGTGAAAACCCCTGCTTACTCAAAACTTTTTTTGATGCAAACGCCTTATTCGTGCTATCGCACTCAGCACGCAGGGATGCGTGCGCTCCCTGCGAACAGGATTTTATTTTTTGCCGGATTTAATTTTCAAAAACTATAATAGCGTGGTGAATCACCACTTCGCGGAAAGCCCGATAAATCGGGCTGAAACTAAATCGCGTAGGGTGAATTACTTTTGACTTTTAGCTTTCACTCTGAATTTTTGCAATTTTAAGTTAAAATGATTTTTAACGCGGCAAAAAAGACTGTTAGATTTTAATATGATACGTAAATTTTTGTTCGCTTAGTATCTAGATTAACCATTTACCATTCACAATTAACCATTATAAAATATGTGCGGCATAGTCGGATTCGTCAATAAAAACTCACAAACAGCAAACCGTGAAATTCTGGAGCGGATGAATAAATGTATCATCCATCGCGGACCGGATGATGACGGATTCTATCTTAAAGAATCGGTCGGTCTGGCTATGCGGCGGCTTTCGATTATTGACATCGCTCACGGCAAACAGCCGATGTTTAGTGAAGACAGATCCAAAGCGATTATCTTTAACGGCGAGATCTACAATTATCAGGAATTAAAAGCAGATTTAGAAAAGCACGGACATAAATTTGAAACCAATTCCGATACCGAAGTTATCGTTCATCTCTACGATGAATACGGCGCGGATTGTGTTAATTTTCTGCGCGGAATGTTTGCCTTTGCAATTTGGGACGAAACCGATAAAAGTTTGTTCATTGCCCGTGATCGCGTCGGAAAAAAGCCTGTTCTTTATTCACATCAAGCAAACGGCGATCTGATCTTCGGTTCGGAATTTACTGCACTTCTGGCGCATCCCGCGATTTCGCGCGAAGTTGATTACGAAGCGATTGATGCATATCTTTCCTATCTTTGCGTTCCCGCGCCGCTGACCGCATATAAACAAATTCGCAAACTCGAACCCGCGCATTGGATGCGTTGGAAAGACGGCGAAATTAAAATGCAAAGATACTGGCAGCCGGATTTTTCCAAGAAAATTAAAATTTCCGAAGAAGACGCGATTGAAGAAACGACGCGAATCTTGCGCGAATCTACACGCTTGCGGATGATTTCAGAAGTTCCGCTCGGCGCGTTTCTTTCCGGCGGAGTTGATTCGAGCGCGGTCGTCGCATTGATGGCGCAGGAAAGTAGCAAGCCCGTCAAAACATTTTCCATCGGCTTTGAAGAACAGGATTTCAGCGAACTGAAATATGCGAAAATCGTTGCAGATCACGTCGGCGCGGAATATAACGAATTCATCGTCAAACCCGACGCACTCGAAGTTTTGCCGATCTTGGTCGAACATTACGGTGAACCTTACGCCGATTCGAGCGCGATCCCGACATATTACGTTTCAAAAGAAACGCGCAAGCACGTAACGGTTGCACTAAACGGCGACGGCGGTGACGAATCTTTTGCCGGTTATGAACGCTATGCCGCGATGCAAATGGCGGAAAAATATCATAAAATTCCCCAAATTTTGCGTAAGAAATTGATCGAAAATGCGGTTGATCTTATTCCGACTTCAGAACTAAAGCGCAGTCGCGCCCGCGATCTCAAGCGTTTTGTGAAAGCCGCGAGTCTTCCGAAAGTGGAAAGATATTTCCGCTGGGTTTCGGCGATTGACCGCAAATCCAAAGCGGAGCTTTACACACAGGATTTTACACGAAAAATTGATTCCTACGATGCCGGCGAATTT
>JBBSAX010000437.1:0-2052 GCA_038251885.1 Pyrinomonadales bacterium | reverse complement strand
TCGGGTTCGGCGCGGGTGTTTTGTTTTGTTTCGATTATAGATGAATTCAACATAATTTTTTTTCTTGATTCTTAATGGCGTACGAGCGGCGCAGTGGTATAATTGACTTCGTATTTCGTGTTCCAGATCGTAACCGCGTGAAATTGCAGAACATCGAGTCCGGCTGGCAGAGAATATTCCTGTTCGCCGTCTGCCGTTTGCAGTTTGCCGAGCGAAAAAATTTCAGAGCGTTTGACCGTTTCGTTTTCAAAAGCGTCCGGCGCGGAAATCAGATAAACTTCCAAATCCGGTTTTCCCGTTGTGCGAAAATCGTTTAGCCGAAGCACGAATTTTCCGTTCGCTTTTTGCAGAATTTCGGCTTGCCCCGCGCCTTTGTGAGCGACTTGGTGAAAATTGCCCGAAGCTAAAACTTTCGGCATATTTGAAAATCGAACGCAGCAAATTCCGAATGTCGCGACGATGACGATGACGAATGATGTAAAAAATTCTTTTTGCGATTTATTCATTTGAACTCTTTTAACCTGAAAATCATTGAGTTATTTGCCAATGAAGAAAATTTAACTTTTTGAGCGGCTGAAAGTCTTAAAGAAACACCAAAAAAACGCCAAATTTTCGCCAAATTCGGTTTATGAGCGAAAGAAACGAACAAATTTATGAATTCGGAGCGTTTCGCCTGAATGTAGAAGAGCGTTTTCTGCAACGCGAAGGCGAAATCGTTACGCTAACACCGAAGGTTTTCGATCTGCTAGTTTTACTCGTTCAAAATTACGGTCATCTGCTTGAAAAAGATGAAATCATCAAGATTTTATGAGCTGATAGTTTTGTTGAAGAAGCAAATTTGAATGTAAATATTTCGGCATTACGCCACGCTTTGGGCGAAACACCGACCGAGCAGAAATTTATCGAAACCGTGCCGCGCCGGGGTTATCGTTTTGTGGCGAAAGTGTCCGAAATAAAACCGGAGAATCAGTCGGAAAAAGTTGAAAAAAAGGAGTTAAACGAAATTGCGGATTTCGCCGAATTTGATTCGCGGGAAATTCCGAATCCTTCAAAATCGCATTCACTATTTTCATCCAAAACTCTTTTGCTTTCGTCAATTGGTATTTTAACGACTTTCGTAATCGGATTTTTTATTTGGTATTTTGCAAAGCCCGCAGAAAATCAAAGGAATTTCACACAGATCAAAACCATCGCGGTTTTGCCGTTCAAACCTCTGACGAAAAACGGTGGCGACGAATCTCTGGAAATGGGAATGGCGGATGCGCTGATTACAAAATTGAGCAGTTTGCAGCAAATCACCGTGCGACCGACAAGTTCGGTCTTAAAATATGCCGCGCTTGAAACGGATTCGCTTACAGTTGGTCGGGAATTAAAAGTTGATGCGGTTTTGGAAGGAAAGATTCAGCGGGTTGAAAATAAAATCCGCGTTACCGTCCAGATGCTTCGCACGAGCGATGGCACAACGCTCTGGTCTGACAGTTTTGACGATTTTTTCACCAATATCTTCGCCGTTCAGGATTCGATCGCAGAAAAAGTCACATCATCACTCGCCACAAAAATAAGCGGCAGGGAAAAAGAACTTCTGGCAAAACGACCGACCGAAAATACTGAAGCATACGCGCTTTATTTGAAAGCACGTTATTATCACGAACAAATCAGCGAAGAAGGTTCGCGCAAGGCAGTCGAATTTTATCAGGCGGCGATTTATAAGGACCCGGAATATGCGTTGGCTTATGCTTGGCGCGTCGGCGCGTTGATTCATTTGGCGAATCTCAATATTAATCGTGAAGAAAATTTGCAAAAGGCGCAGAATTCGGCGGCAAAAGCTGTTGGTTTAGACGCGAATTTAGCGGACGCGCACGAAGCATTGGCGACGGTTAAAGATGCGATTGATTGGAATTTTGCAGAATCCGAAATCGAACATCGCAAATCAATCGAACTCGATCCGAAGAACGCAGATGCCTATTTTTCGTATGCCGCTTTTCTGTCGCGCTTCAAAAACCGACAAGACGAAGCGATCAAGGAAATAGAAACGGCTAAACAGCTAAATCC
>JBBSAX010000436.1:0-2057 GCA_038251885.1 Pyrinomonadales bacterium | reverse complement strand
GGTTTTGCTCGAAAAACTGGAAAACGGCGAGGTTGTCAGCAAACAAGCGTCGGCTGAAATGATTGCAATTTTGAAACGTCAGCAGTATAAAGACGGCATTGGTCGAAATGTTCTGGATACTGTGCCGGTCGCGTCAAAATCTGGCGCATTGGATCGTCTGCGAAGCGATGTCGGCATAGTTTACACAAGACGCGGACGCATAATTATGGCGATTACAACGGACGACAATCCGTTGATTCATTACACTTGGGACGGCGAAGCGGAAGAACTCATCTGGCGTTTGTCGCAGATTTTGCAGGATGGTTTGGGAAAATAAATTAGAGAAGAGAAATTTATGACACATTATCAAAAACTTGCCACAATGATTTTTAAGATTATCGGCGTATTCTTTTTAGTTTTAGCTGCCATTTCTTTTGCAATAGCCCTAATTTTTGTAATACTTGGAATAATTGCTCAGGTCTTAGGAAGCAGAGGCGGATTAGAAATTGGAATTCCTATTCTTTTATTCTATACACTACCAACTGCTATTATCGGGTTTGTTTTCTTCAAATTAAGTGTAAAGTTAGCGTTAAAAGTCTGCATCGGTTTAAATGAATAATAAAAGTCTTGCAATCGTTCTCGTTTCCGGTGGAATGGATTCGTGCGTTACCGCCGCGATTGCGCGTGCAGAAAATGAGAAACTCGCGTTTCTGCATATTTCTTACGGGCAACGAACGGAAAAACGTGAGCGAAAGGCGTTTAACGACATCGCGGATTTTTATAATGTCGAAAAAAGATTTGACGTTTCGATCGAATATCTGGCGAAAATCGGCGGCTCAAGTTTGACCGATGAAACAATCGAAGTTACGGAAGCAGATTTAGAATCAAAAGAAATTCCGACAAGTTATGTTCCGTTTCGCAATGCGAATATGTTGGCAATTGCGACGAGTTGGGCGGAAGTCTTAAAGGCAAATTCGATTTACATCGGCGCGGTCGCGGAAGATTCGAGCGGCTATCCAGATTGCCGACCGGAATTTTACGAAGCGTTTGAAAAAACTATCGAAGTCGGCACAAAACCCGACACGAATATCAAAATAAAAACTCCGATAATTCATCTTACAAAAGCCGAAATTGTCAAAAAAGGTTTGGAATTAAACGCGCCTTTGCATTTAAGTTGGTCGTGTTATCGAAGCGAAGATTTAGCGTGCGGAACTTGTGATTCGTGCGCTTTACGTCTTCGCGGCTTTAAAAATGCGGGCGAAATTGATCCGATTGAATACAAAATTTAGTTCGCAAAATCTTCTCTGATAAACGAAAACATTACTGCATCGTGAATTCTGTCGCCGATTATAAGTCTTTTACGCAAAACGCCTTCGCTCATTGCTCCGGCTTTTTCGGCAGTTTTTTGACTTGGAATGTTTTCGAGTGCCGCGAGAATTTCGATTCTATTTATATCTAAATCTTCAAAAGCCGCTTTTGCTAAAAGGTTCGTTGCCTCGCTCGCAATTCCGCGATTTTGAGCCGAAATGCGAATCCAGTAACCGAGATTGTAAAATTTGTAAACTTCATTCGGTTGGTTCAATCCGATGCCGCCTAGAAATTCGTTTGTTTTCGCATCAAAAATCGCAAAGCCGAATTGTATTTTCGTTTCCCAATTTTCGACGGTTTGCTTAACAAAAGATTCGCTTTCTTCAAACGTATAATTTTCGTGACACCAAGGCATCCAGCGCGTAAATTCGCCGCCGCGCGATTCAAACGCCGCTTCAAAAAGTTTTTCGGCAAAATCGCGTTCGTATTTTCGCAAAATGATTTTTTCGCCTTTTATTTCCTTTCTCATAGCAATTTACGAAACATCCAATCTTTCACGTTCGATTTTCAAACCGTTCAAATTTCCGAGCGCGGCGAGCGCGATGTCTTCGGTTTTGAAATATTCATTAGCGATTGCCTTAATTTCTTCGACTTCGACGGCTTCGAGTTTTTGCAGAGTTTCTTCGACCGGAATTTGTCTGCCGTGAACCATTTCGTTGCTTGCGAGGTTTTCGGCGCGGGCGGCGGTTGATTCGAGACTCAATAAAATC
>JBBSAX010000435.1:0-2064 GCA_038251885.1 Pyrinomonadales bacterium | reverse complement strand
TAAACAACTTAACAATTGGGATATTAAGAAAAATAGGCTGGGAAAACATCGCTAAAGCAAGGCGATATTATGATGCTCTGATAGATAAAGCCTTGAGTTTGATAATGACTCCTTTAGATTCCCTACTTTGAATAAGCCCTAAGGCATCGTAAATTAAAATTGATTTAGATTCTGAAATGCGGGATAATTTGATACGAATTCAAATATCTCGCATTTTTGTTTGAAATTATAAAGACAGAAAACGAAATGAAACTTTACGAAATAATCTGGAAAGAGCAATTCGTTGAAAAACTCGAAGTTAAGCACGGAGTTTATATCGAAGAAGTCGAGGAAATTTTGTTTGGCAAACCGCATATCCGACGCGCTCAACGCGGGCGCGTCAAAGGCGAAGATTTATACGCTGCTTATGGTCAAACCGATTCAGGCAGATATTTGATTATCTTTTTCATTCGCAAAGAAAGCATTGCCGCGCTACCGATTTCAGCGCGAGATATGACCGATTCTGAAAGAAAATACTATGAACGACAAAAAGAAGCAAATTGAACAATTGCCCGAAGAATTTGAAAGCTACGAAGAAGCCGCCGAATTTTG
Organism: Pyrinomonadales bacterium; assembly: GCA_038251885.1. Classification (GTDB taxonomy): domain Bacteria; phylum Acidobacteriota; class Blastocatellia; order Pyrinomonadales; family Pyrinomonadaceae; genus JAHCHG01. Next base: position 1,473 of record JBBSAX010000435.1, on the reverse strand, counting down.
GGACAACCACGACACAACCGATTACGAATCGGAATTTGAAACCGTTGAAGCGGAAGTCAAACTCAAACGCCGACGCTTTGAAATCGAAATTGATGCGGATTTAATGCCTGTTCTCACCGAACAAGCCCATAAACAAGGCGTAAAAGTTAAAAATGTAGTCAGCGATATTCTGCGCGAAAAATTACGTTCCACAGTTTGAAATAAAATACAGTCAAATAAACGAAAAGCGATTCAATCCGAGTCGCCTTTTTGTCTTCGTTTTAAAAAGAATTGCATTTGCGACTATAAATAGAGTATTTTAGTTCTACTTTCAAAAACAGGAGAAAATTATGCATTCCACAAATTCTTATAAGTTAATCACTTTGAGTTTTATTATTTTCTTGCTCTTTTCTGCCAGTTCATCATTTGGACAAAAAAAGAAAAAGACAAACTCCAACGATTTCACTTGCCCAAATTTATAAAGACATTGTTAATCAAACACTAAACGAAATTCCATCAGAAGAAACGGGCGAAAATGTAGTTTCTTGGACATTTGCTAAAAATGAAAAACGTGAAATCGAAGTTTTGAAGAGAAATTACGAAGAAGATACAGCGGAAGTCACTATCAAATTATATACCCAAGATATTGAGCCTAATGCTAGAGGTATTTGGATGAAGCTGAAAGGTGACTTAAAGTTTCACTATGAACGAATTGCCGGAGGATGGCTTTTAACAGAAATTGAAAATTTATCTTTTACTTATGCTGCTTTTCAAGGTAATCAAATTCCTCAACCTCCAATAAACAATTCAAATGTTATTGCACCGACTAATTCAGTATGGTTAATTAATACCGCATTTGCTCTTCGTTCAGGTAATCATCTTCCACTTAGATTTGTTGTTCTAAACAATGCAATTGTTACCGGAAAATTTTTCGCTCAAGGTGGAAGTGGCAATGATGTAAAAGTATATATCTTAAATGAAGATGGATATATTAACTTTAAAAATGGTCACACTGTGCCAACATTCTATAATTCAGGGCAAGTTACGGTTGGAACAGTCAATGTAGCTTTAGGAAAAGGAGTTTACTATTTAGTGTTTGATAATGGCTATTCACTTATAACCAATAAGGCGATAACTGCCAATATTGAACTCAAATACTAAAAGAAGAAGTTGAGAAATCCGCAAAGACAAATTTTGTCCCTAAAAAACTTTGACAACCTGAACTGTTTTGTCGTAGTCTAAATATCAGGAGGTGATAGATTATGATAGAAAATTCAATCGAAACACCGCCGGACAGTTGGAGCCGATAAAGGTCGGCAAAGCAGTTCGGAGATGTAATAAATAAAGGACGAGGTTGATAGCGAAGTAAGTTGATAACAAGGAAAATGTCGGTGGAATAAAGCTGAAAAAATGCTCATTCCGGTATATTCAGTTACATCGAAAAAGTTATCTGACCGAAATCCACAAAACAACTTAATAAAAACGGGCGACTCG
>JBBSAX010000434.1:0-2065 GCA_038251885.1 Pyrinomonadales bacterium | reverse complement strand
GGAAAGATATTTTATAAATCGTGGAAAATAAGCAAAAACTGGTTACTGGTGGTGAAGAATTCGCTAACTCAAATAATTGATTATGAGTTACTTAAACGATTAAATGCGTATTAGCAATTTCTATACCGCTCAGTAATGAACTTCGATTGATTGTGAACTTTTACTGCGGAATATTTATCATAAAGTTCAACAAAAATTTCCAAAAAAAGTTATTGGCAGGTAACAATATTTCGTGTTTTATTACAGGACAGAAAATTGAAAATTATTCTGAATGTGATAAAATTTCCCTGTTAATAAGGAGTTTAATAAAATGCTGAGAGCCATCGAAACAACTGCGACTATCGGTAAAAATCGTCAATTAACGCTTGATGAAGATTTACCTGAAAATACTTCATCAAAGGTTCGTGTAATCGTTCTAATTGATGAAGAGAAAGATATTAACGACAAAGAATGGCTAAAGGCGGCTTCTGAAAATAAAGTTTTTGATTTTTTGAATGATGATGCGGAAGACATCTATACTTTAGAAGACGGAAAACCTCTGCAAAATGAAATATAAAATTGTTCTTGTTCCATTTCCGTTTGACGATCTTTCCAGTCAAAAAGTGCGTCCTGCCGTTTGCTTGACTGACAAAATTCAGCCTTTCAATGACATTGTTTTAGCATTTATAACAAGTCGCACTTCTCAAAATCCGTCTGATAGGGATTTAGTAATTGATGCGAGCGATTCGGATTTTGCAAACACGGGTTTGAAAGCTTCTTTGACAATTAGACTTCATCGTTTAATGACAATTTCAACTAAAATTATCAAACGCGAACTCGGCGAATTATCACAAAATCAAAAGAAAGAAATTGAAGTGCGTTTGCGAAAACTTTTTAAAATTTAAGAATATATGAGCGGAAAACAATTTGAAGGAAAATCGGCAATCATCACGGGCGCGACACGCGGAATCGGCAAGGCGATTGCTCTGGAATTGGCAAAACGCGGCGCGAATGTCGCGTTTAATTATGCGAAAAGCGCGGACGAAGCGGAAAAAGTAAAGGCGGAAATCGAAAATTTGGGCGTGAAGGCGTTTGCCGAATCGTGCGACGTTTCAAATACGGAAGCATCTGCGGAATTTGTTAAAAAGGTCAAAGAAGAATTCGGGGCAATAGATTTTTTGATAAATAACGCCGGAATTACGCGCGATAATTTGATTATGAGGATGAAGGAAGACGATTGGGATTCCGTCATTGATACGAATTTGAAAGGCGCGTGGAATTTTTCAAAAGCGGTTTTACGTCCGATGATGAAAAATGAAAACGGCGGTTCGATCTTGAATATCACTTCGATCTCCGGCGTGGTCGGAATGCTCGGACAGTCGAATTATTCGGCTTCAAAAGCGGGAATGATCGGTCTGACAAAATCGCTCGCCAAAGAAATTGCCAGCCGAAAAATTACAGTAAATGCTTTGGCTCTCGGTTTAATCGAAACAGATATGGCAAGCGAGATGAACGAAGAATACCGCACGAAAATCTTGGCGCAAATTCCTCTTGGCAGACTCGGAAATGTGCAGGAAGTCGCCGAAATCGCGTGTTTTATGCTGTCCGATTCGGCGCGATATATTACCGGACAAGTAATTCAACCCGACGGCGGTTTGGCAATTTAGTTTTGGATTTCGGGATTTAGATTGATTTTCAGTAACCCAAAATCTAGAATCAAAATATGTCTTTAGATAATCAACCAGAAAACGAAGCAGAAGAAACTGAAGAAGCGCAGGAAAATGTGATCCGCGTAGTTCCGATTACGCCTTATTATTCCTATATTTTGATCGCTTGTTTGATCGCGGTTTTCGGAGTGCAGATGGCGACCGATTCGATTGAAGCACTTTTATTCGGCGGAATCCGTTCGGGAATGATCGCCGGATTTTATAAGCAAGCATTTATAAACGGCGAATACTGGCGCGTTCTGACCGGCGCGGCTTTGCACGGCGGAATTATTCATCTCATCTTCAATTGTTACGCTTTATACATTCTGGGGAAATTATTTGAAACACTTTCCAATCGCGCTCATCTAGCAATCGTTTTT
>JBBSAX010000433.1:0-2068 GCA_038251885.1 Pyrinomonadales bacterium | reverse complement strand
TCATCGGAATTGCTTCGCCACCCGCCGACGGAATCATCCAAATCCGCGTTTCTTTTTTGTCTTCCTTCATATCCATTTCGGAAACCGTATAAGCGATCCATTTTCCGTCAGGGCTGATCTGCGGATTTTTGACCTCTTTCATCTTGAAAAAATCATCAATCGTTATCGCCCGTTTCGCGTTCTGCGAATAGACCGACGCTGTTGACAAAAGAAAAACAAAAATGCTAGCGCATATAAGTTTGCTAATTTTCATATTTTTTTGAATTAGAAAAGATTTTGAAATTTTGGTTGTTCAGAATGATACAACAAATCTAATGTTTATAGGAAATAACGCCGAATATTTCTAACAAGACAGATAAATCTTTTTTTGATTAAAGCGGTTTGTAAACAAAATCTGCGTTTGCTTCGTAGAAATAAACTTGATACGCCGAACATTCATCTAAGCATTGCGCTTTACGAAGACGTTTTTGTTTGACAACTATTCCGGTTTTAAGTGAATCTATTTCAATTACAAATCCCCAAAACTTGCGAGGTATTAATAAAAATTTATGAATTATAAAAAATTTGCGGCAGAGTGGCAAAAATCTCTGACCGCTCTGCTTATCGGTCTGATGCTTTTCGGACAAGCATTTGCTCAAGCGGCTGCACCCGCGACGCTTTCCGCAACCGAAAAGGAAATTACCGAAAAAATTACGATTGCTTCGATCAAAGAAGCGACCATGATGCTTTCTTCAAAGGAAATGGAAGGTCGCGGAACGATGCAGCCGGGCGGCGAAAAAGCGGCAAATTGGATTGCCGAACGATTTAAGCAGCTCGGTTTGAAACCGCTCGGCGACAAAGGTTCTTATCTGCAAAAAATTGATTTTAAGGAAACGGTTGTTGATTCGGAAACAATGTTTCAAATCGGCGACGAAACCCTAAAACACGGCGCGGATTACGCTTTTGTGCCGATGAATAACGGCAACAAAAATATCAGCGGTGATATGGTTTTCGTCGCGTATGGAATTCAGGCAAAATCAATTAACCGCGATGATCTGAAAGGTATTGATGTTGCAGGAAAAATCGTTGTAATGCTCGAAGGTCCACCGGCAATTATTCCGAAAGATGTCTGGAAAGCGCAAAAAGCGCAAATGATTTTTACGCAAGGAATCCTTCGCCAGGGCGCGGCGGCACTCGTTTACATCGGACATGGGCGCGAAGATCATCCGCCGGATGAATCAATCAGCTACTTGAGCCGCCGTCAGATTAATATGCCTGATGAACAAGGTTATCCGGCGTTCGTGCCGCCTTTTGTTTACGTCGGTTCAAGCGCGGCGGAAAAACTTTTTGCCAAATCCGGCGTGAGCTTGAAAGACGCGCTTGTGCAAGCGGAAAGCAACGATTTCAAACCTTTCAAACTTAATCAAAAAGCAAAAATCGTCGCCAAATATAAATCTACAAAAGGAACTTCCAACAATGTCGTCGGCTACATCGAAGGTTCTGATCCGAAATTGAAAGAAGAAGCTGTTATCTTTTCAGCGCACTATGACGCTTACGGAATGGAAAACGGAAAAATCTATTACGGTGCGGCGGACAATGCACTCGGCACGGCGGAAATGCTCAGCGTAGCGGAAGCGTTTGCCAAAATGAAACCGAAGCGTTCGATGATTTTCCTCGCCGTAACGGGTGAAGAATACGGACTTTACGGTTCAAAATACTGGGCGAAAAAACCGACTTGGGACATTAAAAAAGTTGCGGCGAATTTGAATCTCGACGGCGTTGGAACGGAAGTTTACGCGCCCGTTAAAACAATGGTCGGCTACGGGGCGGAACATTCGACTTTGGGCGCGATGCTTCAAGAAGTTTCAGATTCTTTCGGCATCAAAGTCGTTTCCGATCCTGTGCCGGACGAAAAGGTTTTCTATCGTTCGGATCACTATTCATTCGTCGAACGCGGCGTTCCCTCACTGATGCTGATGGGCGCACCCGCCGGAGATATTCAGGACGCGATGAAACGTATGAAGGAATGGGAAAAAACCGATTATCATCAACCCGGCGATATTATCCAAGCAAACTGGGCTTGGGAAGG
>JBBSAX010000432.1:0-2077 GCA_038251885.1 Pyrinomonadales bacterium | reverse complement strand
CGTTAAACCGGAAACATTTATCGTCGAAGGATAAGTTGCCGCCGGAAAAAGTACGGTTGACGGCATCGGTGTCGCAACCGTGTTGATCGTGATCGGCGAAGTGTTTGAATAAACCGTCTTCGGCGATGCGTTGTCCGATGCGGCTTCGGATTTACCGGAAAAAACCATCGCATAAGTCAAAAGCAATGTGAAAACGAGAATACTTATAATAAACGAGGTTCTGACTGTCAGGGAAAATGGCTTCATTAGTTTGCTCCTGTTTTGAAAAATCGGACTTATTTAATTTTAGGGTTTAAGGGGGAAAATTTTTCAAGATAACAATAACACCAAAAGATTCTCAAAAAAAGATTTTTTATCCAATTTCAACTTTTGCTTTTGCCGAATTTAAAATTTAAGGTTTTATTAATAGAGAATTTTGCGGGATTTTTTGATAAATTTTTAATTTGAATCTTAATGAATAACAATCCAAATGTTAAAGAATTTGATGCGACGCTTTTAGAAAAAGCTCAAGAGTTTTTTTCGAAAGTGCCGTTTAATCAATTGATCGGAATGGAACTTAAAGATTTAAAGGACGGCGAAGCAACGATAAATTTAACGGTTCGCGCAGAAATTCGCCAACCGCACGGACTTCTGCACGGCGGCGTAACGGCTTCGCTGATTGATACGGCGATGGCTTTTGCAGTGATTACAAAACTGACGAAAGAAGAAAAGGCTTCGACGATTGATCTGAATGTTCATTATTTGCGTCCCGTAACCGAAGGCGAAATCTTCTGTGTTGCCAAAGTCGTTAAACCCGGAAAACGCATTTTCACAGTTTCGGCAGAAGTTTTTAATGAAGAAAAAAAGTTGGTTGCAACCGCGCTTTCAACTTATTCAAAAGTCTAGAAAGTTTGGGAAGTCTGGAAAGTCTTGGAAGAAACTCTTCGACTTTCCAGACTTCCCAAACTTCCCAGACTTCCCAGACTTTCTATGGAAGAACTTAAAAAATTCGGGAAATATTTCAAGCCTTACAAATGGCACATCATCGCCGGAATAGTTTTTATTCTGATTTCGATGGTTTTTAGCTTGCTCGTGCCTTACCTTGTCGGACACGCCATTGATGATTTGGGCAAGGAAATTACGTGGCAAAAGGTCGTTTATTATCCGATTGCGATTTTGGTAGTCAGTCTTTTTGCGGGAGTTTTTCTGTTTTGGCAACGGCGGCTTTTGATCAATGCTTCGCGTCATATTGAATACGATATGCGCCGCGATTTCTATGCCGCGCTCGTAGATCAACCGCTCGAATATTTTCAAAATAATCGCGTCGGCGATCTGATGGCGCGGGCGACAAATGATCTGAGCGCGATCCGGCAAATCGTCGGACCGATGATCTTATACAGCTTTCAAGCCGTTTTTGCTTTGGCAATCGTTTTGCCGATTATGCTTAATATCAGCGTCCGATTAACGCTGTTTTTGCTGATTCCGATGCCTTTTGTGTCCTTAACGGTCAAATTTTTAGGTCAGCAAATTCACGTCCGTTTTGAGAAAATTCAGGAATTTTTCTCAAATATCACGGCACGCGCCCAAGAAAATCTGTCAGGCGTGAGAGTCGTCCGCGCCTACGCTCAAGAAGACGCGGAAATCGAAAAATTTCAGGAACTCAACCGCGAATATGCGAAAAGAAACATTGCGCTCGTCAAGTTCGGCGCGGCGATGCGTCCGCTTTTATACTTTTTTATCGGTTTGAGTTTTGTAATTATCATCGCAGTCGGCGTTCCGATGGCGGCGCGTGGCGAAATCACGGCGGGCGATTTTTCAGCATTTATGCTTTATTTGCAAAGAATGATCTGGTATTTGATCGCACTCGGTTACGTCGTCAATCTTTATCAACGCGGAACAGCGAGTTTAAAAAGATTCAACTCGATTCTCGAAACTATTCCAACAATAAAAGATGAAGTTGATGTAAAAGAAAAACCAAAAATCAAAGGCAAAATCGAATTTCGCAATCTGAATTTTTCATACGATGAAACACTTGTTTTGAAAAATATAGATTTGAAAATCGAGCAGGGACAAACCGTTGCGCTCGTCGGAAAAACCG
>JBBSAX010000431.1:0-2083 GCA_038251885.1 Pyrinomonadales bacterium | reverse complement strand
CTGACTTCGAGCCTTGCTTTCCGGCAGGTTTTTTCCGACGGCATTCAGCAAATTATTTCACCGATTGAAGTTTCGCAAGCCTTTGTTACCAAAAGTTGGAATAATTACACAATGAATATTCTGGCGCGTTCGCAGGTGATCTCGATTCCGAATGTTCGCATCAAAACCAACAATTTGCCGAGCATAAATTTTGATAAACGACCCGCACCGATCTCATTTTTCAAAAACGCTTATTTTTCCTTTAAAACGAGTCTGGAAGGTGTTTCGCGCCGTGAAGAAGTTGACAGCATCAACCTTTACAGGCGGCAAACGGGCAGCGATCCGGTCGTTTCGCCCGCCATCGGACAGCGTTTTGACGTTCATCCGCAAGTTACACTTCCGCTTAACTTTAAATATGCGTCGCTGACTGCAACTGCCGGAGTTCGCGTCACCTATTATTCAAATTCATTCAACGATCTGCGAAATGTCGTCGGGCGCGATGTCATTCGCAAATACGGCGAACTCGAACTCGACTTTCGCCCGGTCGCACTGGCGCGAAATTTCTACGGCAAAGACGATAAATTTCGCTTCCGCCACGTCATCGAACCGTTTTTAACCTATCGTTACGTCAAAGGAATTGATAATTTTGACAAAATCATCCGCTTCGATTTTTCCGATACTGAAACCGATACCAACGAAATCGAATACGGCGTGACAAATCGTTTTTACACGAGAAAATACACCGAAGCCGTGACAAACGCGGCGCAGAGAATCATTAGCAAAAAAACGGCGGATGAAAAAGAACCTTTATCAATCCAACCGTATGAGATTTTCACGCTGACCGTTCGCGGCAAATACTTCGCCGATCCATATTTCGGCGGCGCATTAACTCCCGGCAGACGTAATCAAATTAATCCGATTACATCGCTGACAGCTTTCACCTTTGGCGGCGTTCCGCGCACATTTTCGCCGATTAACATTGACGCAACCTATCGTCCGCGCAAGACGATTTTTGCCAATACGCGAATGGATTTAGGTGTTCAAGGCGGCGGCTTGCGCGACATTTCCGCAACCGTCGGCTATGACACGAGATTGCTCAAATTTTTCCAGACATTCTATTACACACGCGCCGTTACGCTGATTCCGTCATTCCAAAGATTCAGTAACGAATTCGGTAAAGAAGCCGGAACTCTGCGCGGTTCGCAATGGAGTCCGGCAATCTTCATCGGCAACCGCGACAAAGGCTTCTACGGCGGCACATCGCTCTTCTTCGACTTCCAAAACCGCCGCCTCGACCGCACATCGCCCTTAATCAGTTCACTCTACACACTCGGCTACGCCTCCGACTGCTGTGCCACAACCGTCCAATTCTACACCTTCAACGTCGGCGCAAGACGCGAAAACCGCCTAGTCTTCAGCTTCAGACTAAACGGCATCGGCACTTTCGGAACACAACAATTCGGTCAAGGTTTGCGGTAACTAAAATTTTTTATTGCATTAACGAAATAATTTATTTCTTGGTTTTCTTTGGCTGTTTGTTGGCAACTGCCGAAGAAATATCGGGGTCGTCAATTATATTGCGGATAAAAGAGGCATCGGCGGAAACTGCAAAAGTTCCGACATTTTTGAAAATATTTACATCTTTAGGCTTTGAGCCGGCTTCTTTTTCGGCGCGGTCTAAAACCTGATAAGCGGTTTCTTCAACTTGTCTCGGATCAAGCAATTTCTTCATCGGAAGATCGAGTGAGAAGACTGCCTGAATGGAATCATTATTGTCAGCAACATCATTAATTTGTCTGAGCAATTCAGGATCGGTCTTCTTTCTTTTATTAACTCCCATAGTGAACCCATTTTAGCAAATTGTTTATAACAAAGCTAATGCTTTCGGTCCGTTTGGCAATCCGCGATTCGCCCGCATCTGAGACATTTTGGGTGAAAGCTGACAAGACGCATAAATAGCTTTTTCAATTTGATTGACGGTTGCATTCGGTTTTGCTTCCCATAATAACGCGGCTAATCCGGCGATGTGAGGTGTTGCCATCGAAGTTCCGCTCATTGATTGATAGCCGCCGCCGGGTTTGGCGGAAATTATCGCTTCGCCGGG
>JBBSAX010000430.1:0-2092 GCA_038251885.1 Pyrinomonadales bacterium | reverse complement strand
TACAACGGGCAAAGGATAACCGACAAAGGACAAAATAAAAAAGGACGACTTTTGAAAAAAGCCGTCCTTGATCGAAGATAATTAAATCGGATTAATATCCTTGTGGAACAGGTGTTTTTGCTCCGGGCGGAATCAGCCATAATTCATAACTCGTTGACGGGCGTGTTCCCCATTTTGTGATGACGAGACGACTCGGATCAATTCCTCTCGTATTGACGAGATAGTCTAAAGTTTTCTTGCTCAAAGCATCTACGTTTCTGACTTTCACGCTATTTTTGTCCGTGCCTTGATACATAATAATATAACCTTGTGCATCGGGACTGTTTTGCAGTTGAACGGCGAAAGAATCAAGTCGGGCTTTGTCATCATCAAATGCTTTTGATTCAAATTCGTCAAACTTGATGGCTTCAATCGGCGGTAATGATTCGACTATTGTTGCAACCGGAAGTTGCTGTCCGCACTGTTTGGCATAAAGTCCGTCGCTGACATCAAGGCTGGCGTTAATTGTCTGTCCACCCATTCCGCTCGTATCAACCGTGATTGCCGAAGTTCCGAGTCCACTTGTAACCTTGGCGGATGATGGCGTAACCGTCCAGACATAATTTAAAGGAGTCGGATAACTCAAAGCATCCATCGAAGCAAATGTAATTAAATCACCTTCCAAAACTTTATCAGGTCCGTCAACACTTATATTATAAGGACAGGCTTCCGTATCAGTTTTTTCGACAATTTTCAGACAGACACAATTTTTTGCATCTTTTCTGATCTCGATCTGTTTGATAAACGATTTTCCGTTCGGACCTTCGACTTCAAGCGTGTGAAATCCGGGCGCAAGGTAAAATTCAGCGGGTTGTTCGACTCCGCTCATTCCCAAAACCTGACCATCAACTTTAACGCTTCTCGAATCAGGTGTTGTTTTAACAGTCAAAACACCTGTGTTTTTTGGTCTTTTCTTGGATTCATCATCTTTGCCGCCGGCAAAAACCGTAGTTAAACCCAATGTCAGCATCAAGCCAAAAACGAACAATAAATTATATCTAATTTTCTTCATCTTCTTAATCCTCAAATTCTTTGATAAAAATCAGCTAGTAAAATTAACTGATTTCCTCATATATCTCGCTAACTAATCTTCAGTTTCGTCTTCTTTTCTTTTACCGAATTTTTTGCGGGCGGCAAACCCGACTCCGGCTAATCCTGTTCCAAAAAGAAGAAGCGTCATCGGTTCCGGTGTCGGTTCAGGTGTTACAGGTGGCGTTGTCGGCGTTGGAGTCGCTGTGGTCGGAGTTGGTGTAGGCGTACCGTTTTCACCCGTTTTAATAAACGCCAGAGGAACCGCGCCTAACCCGAAAAGAGTCCATTTGGGAAATCCGCCTTTATCAATGATTTCTACCAATTCGCAATCACATACTTCATTTTCAGCAATTTCCGAAGTTGTAATTGTAATTACCCGACCATCTTGTTTTGGGGTTTGAGTAGATTTTTTCTCTTTGTTTTTATCATCATCACCGTCGCCATCACCGTCAGATAAAACTACCGGATTATTAACTAATCGTAATGTTGAAAAACTGCCTGTATTAGCTTTGCCGGGTTTGGCATTGACGACCTGAACGACTTGCTTAAACTTTACGGGTGCGGCGTTTACCGAACTGAAAACGGCAATCATCGAAACCAAAACAATGGTTGAAAAAATTATTTTAAATTCTGTATTTTTCATCTCTCTTAACCTACCGAACTATTAAATCTGTCGGGATAACCAATTTGTTAATTAAAATATGCGAACATTCCAAACTTTTGGGAAACTATACCAAAATTTTACAAAAATTGCACGTTTTTTCGGTTCTTTAATCGAAAAACTTATGTTTGATAACTCAATTTTGGTCGTTCAACTTTATATAAGTTCTAATAAACACGGGGTTCCAGAAAAAATATTAATTACTTCAATATTTTGATAAAGTTGCCGAGGGATGTTTAAAATTTCCCTCGGCAACTTTATTTGTTGCTAACTTTATTGCTCTTTTGCGCTGGATTTTTCTTCGGTCAGCACGGATTTACGAGAAAGTTTGATTTTATTTCCTTCCTTGCCGATACATTT
>JBBSAX010000429.1:0-2111 GCA_038251885.1 Pyrinomonadales bacterium | reverse complement strand
TTCTGTTGCAACATGCATGAACCGGCCTGGAATGGGCTTGCGCGAATAAATTTTTTCGTGTTTGCTAACCTGTGTAAACAAATCGGATGATGTGCCAATGGTTTCGGATTTACCGAGTAGAAGAAAACCATTTTCTTTAAGTGCGTAATGAAATGTAGTGAATGCCTTCTTTTGCAAAAAAGTATTCATGTAAATGAGCACATTACGGCAAGTAATCAAATCCATTTTTGCAAATGGCGGGTCTTTCAAAAAATTGTGCGGGGCAAATACGCACATATCACGAATGAGTTTGTTTACCTCATAGCCGCCATTATTTTTTACAAAATAATTCTTGACTTGAATGGCTGAAAGTATTCCTACATCGGCTTTGGTGTAAATGGCTGCGCGTGCTTTCTTGATTGCTTTATCAGAAATATCGGAAGCAAAGATTTGAATTTTTGGATGAGCCGATTTCTCTCCTAAAAATTCGTGCAAACAAATGGCAATGGAATAGGCCTCTTCTCCAGTGGAACACCCCGCAATCCAAATACGAATAACTTCATCTGCCGCTTTATTTTTTAGAATAGCAGGAAAAACGGTTTCGGTTAATGCGAGAAATGTTTTCGGGTCGCGGAAAAAAGAAGTAACCGGAATGAGCACATCCTGAAAGAGTGCATCCTGTTCGGCTTTATCGGTGCGCAAAAATTTTAAGTAGTCGGCAAGGTTTTTCTTTTTGGCAATGGCAATTCTCCGTGCTATGCGCCTGTAAAAAGTCGGCTGCTTGTAATAACTAAAATCAACACCGCTGCGCTGGCGAAGCAACAAAATAATTTGTTTAAAAACAGCTTCATCGTCTTTCGGCAGTTCTTCTGGTTCTTTGAAAAAATGACTGGTTTTGTATGCGCTGTTGATTTGCAAAAGCTGCGCGGGAATTTTTTCGGGAGCTAAAATAAAATCAACTACTCCTGCATTCACTGCACTTTGCGGCATACTGTCGTAAGCAGCGGACTCCGAGTCCTGCGCAATGCTGATGCCTCCGTGTTCTTTGATGGCTTTCAAACCTTGAGTGCCATCGCTGCCTGTGCCCGATAACACAACACCTACTGCAAACTCTTTATGCACATCGGCAAGCGATGTAAAAAAAATATCAATAGAAAGATTGATGATTTTTTTGACGCGGGGAGTGAGTTGCAGCACACCATCAGTTGATGTAAGAATTTTGTTGGAAGGAATAATATAAATGCGGTCGGGTGCAAGATGAATATCATCGGTGATTTCATACACCGGAATTTTTGTTACCCGCTGCAAAATCTCAGGCAAAATACTTTCGTGCGTGGGGTCAAGATGCTGCACCAGCACATACGCCATTCCTGAAACTTCGGGTATTGCAGTGAGCAAACGTTTGAAGGCATCAAGCCCACCAGCACTTGCGCCAATACCTACAATGGGAAAGTTCTGCACTGTGGCAGGGGGATTGGTTTTGTCTTTGTCTTTTTTTGCTGTTGCCATTTTGTTTTTGTTTATCAGTTTTGTTGACCGTTATGTTTTTGCTTTCTTCTTTTGGCTCAAAGTTACCTATTTAAAGTTATCAAAAAGGTTGCAGGTAACTATTCTACACCACCAAGTCCATTTACAAAAGCTTACAAACGACATAAACGGTTACAAACAAATTTAAACAAACACCTTCCTTTTATTACATACAATATTACAAAATATTTCTACAATACTTAAATTTTATTCTTCTCAAACTTTACTTCCAATTGGGTCCTATACCGATCATGAAATAAGAAGAATAAATACCTCATTTTTTTTCCGAATACTTTCTGGAAATTCTGAAAATATTTAGTTATTGTTTCGTTTTACTGATAAAAAATCATCTGCGAACAGGCAATATTTAGATAAGTGATAAAAAAAAATATCAAGACAATTATTTTTATATTCTGATTTATTAATGTCCGATAAAAAAACATTTAAGCTAAAAGGATGTAAATTTATTATTTTCTTCCTTTGCCTCATTCCTGAAGGATGAATGGATTTTTAGCAATTTACATCCTTTAGGATTGAGGCAAAATGAATTGATAAAAATCAATTCATCAAAACTATTAAAACCAACCCTTTGTTTTTACAAAACC
>JBBSAX010000428.1:0-2146 GCA_038251885.1 Pyrinomonadales bacterium | reverse complement strand
TTCTAATTTGTTTAAAGAGTTCGACTTCAATTTCTTTTATTTTTTCTTCCGCGCCTAAAACTTTAACTTCCCATTCTTTTAATTGAGGAGTCGTGTATCTTTCGGCGTTTGTTAAGGTTTGACGGCGTTCATAATTTTCAGGAACACGCGAAATATTTCCTTTTGAAACTTCGATAAAATAACCGAAAACATTATTGAATTTTATTCTTAAGTTGTTTATTCCGGTTCGCTGTTTTTCGTTTGTTTCAAAACTGGCAATGGTTTGTTTTGCGTTTTTACTAATGTTTCTAAGTTCGTCCAATTCATCATTAAAACCATTTCGAATCACACCGCCGTCAGTGATATTCATCGGTGGTTCGTCAGAAATTGATCTTTCTATTAAATGACGAATATCAATTAGTTCAAAAATGTTTTCGCTCAAAACCTGTAATAAAAGCGAGGATGCGTCCGATAACGTAAAATTGATATTCGGAGTTTGTGAAAGGGAACGATTGAGTGCAAGAAGATCGCGCGGCGAAGCCGTTCCGAGATTCAAGCGTCCGATCAATCTTTCTAAATCGGCGACTTCCTTTAAAAGATGTCTGATTTTATCGCGCAAAATCGAATCGGTTAATTCGGAAACGGCGGAAAGTCTTGTTTGAATCTCGCTTCGTTTAACCGATGGACGCAAAATCCACGAACGCAGAAGTCTTGCGCCCATTCCTGTGACAGTTTCATCTATGATACCCAAAACCGTGCGTTTGTTGGATTTATTTGAATCTCTCGTTTCGATTATTTCAAGATTTCGGAGCGTAATCGCATCCAAAACCATAAAATCATTAGCGGCGTAATAATTTATTTCCGAAATGTGATTTGCCGAAGCCTTTTGAGTTTCCCTTGCATAGTAAAGACAAGCACCGGCGGCGCGAATCGCTTCGGTTTTGCAATCAAGACCGAAGCCGGATAATTCTTTTACATTTAGTTGTTGTTTTAATAAATTTTCGCAATCTTCGGCGTGAAATAGCCAATCGTCCAAAGATGTCAAAGTTGTTGAAAATTTTTGAGTTTGAGTAGAGGAAATTGAAACAACATTTTCCGGCAATTTTTGCTGATTTGAATTTCCGAAAGTTTTTTCGATTAATTTACTTAAACTTTCAGGAAATAGAAGTTCACGCGGCGCGATATTTTCGATTTCGCCGCAGACATCTGCAAAAGCATTCGAACCTTCAAACTGCGTGGTGAAAAATTCTCCGGTGGAAAGTTCCAAAAATGCCGCGCCAAATTTTTCGCCCGAACCGCAGACCGATGCGAGATAAACGGATTCTTTCGATTCAAGAAGTTGGGGGTCAATCGCTGTTCCGGGCGTGATGACGCGAACTACTTCGCGTTTGACGAGTTTTTTTTCAGAAGTTGCGTCTTCAGTTTGCTCACAAATCGCAACGCGATAGCCTTTTTTAACGAGTCTGGCAATATAACCTGCCGCCGCGTGATGCGGAACTCCGCACATCGGAATCGGGTTATTACCAGTTTTTTGCCGTGCTGTTAGAGTGATTTCGAGTTCGCGTGAACCGATTTTCGCGTCTTCATTAAATAATTCATAAAAATCGCCAAGCCGAAAAAAGAGAAGCGTGCCGGGATATTTCTTTTTTATTTCCAAATATTGCCGAAGCATCGGCGTTGCGTTATCCATTTTTAGTATCTTAGTATTTAAAGGTAAATTCAGGAAAGAATTCTAACGTATTTAACCGACACTTTAAAACAATGTAAAGTGTTAATTATAAATTGTGATTTTAGATAGATGTCTGTTATTATAACTGTTTTTTGAGTTAATTTATTTAAAGATCGGTAAAAAAATACAAACTTTTCCAAGTAAAAGAGAATCTGAAAATCAAGAATCTCTAAAACCGAATTTGAGTTGGAGCTATTTTATGAAAAAAAATAAAATTTTTTGGTCTTTGTGCTTTTTTGTGCTGTTGGTCAGCCTAACCACTTTAAGCGTTTTTGGTCAAGAAAAAGAAAAAAAGATCAAAGAAACCGTTAAGACAACTGAAATTGTTAAACCCGAACAGATTGTTAAACCCGAACAAGTTGAAGATTCAGTTTCAGATTTAACGAAACAAAATATAAAAAAGGTCGAAGATGAACAGGTTGCAATCAAAAACCGACC
>JBBSAX010000427.1:0-2196 GCA_038251885.1 Pyrinomonadales bacterium | reverse complement strand
TAAAGTGAAAATGTTTAAAAGTAAAAAATAAAAAAGCTGCTTGAATTTATACAAACAGCTTTTTCCCTTTTGACCTTTTTTTTACTCTCAACCTTTTGTATCGTGAATGGAAGCAATTTCATCAACGTCTTCCAATAAAGGTGTTGAATCGTCATCATTAGCGGAATAGTATTTCGAGTAGCCGTAGCCGTAGTAACCGTATTCGACCGAATTTGATTTGATGCCGTTAAGCACTACGCCGTAGATTCTTGCGCCGATAGTTCCGAGTCTTTGTTTGAAACGACGCATCAGATGAATCGAACTCTTTCCTGCCAATGCGACCAGAACCACGCCGTCAACCAATGTCGAAAGAATTGCCGCGTCGGTAAATGAAATTGCCGGCGGCGAGTCAATGACAATATGTTTGAAGTTGCCTTTTAAGAATTGCAAGAGATTTTTCATCTCGTTTGAACTAAGAAGTTCAGCCGGATTCGGCGGAATCGGTCCACTCGTAATGATCTTCAAGTTCGGTAAATTTGCATAAGGCTTTAATAAACTGTTCGGATTTTTTTCGCCCGAAAGATAATTTGTCAAACCGTTTGTATTTTCCAAATCAAAATGGCTGTGAAGACGCGGACGGCGCAGATCGCAGTCAATAATCACGACTTCCGCACCTGATTGAGCCAGCGTAATCGCTGTATTTATCGCCGTCGTTGTTTTTCCTTCGGACGGCTGCGATGATGTTACTAGAATTGTTCGCGGCGGATTTCCGGCGGATGAAAACAGCAGAGAAGTCCGCAAATGGCGATATGCTTCCGCCATTGCCGAACGGTTATCCTCAAGCGCAATCAGAGCCGTGGATTGTGTGCCTCCACCGTTTTTGTTATTTAAAAGTTTTCGCTTCTCAACCAGATTTTGATGCGGAATCAGCGCAAGTGTCGGCAATCGTAAATGTCTGCCGATGTCGTCAGAAGATTTAACCGAATCATCCAAATAATCGAGTAAAAATGCCAGCCCGATTCCGGCTGCCAGTGAAATTAAAAAAGCGACAATAATATTGCGGTTTCGATTCGGTCCGATTGGCGATGACGGAACTATTGCCTTGGTGGTAACTCTGATATTGTCAGGACTGCTGGTGCTGATCAGTAATTCCTGTTCTTTCTGTCTTTGACTATATGTATCGAGCAATCCGCGATTCGTGTCAATTTGTCGGATCAAAGTGGTTAATTCGGTAGTTGCGACACCTTGCTGATTGGCTTCGGTAACTTCAGAATCATACGCTTGTTGAAGTTGTCCTTCACGTATCTTGGCGGCATTGAGTTCGGCAGCCTTTCCGGTCAGAACTTCTTTAGCAACGTCCTGTTTAATTTTTTTCTCGTCCATTTCGATAATTGACGAGTTTTCTTTTTCCGTTCTTGCCAGAATCTCTTCGCGTTTTCTAATCTCTTCGTTGACGGCGATAACGTCCTTGTATTCCTCCGTATAACGCGCTAAAAGTTGGCTCTTCTTGGCGGTTAGATCCTGAATTTGACTTCGGAGATCCTGAATACGGGTTTCGAGTTTTGCCTTTTTGTCGGCAATTTGTTTTCGCATTTCCTGAACCGCTTGATTACCGCCTAAAACGGCAAAAATCTCGCCGTTAGCATTGGCACGAATAGCGGCATTATAATCTGCTTCGATCTTTCTGCGTTCATCTTTTGCCGCTAACAATTGATTACTGGCGGTTTGCAATCTACCGGCGTTCAATTCCTGTCCTTTCTCCCCCATTAATGGAAGTCCGCTTGAACTTTGATCATTAATAAGTTTCTGCTGGTCTTTTTCGATTGTAGCTTTTAGCTCGTCAATAGATTTTTTCAAATCTTCATTAGTTTTTCTCGCTCCTTCAGATCCGCTTTCTCTATCTTTTTTTATAAATGCTTCAGCGACGGTATTGGCAACTTTGGCGGCTAATTCGGGCTTGGTGCTCGCAACCTTGATATTAACTATATTTGTTTTTTCAACCTGCTCTACATCGAGTCCGCTCAAAAGAGTTCCGGCATACTGGTTGGCGCGTTCTTGTTCTTCCCCTGTCAGCTTGATCTGTTCTTGATTTGTTGAATCAATAGAAGTTTCACTCAAAGTCGGAAGCGAAGGTTCTTTTTCAGTTGCAGACTTTTCACTTGAAAACATCGAACTGATCGTTGCTAAAACCCCGCGATTTTGATTGCCTAAAAGATT
>JBBSAX010000426.1:0-2251 GCA_038251885.1 Pyrinomonadales bacterium | reverse complement strand
TCCGCAAGATTTTACCAACGCTTACAATCAAGGACGCGGTTTGAATTTCAACGAATCAATTGCCTTGACCAAAATTGCAGCTTTCGATTTTTCCGATGTTTCCGACGAAATTATTTCGGAAATCATCGTCGAAACTCATCAAACTTCGCGCATTATCATTGAAGAAGAAATCCCAAATCAAACATAAAAAAGATTGAAGATGACAGAGTTTATCATCTTCAATCTTTTTAATTTCAGTTGCGTTTTACGGCATTACTTTGCGCGGAATTTTTCCGTCCATCATTGACGTTTGATAAACAAAAGCAGCCATAATCGTTGCGGCTTGTTTCATATCATCGGCTTGGATGCGGTCGAAATTGTCCTGATTCGAGTGATGTGTTCTCGTGTCGTATTCGATTTCGTCTTGAATGAATTGGAAACCGGGAAGTCCGATTCCGTCGAACGAAAGATGATCCGTTCCGCCCGTATTTGAAAGCGTGATGGTTTTTGCGTCCATATCGGCAAAAGGCATCAGCCATTGTTTGAAGATCGGTGCAACTGCTGAATTTCCTTGCGTATAAACGCCGCGAATTCTGCCTGTCCCGTTATCGAGATTGTAATAAGCGGAAAGTTTTTCGTATTCGGGAGTTTTGACGAGTTCACGGTTTGCGCCTTCGCCCTTCATTTCGCCAAAATGTTGTTTAACGTAAGCACGCGAACCGTATAATCCCTGTTCTTCGCCCGACCAGAGCGCGACGCGAATCGTGCGGCGCGGTTTCAAACCCGAAGCCATAATGATTCGTGCGGCTTCCATCGCAACAGCACTTCCGGCGGCGTTGTCAGTCGCGCCGGTCGAAGAATGCCACGAATCCAAGTGTCCGCCGAGCATTACGATTTCATCTTTTAATTTCGGATCAGTTCCCGGAATTTCGGCAACCGTGTTGTATCCCATTAAGTCTTCGTCGTGATATTGCGCGTCAATATTTACGGTCATTTTCGGTTTTACGCCGAATTTAATCATTCTCACCAAGCGGTTGTAATCTTCGATTGCCATCGTCATTTGTGGCAGCATTTTGCTTTCGGCGGCTTTGTCTTGCGGCGAAAGACGATCACCGCGACGGGTAAATAAATCCATCGGATTTTCGGGAACTTCCTGAGCGACACTCGCGCCGGAAACAAAAAGCGTTCCGCCCGTTCCGCGGAAACTGCTGTCAATGACGACTGCCGCGCCTTCCGCGATAATAAAATTCATCGCTTTCAAACTCGTGATAAAACCTTTTAAGCGTTCCATCATCTGCGGCGACATTTGCGGCTGATCCGGTCTTTGTTGACGCGGCGCGAGTGACGGATCGGGAGCTTCTGACATTTTCATTAATTCTTCGTCCGTATAACGCGCCATCAAAACTTTATCTTCAGCTTTGACTTCACGAAGCGGCGACATCAAAACGATTTTTCCGTTCAATTTGCCTTTATATTTAGCGAAATCTTCGTCAGTTTTAGCTTCAAAATAAACGACTTCGCCCGTTATTGCGCCTTTCGTCGAAGGCGACCACGCCTTCGGGTAAGCAATTACCGGAATCGCTTGCGGCTCGACGACTTGCGCCATAAAATTTTTAAGTTCCCAACCGCGTCCGAAAGGTCCCCACGCTTCGAGTTTGGCGTTTTGCATTCCCCATTTCTTCATCTCGTCGCGCGTCCATTCGTTGGCGCGTTTCATATTCGGCGAGTTGGTCAAACGACCGCCGATCACGTCTGTCAGATAAGACAAAGTGTTCATTACCTGCGAATTTTTCAATCCTTCTTCTTTGATTTTTGCAATGTCCGCCGCCGGTGCAGTATAAACCGCCGGCGCGGAAGTTTGTGCAAACGCAACGGTCGGAAGCAAAAAGGCGTAAAGCATAAACGCGCTCAAAAATTTGCGTCTTAACATTATTATTAGTTCTCCTGAAAATTTAAATTTTTAGACTTTTTTAAAAAAGAAAAGTTTGATTTTATATACCGCAAGATACGCAAAAAGGTTTCAAGAAAATGTATAAATAACCACTAATGGTGAATTGTGAATGGTAAATGGTTAATTAAAATGTTGTGCAGACAATTTTTTACACACTTTATAAAGCCTGAAAAACTTTTTCAACTCGCGTAATTACTTCACATAAATCGGATTTGAGATTATCCAGGGCATTTGATCGAAAGAACTTCCAAGAGAATCGAGATAAACCTCGACGCGGTAAGTTCCTTTTTCGCTGACGGCGAAATTTATTTCTTTTGTTTC
>JBBSAX010000425.1:0-2317 GCA_038251885.1 Pyrinomonadales bacterium | reverse complement strand
GCCTTCGGCACGTTGCAGTTTCTCGAAAAAACTTCTACTATTTTCTTGACAAGGCAGCATAATTGGTTACTTTTCTGTTTCGCAAAACTATAAAAATAACTCTTTGCCGCCTTGTTTTCAATTTTTATGAGAAAGCCCTGCTCCGATAAATTAGATAATTCTTCAATAAAACTCGCGGTCAAACCGTCAGCCAGATATTTTTTGTCGGCTTGCGTATTATCGAAAGTGATCGGCATTACGGCAAGAGTCCGGCGTGGCGATTTAAAATTCGAGAAAAATGTGAACGCCAACACCGTGAACAAAATAATGGCGGCAAACATCGCTTTGACAAAAAAACTCTTTCTGCGTCTTAATCTTGCCCAGACTACGTTTTCAGTTTCGGCGGTGTCGAGTTCGACGAGCATTTCCGCCGCCGATTGAAAACGATCCGCCGGATTTTTGTGCAGACATTTTTCGATTAATTTAATCAGAGGTTCGGGGAAATCTGCGGAAAATTCTTTAATATTCGGCGGTTCATTGCTTAAAATCGCGGCGATTATCTCCGCCTGACTTTCGCAATTGAACGGATTTTGTCGGGCAAGTAATTCGTAGAGAACGATTCCGATACTGAAAATATCGCTGCGATAATCGAGTTTTTTGCCGCGAAGTTGTTCGGGCGACATATAGGAAACCGTGCCGATGACCAAACCGTTGCTCGAAAATTGGCTGACTTCTTCGCCGGTTTTACTTCCTAAAAGCTGATTTTGCGGAATAATCTTCGCCAATCCGAAATCGAGAACTTTGATTTGTCCGTCATCGGTCAGCATAATATTTCCGGGTTTCAGATCGCGGTGAATCACGCCGTGCGAATGAGCAACGGCAACGGCGGTCAGAATCTGCCGCGTGATTGATTTGAAATCTGCAACGCCGATTGATCTGTCTTTGAAACTTTCGCCGAGCGTTTTGCCTTCGATATACTGCATCACGATAAAATGATGTTCGACGGTTTCTTCGATGCCGTGAACCGCGCAAATATTCGGATGTTCGAGCATTGCGACCGCTTGCGCTTCTTTGACGAGCTGACGTTTTGCCGAATTGTCATTTTCCAGAGATGCGGAGAGAAATTTCAAGGCAACGCGGCGATTCAAGCGCGTATCAACTGCTTTATAAACTTCGCCCATTCCGCCCGCGCCGATTTTTTCTTCTAATTTGTAAGCACCGATGGTCGAGTTTGCAAGATTTTTTTGTGATTTTTTGCCGATTGCGTCAAGACCGAGTTCAAAAACGGGTTCGTCGAGAATATGGGAATCCTTCTCGAAACTTTTTATCAGAGATTCGACTTCGGAAAACAGTTTGCCGTTACCCGCGCACTCGTTTTGCAGAAAGGCGTTTCTTTCTGCAAAAGGCAGTTCGATGGCAATGTGAAATATATTCTCGACTTTTTCCCAAGTTTCAGTTTCCATTTCTGATCTTTCGCGCCAGCCACGCCTTCGCCATATTCCAATCGCGCATCACGGTAATTTCGGCAACCTTCAAAAATTCGGCAGTTTCCGCCACGCTCAAACCGCCGAAATAGCGAAGTTCGACGACTTTTGCCTTGCGTGCGTCAAATTCGGCGAGTTCGCACAAGGCTTCTTCTAATGCGAGAATCTCATCCGATTTTTCTTCGGTCATCACCAGAGCGTCTTCAAGTGAAACCTGAACTTGTTCGCCGCCGCGTTTTTGACGTTTTTGATCGCGGATATAATTCAGCAGAATTCGGCGCATCATATTCGCGGCAATTCCGAAAAAATGGGCGCGATTCTGCCACTCCACTTTCTTCTGATCAATCAGTTTGATATAGGTTTCGTTAATTAGCGCAGTCGTCTGAAAAGTATTTCCGGGATTCATCCGCCGCATATAATGATGCGCCATCCGGTGAAGTTCTCTTTCGACGAGCGGAAAAAGTTCGTCCAGAGCTTCTCTGTTTCCTTTACCCCAATCAATTAAAAGTTCGGTTATACCTGCGGAAGAAAGCATAAAAATCAATATTCGACTCTGAATTTTACTGCATCAAAAACCGCGCCGATTTTTTTCGGGAAAAAAGTCTGAAATTAATGATAGTTTTCGTTTCGATTCGGTGTGTTTATAGACAGAACCAATTTGAACGAATCAATAAAAAGACGCGGGTTTTTTTTTGGACAGAATATATATAGCTTGAAAAACTATAAATTTGCAAGACTTTTTTACATATTTTCAAATTAATGTTCACGAAGGCTGCATATAAAAATACAGGATTTTTGCGATGCCGGATAAATTCACCCCAGTCGTACCAGTTGAAAAAAATATCGCTGACATT
>JBBSAX010000424.1:0-2337 GCA_038251885.1 Pyrinomonadales bacterium | reverse complement strand
GTCGCCCGCGCGTGATCGGCAATCACACGACACGCAAATTGTTTCTGTTCGTCAAAATTTTCGTAAGTTCCCATACAATT
Organism: Pyrinomonadales bacterium; assembly: GCA_038251885.1. Classification (GTDB taxonomy): domain Bacteria; phylum Acidobacteriota; class Blastocatellia; order Pyrinomonadales; family Pyrinomonadaceae; genus JAHCHG01. The sequence goes on along the minus strand of JBBSAX010000424.1, from coordinate 2,257 downwards.
ATTTATTTCTTAAAATCTCCACAACCGCATCAATTATTTTCGATGTTGTTTCTTCACTCAAAATTCCGATCCGGCGGTTTATCAAACTTTTATGTCCGGTAAAAATTTTATCGGGACGTGCAAAACTTATGCGTTGAAGAGAGCCTTTTTCAAAATCCGAATTCTTTATTTCAATCGCTTTCTGGTCAATTCCCGCATTGCTCGTAATCTGACACAAAAACCAATCCTGATTATTTGCTTGTGCCAAGACAACTGCCGGACGCAATTTAAAGTCTGACAAATCGGAAAAAGGAAAATCAACTAAAACGACGGAAGCTCTTTCAAATGTTGCCACGCTTCATCCTCCTCTGTCGTATTCCAACTTTCGGCTAATGACTTTTCACTCAATAGTGCGGTTTCCGAAATCTCCTCTTTAGGCTCTTCTTCCAAAATCGTAACTAATGCTCGATATTTCCTTTCCGGCTTAAAATCGCTCTGCAAAATAACTTTACCGTTTGTATCAATAACTGCCTCGATTGTTTGAATCATAATTTTATTACCTCATTTTGTTATTTAAGCGACCTTTTTCAAATCCGATAAAGCCGAAGCGATGATTTCGTCTTTTATTCCGTGCCGCCGCAAACTCTCAACCAGATTCGATATTTCCTTGTTCTCGAAACGCTCCAAATCAACCCGCAAACCTTGTCCGATATACGCCCGCATCAAACTTTCGGAATTTGAAAAACCCAATTCCGAGGCAATTTTTGCTAAATCTTCGCAGACATCTTCGGGAATATTTAAAGCGACTTCCCGCATCGGACGTTCCTTTTGCAAACGCTTTTTTAGATCATTGATTTTCATAGTCATTTCTTTCCGCTTTAGTTGTTAATCACGCTGAAATTATCCGAATTGATTCTTCACGCATCACATAGACGACATACGAAGTTTTCCACTCCAAATTTAATCCGATGACAGTTTCGCGTTGTTCATTATCAACAAAGTCTATTTTCACGACTTTTAGAAACGGATCGGAAAACACTTCACAAGCCGATCCAAATGAAACTGAATGTTTTTTCAAATTTGCTGACGCTTTTTCTGTGTCCCATTCAAATTTGATGTCATTCAGCAAAAATTCATAATCCATAACTTATTTTACTTGCGCTAATTCCGCCGTAAAATCAATGATCGGCTTTATCAAATCGGTTTCGTAATTTGTCGAAACGCCCTGCATTACTGCCGCGACTCGTTCCAAACCTGCGCCCGTATCAACTGACGGAGCTGGCAAAGATGTAAGTTTAAAAACGCCTTTGCCGTCTTCCGAGCGGTCGAATTGCATAAAGACGAGATTCCAGATTTCCATTGTCGTATCGCCTTCGCCGTTGACCCATTTCGGATGATTTTTCTCCGCGTTTTCGGGTTCGTCGCCCATATAATAATGGATTTCCGAACACGGTCCGCACGGTCCGGTGTCGCCCATTTGCCAGAAATTATCTTTGCGTCCGAAAGGCAAAACTCTTTCGGATTTCGCGCCCATTTTGATCCATAGATCACGCGCTTCTTCGTCCGACGGAACTTCTTCGTCGCCGCCGAAATATGAAAACCAAAGCCGCGCGGGATCAAGTTTTAATTCATTAACCAGAAAATCCCACGCAAATTTTATCGCGTCTTCTTTGAAATAATCGCCGAACGAGAAATTGCCCAACATTTCAAAAAAAGTATGATGTCGCGCCGTTTTTCCAACTTCGTCCAGATCGTTGTGTTTTCCGCCCGCGCGGATACATTTTTGCGAAGAAGTCGCGCGAGTATAATCTCGTTTTTCATTGCCGAGAAAAACGTCTTTGAATTGATTCATTCCTGCGTTAATAAACAAAAGCGTCGGATCGTTTGCCGGAAGAAGCGGTGATGAGTGAACGATCTTGTGTCCGTTTTTTTCAAAATACTCTAAAAATTTCCGTCTGATTTCGTTGCCTTTCATAATAAATTTGATAAATCGCTAAAATATAAAGAGAAATTTTAACACGAAACGGCATTGCAAAACTATCTGAAGTCTGTTTACCGAATATTTTGAATTTCGCTAATGCTAAATAAGGTAATGCTGTTTGATTTCTATAAATTGCTGTTGGCTTATGTTGTTTGAAAATTAAATAAGAGAAAAAAAATCAACTGTTTTGCCGGGAGCGCACGCATCCCTGCGTGCTGAGTGCGATAGCACGAAACAGCCTTTGCCTTGATGAAAGGTTGTGCAAACAGAGGCTTTCACGCCGTTTTACAAACGACG
>JBBSAX010000423.1:0-2354 GCA_038251885.1 Pyrinomonadales bacterium | reverse complement strand
GTTGCGTAAATAGGATGATGTAGAAAACGAGATGCGAGGCGGAAACGCGACTGCAAAGGAGCGTGTTCAATAACACTAACAGCACGCTCCTTGGCAGTCGCGTTTCCGCCATTTTAATCATTCTTTTCACGCAACTTGGTACAACTGTTCAATAAAAATTAGCCTAAAATAGTGAGGTAAAAATGAACAGAGAACAAGAAGAGAAATTAAAATTCTTAGCCGGGGAACTGGCTTAGGATATAAAAACGGGTGAAGATTTAAGTGCTTTGTCTGCGAAGTTGGTGAAATTGACCGTGGAAGCGGCACTTTCTGCCGAGTTGGAAAATCATCTCGGGTATTCGCGGCATTCAACTCTCGGACATCATTCGGGCAACTCTCGCAACGGGAGGCGCGCCGAAGATTTTGAAAGGCAATCACAAATTCTGATTGAAACTCCGCGCGATCGGCTGGGAAGTTTTGAGCCGGAAATCATCAAAAAAGGTCAAACGCAGATGACCGGGATGGATGAGCAGATTCTGTGTTGGGCTGTCAACCGGAGATATTATCGAAGCCTTTCGGGAAATGTATGGAGCGGAAGTGTCAGCCGGATTGGTTTCTCAAGTGACCAATGCGGTGCTTGATCAAGTCAAACAATGGCAGGCTCGCCCGCTTGATGAAGTATATCCGATAGTTTATTTAGATTGTCTGGTTTTGAAGATTCGGCAGGACAAACGAGTGATCAAGAAATCAATTTATTTGGCGTTGGGAGTGGGTTTAGAAGGACACAAAGAGTTGTTAGGAATGTGTATTTCCGAGAATGAAGGAGCGAGCGTTTTGGCTTTCAATTTTGACGGAACTCAAGAATCGGGGCTTGGAACAAATCCTTATTGCCTGTGTTGACGGCTTGAGCGGGTTTCCCGAAGCCATCGAAGTTGTTTATCCAACCGCGAAAGTGCAGTTGTGTATCATTCATCAGGTCAGAAATTTACTACGCTATGTGTCGTGAAAAGATTACAAAGCGGTGACGGCTGATTTGAAAAGCGTTTATCGCTCGGCAACCGAGGATGAAGCACTTCAGGAACTAACAAAATTCGCTGAAAAGTGGGACGAAAAATATCCGAAAATAGCGAAATCGTGGGAAAATCATTGGCTGAATTTGCGGACGATATTTGACTATCCCGAAGAAATTCGCAAGGCTATCTACACGACTAATGCGATTGAATCGTTAAATTCGGTGATCAGAAAAGCAACGAAAAAGAGAAAAGTTTTCCCAACCGACGAATCAGCCTTGAAGGTTGTCTATCTGGCAACCCAAGCCGCCGCCCAAAAATGAACGATGCCGATTCAAAACTGGAAACAGGCGATGAACCGATTCGCCATTGAGTTTGAGGAGCAACCAACTGCTTATTTATAAATAAGCAGTTACAAAATCTGCTTTACAGGCTCGCCGACATTACCGTAAAATCTATCTTTTCCACGCCTTCGCTTTTCAAAATCGAATCTCTTGGAACAAACGGATTTTAATAGTGAAGGGAATAATGTTCGGAACTTGGCTCTGGACAAATCTGGCGATGGCGGGTGCGTGGCAAGTGACGCTCGGATTTGCGATGATCGGCGAACTCGGCGCGATTTATTTCACGGTTTATAAACGCAAACCGATCTTAGCCGGAGCGCTTTTCGCGCTTGCCTTCGGAAACTGGACGGGAATTGTTTTAATCGCGCCGATCTTCCTGTATTTGCTCAATAAGTTCAAAGTTGAAAAAACAGAAACTGAAGACCAAAATCCAAAGACCATTTGATAAATTTATCAGGTTTTTGTTTTGTCCCGTTTTTGCTCGGCATTTCGACTTTGATTTACAATTATGTGCGTTTTCATTCACCGTTTGATTTCGGACATTCCCATATTCCGAGCGTTTTGAACGAACCTTGGTATCGTTACGGGATTTTTTCTTTTTATTACATTCCATACAATTTTACGGAAATGTTTTTGACGACGTGGAAAAGTATTCCAAAATATCCTTATTTCACACCGACCGGTTTCGGCGGTTCGATTTTGATGGCAAGTCCTTTTTTGATTTTAACTCTGCGGCGCGGGGCGAAAAGTTTTCTATTGAAATATACTTCGTGGATTGCTATTATTGTAATGACGTTTCTGCTTTGGATACACGGAAATGCAGGCGGTTGGCAATTTAGTTATAGATACTCGATCATACTTTTGCCGTGGTTTTATCTGATTTTATTTGAAACAAGTCCGAAAAAAATCACAATTCTTGAATGGATTACCTACATTTTGTCATTTACCACTAATTTTTACGCAACATATTTGTTTCTCTGGACTAATTATGTAAAGCCGTAAAAATTGACAAAGCTTAAAT
>JBBSAX010000422.1:0-2392 GCA_038251885.1 Pyrinomonadales bacterium | reverse complement strand
TGATCTTCAAAAGGTTTGACGGTTTCTGCGCCCCAGACAAAACCGAGCAAACCGAACGCCTGACCGCCGACGCGAACGGGCGCGACGAGCGCGGCTTTTCCGCCGAGATGTGTGTTAAAAAGCAGGCGAATCGCAAACGGTAAATCGGTATCGAGAAGGCGCAAAGTTTTGTTTTCCTTCAAAACATCACCGAGCGCGGGAAAAGGTTCGATGTCGAGCGATTTTTTATATTCCTCGATCATTTGCAAAACCTTACTCGGTTTTACGCCGGGAGCGGTTTTAAACGACGCGAGCGAGATTTTTTTGCCGCTTTGATCGAGAACGCCGAGTGCGCCGTAATCCGCGCCGACCAAACCGATTGCGCGTTCCAAAACATTTGACGAAACGATCTTAAAATCAGAATGAGAATTGAGTGTATTAGCGATTTCGAGCAGAGCGTTTGTCCGCCGCGAATCTTTTTCCTGTGCGACATAAAGGCTCGTATATTGATAACCGATGGCAAGCTGACGGGCGATTGATTGCAAAAAAGCAACTTCTTCATCTAGCCATTCGCGCGGCGATTGCGTGTCGTGAAGTCCCAAAAGTCCTAAAACTTTTCCGCTCAAAATAATCGGAACGATTAGGAGCGAACGCGTTTCCAGAGCTTTTGTAAAAAATCGAACGGTCGCATCTTTTGCTTTTGAAGTATCGTTAATTCGGATCGGCTGCGTTATATCGAAACGCTCGGAAAGTTTCGCGGCATCAATCGGAATCGTCGTGCCTTCGCTGACCGGAATATCTTCGGATTTGCGCCATTCGTGGCTGATGCGAAGTTCGCTTTCATCCGTCAATTGCAGAAGATCGCAGCGGTCGGCGTTCATCATTCGACCGATTTCCGAAACGACAACGCGCAAAAACCTTTCAAGCTCAATATTCGTCGGCAGATCACGCGCCAACCGATCAATAATCGCTTCCCGCGCTTCGTGCATCCTGATCTTGCGTTCGAGCGACAAATCTTGTTCTTGCGGAGTTTCCAGTTCGATTTTCATAAATTTTGATAACTTATAACTGATAACTGATAACTGTTCAGAGTGTCAAGTTGACACAAGTTTTAAATGTGTGTTTTTTAGATGCAAAAAGTTTGGAATAAAAGGTAATCAGACCCGGAGAATCGCGGGTTTTAATTATTTTGAATTTATATTGTCTTTAACTGTGAAAAGTTTTGCGTAATCTTTTAAAATCTGCATTTTGTCAGGGCTGATCTGACCTTTGATTATGCCGATTTGGAATTCTATTTTCTCAGAATCGGCAAAATCACGAAATATTTCCTGATCAACTTCCCAACATAATTTTTCATTGGCTTTTCCTTTTTTTATTTCACTCAGACGATTCGGTTCGCCGAAATTTACGTCGCCGTCGGAAAACAAAATCGTCAGCGAATTTTCACGCGAAAACACAAAAGTTTTGCTTTGAGAATTGATACATAAAATATTGCGGACGGGTTTTGCTTCAATTCCTTTGATGGCAAAAAGTGAAGTCATTTGCCATTCAAATTTGGAAAACTGCTTTCGCAAATTGTCTTTTTCTTCCAAAATTTCAAAGCTGATTTCCGCCTTTGTCAAATATTTCGTTTCATCATATAAAACCGAAAAAGCATTCAAATCATTGAAAGTTTTAATTTCATTTTGCGCGTCTTCAATAGATTTGATTTGCGAAAAACAAGTGCCGCAAGTGAGCAAAACCAACAGAATTGTCCCGAAAAATTTGTGCATTGTTTTACTCGACAGTTACCGATTTCGCTAAGTTTCTCGGTTGGTCAACATCGCAACCGCGACGAACGGCAATGTGATAAGCGAGCAATTGCAACGGCACGATTGAAAGAATCGGCGAAAGTAAATCGGTTGTTTCAGGAACTTCGATAATATGATTTGAAACAATCGAACTCATTTCATCGCCTTCGGTCAAAATCGAAAGAATTATGCCGTCGCGCGATTTTACTTCGACGATGTTTGAATGCGTTTTTTCATAGCGCAGTTCGCTCGCTTCATTTCCTTCTTCTCGCGTATTAACGATAACGACGGGAAGTTTTTCGTCAATCAGCGCGTTCGGACCGTGTTTCATCTCGCCCGCCGGATAACCTTCGGCGTGAATGTATGAAATTTCCTTGAGTTTTAACGCGCCTTCGAGAGCGACCGGAAAATTAATTCCGCGTCCCAAATATAGAAAATCCTGTGAGCGGAAAAATTCTCTTGAAAGTTCTTCGATTGAATCGGCGTCGCTTAACAGACGTTCGATTTTCAGAGGTAATTCTGCTAATTCCTGCGCGTGTTTTTTGGCTTCGTCATCGGATAATTTTCCGAGAAGCTGTCCTAAATAGAGTGCGAAAAGGTAAATTGCGATCATCTGCGCCGTG
>JBBSAX010000421.1:0-2392 GCA_038251885.1 Pyrinomonadales bacterium | reverse complement strand
GGATCTTCGCCAAACACATCGTCACCCACCGGTGCCTGCATCATTGCCTCGCGCATGGCGGGCGTAGGTTTGGTAACAGTGTCGCTGCGCAAATCAACTATCATAGTAAAACGCTTTTAAAACCTTGAATTTACAAAAAGCGAAGGTCGGGAAAGCAGATTAAAGATCAATTTGGTTTTTAAACCGTGTGTATATACTTTTGCCATCCAAATCGCGGGGTGGAGCAGTTGGTAGCTCGTTGGGCTCATAACCCAAAGGTCACAGGTTCGAGTCCTGTCCCCGCTACAAAAAACAAGAGACCGTTTGTTAAACGGTCTCTTGTTTTTTGTGCGTTATCCAAAAAGTTCAACAAATCTTATCTCGTGTTATAGCTGATAAACTTCTAAACCTAATAATGCCCAACTGTGGATAGTTTGTCACACAGGCAATTCACATATTTCATTGATCAAAATTGAGGCATATGATTATCTGAGTTTTTAGGAATGTATATTTACATAGTAAGCACGATTTTTTGCAACAAGATCTTGATTCTTTCAAATCTATGTAAGTTGTTTAATCAAATTAAATTAATGCTCTCATTTTCAACAATATACGTAATTTTATTAACCTATAGGTTGATTTAAATGAAGATTCGGCCTATCTTTGCAGACCGTTTACTGGCCTTCGTACATGATGACCAAACCGATGAATTTGAGAGGTTATTTGATTGCTGGCAAGATCCCGAGTTCCTTAATGACTTTTTCATTGAAAACGAATCCGATTTAAAGAGTGGTTTTTTTGAGGAAGACATTACAATAAAAGCCGCAATATTTCGAACAAGAAATGAAGCAAAGAAATTAGAAAAAAAGCTTATTGATCTCTCAACGAATGAGAATTACTCACTTAATTCTATATTCAAACCACTAAATCGTGAAATCCGATTTGGGAAATTCGAGAAAACGAAGGCATATGGTGAACTCAGAAATAGTTGGTTGCGTATTTATGCATTGAAAATAGATTCTGGCATCTATATTGTCACTGGTGGTGCAATCAAATTAACTCAGCGAATGAGTGATAGAGCGCACACTCAATTAGAACTAAATAAGATGCAGCGTTGTCTGGATTATTTGAAAGAAATAGGAATTTATGATATTGAAGGATTTAAAGAAATTGAATTATGACAAAGTCTAATTTAGAAAGGCTAAAAGAATCCAATTCAATAACTTCAACCTCTAATTGGATTGAGAAGGCGAAATGGCGTCAACAAAATGAATCTTGGTTAGATCTTTCTTTTAAAATTGCTACTGAAATTCTTGAAGCTCTTAAGGCAAAAAAAATGACACAAGCAGAACTTGCATTACTTATTAAAGTAACACCTCAGCAAGTCAATAAAATTGTTAAGGGAAATGAGAATTTGACACTTGAAACAATTAAAAAAATTGAGGATGCTCTCCAGCTAAAACTTATAACTCCGACTGTACATTATTATCGATTTTCTGCATATAAAAACGGTAAAAGTTGGACGGAAATGTTGTATAAAACTGCAGCAGCCAGTAATAGAATTGCTGGATTAAACAAAATTACTAACACCAGAAAGGTTGTGGTAAAGAAATTAGCTATTGAATCCCAAAATTATGGCAAATCATATGCGCGCTCAACAGCAAAAGAATATGAAGAATATCAAAATATTTATGCTAATGCCGCATAGAGATGGACGAAAAAAAACCAATTGAATTTTCTTTAACAAAAATCAGTACTGAGCAATTTGCTTTATTTGAGGAAGCTTTTGATGACAAAAAGGTAATTGATATCTTAACCTCGATTCGGTTTAGGGCTGACTTTGAAAATAAAATAATCTCCGCATTCACCTTATTTCAATTTGAACAAGAAAAAGCCACGTTTATGGTAATTGAAGTTGGATGTCATTTCTTAATAGAAGCTGCTTCTTGGGATAGATTTTCTGATAGTACTCATAAATTAAAAGTTGATAAAGGTCTCTTAACCCATCTGGCGTTTCTTACTGTTGGAACAACGAGAGGAGTTCTTCATGCAAAAACAGAGGGATTAAAATTTAATGAGTTTTACCTTCCAACAATTAACATATCCAGCATGATAAATGAGGATCTCTTTTTTGATTAAATTTTACTTAAACCTTTCTTTGAAATCTTCAGGGATATTCCTGCTTTCATAAATTTTGAAATCTCTCGCGCGAACGTGCTACAATAAAATAAGATTTTAACTTTTCTAGAATTTCTTTCTTAATCAAACACAATCAAAAAAGATTCCTATCAATAAACTCATTCCTTAATTTGCCTTCCGGGTCGTACTGCTTCATTAATTCTTTAAAGTCATTTAGCTTTTCAATGCGTGCTTGCAACACGGTAGGCTCAAGCGTAAACAGCTTGCCCCAATG
>JBBSAX010000420.1:0-2392 GCA_038251885.1 Pyrinomonadales bacterium | reverse complement strand
TGAAAGAAGCAAAAGACGCGGTTGACGCGATGGAAGAAGGCAAAAAGATCAATGTTTCCGATTATTTATAAAGATTTTTGCACGATATGGTATTGTGATTTTTTCGTTTGTAACGAAATGGAATAAATCAAGATTTTTCAATTCCGTTAAATTTTCAATATATTTCGCACTAAATCGTTTTATTATAATTTTAAATAATGTCGGTATAATATTTGCCTGTAAATATAAGACATTGTAGAAGAAATTCGACCAATTAACTCTTCCCTGAAGAAAAAAGTTAAAAATTTAAGGAGAAAGTTTATGAACTCAGCAAAGAGAATTCTTTGGGCATTTTTCTTCCTGATGCCCCTTTTGGTCTTAAATACAGGAAATGTTTTTGCAAATATTACCGATAATACGACGGACGATACTGTGCCGGACGTGACCGCAAGAGTTGCGCGAATCAGCTTTTTGCAGGGCGAAGTGCAAATCCGCCGTGCCGGAAGCGATGATTGGGAACGTGCGGCAAAAAATCTGCCGGTTGTCGAAGGCGACGAAATCGTAACCGATTCAAACTCCCGTCTGGAAATTCAATTCGACACTTATAAATACTTACGTCTCGACGAAAACGCCTATATTAAATTTACCGCTTTGCGCGATGAAGGCGTGGCGATAAGTCTGCCACAAGGTTCGATGAGTTTACGGATTTTGGAGTTTGACAAAGATCGCAGTTATTTTGAAATTGATGCGCCGAAAACGACGATTGCCGTGCAGAAAACGGGAATGTATCGCATAGATGCCGGAGATAAAAATGATACCGAAATTCGCGTTACGGCAACACTCGGCGGGCAATTACAGGTTTATTCGGAAAATTCGGGCTTTACATTAAAAGACGGACGAAGCGCAAAAATCAATATCGCCGGAAATTATGCAGGCGAATGGAATGTTGACGACGCTTCGCGTTACGCTGATGATTTTGACAGCTGGACATTGGATCGCGACACGGCAATTGCCAAGCGTCTGCGCGATGCAAGTTATGATAAATATTACGACCGTGATTTTTACGGTGCGGAAGAGTTGAATGAAAACGGCGAATGGATTTATACACGCGATTACGGCAACGTCTGGCGACCTTATAAAAATGCCACGAGCCGCTATTCCGATTGGTCGCCGTATCGTTACGGACATTGGCGTTGGGTTCCGCCTTACGGTTGGACTTGGGTTAATGATGAAGATTGGGGTTGGGCGACATATCATCACGGACGCTGGGTTTCTTACGACAATTACTGGGTTTGGTCGCCTTATGGACAACATCGCCAACGCCGAAGTTGGTGGCGACCTGCACTCGTTATCGTAACATTTAACGGCAGTCTGCTCTGTTGGTATCCTTTGCCTTACGGTTACGGATATTACAATTATAACCGACACTACAACATCAGAAACAATACGACAATTGTCAATAATACAACGATTATCAATAATACAACTATTGTCAATAATCCGACTCCGACACCTACCGTTGATCCTTCTAACTATTCGGTCAAAGAGCGAGTTGTTGATCCGGCTCAATACTCTGTGAAAGACCCGCGCAACCAAGTTCCGCCGACCGGAATTATCGCCGTTGATGCGAGTGAATTCGGCAGAGCAAAAAACTACCGCATTCCGCCGCAAGCCGTGGCAAAAGAAGTTTTGACGAAAGTTCCAAACGATAACCAATCGCCGCCGATTCTTCCGACTTACAAAGAATTAAATGGAAATATAAGTAAGGAAATTCTTGTCCAAAATCCGAAGGTTGAAAGAATCAATACTCAGGTAAAAACGGGCGCAACGGAAAGAAAAATCGGCGTTCCGATGGACGAAATACTCCGCGAACAAAAAGTTTACGGAAACCGTTCACCGATTCCGCGCACAACAAACGGTTCGGAAACGACAAATAATTCAGACTCACGAACCGAAAGAAAAACCGGCGCAGTAATTCGTTCGCAAACTCCCGTAAAACAACAGGACGACGGCAACAATGGCAATGTTGAAACACGGCAAACAACGCCGCGAACGCCGCGAAATGATACGCCGATTCGTTCGACGGGCAGCGGAAATTCGGACGAGAGAAAGAGCGATTCGACGACTGAAAAACCGCGCAGAAATGACCGCGATAATAATCAAACGCCGCCATATTCTCCGCCGATCAGACAGCAAGAACCGCCGCGCGAAAATCCGCCGGAGCGCAGAAATGACACGCCGAAACCGCCGCGTGAACAACCGCAGGAAGAACAGCGTCGGAGCGAACCGCGTCAAGAACGTCAACAAGAACAACAACGGAGTGAACCGCGTCAATCCGAATCGAAAAAAGAGGAATCAAAACCAACGCCTCCGGCGGCTGATCGAAAGGAAAAACCTTGAGTAATGGTGAATT
>JBBSAX010000419.1:0-2424 GCA_038251885.1 Pyrinomonadales bacterium | reverse complement strand
GATCGAAAAGTGGCGGCGATTCTACAATACTGATAGACCGCATTCGAGTTTAGGATATTTGACTCCACTGGAGTTCAAAGCAAAGATTGAAAACAACAAAAAACTCGCCATCGCATTGGGATAACAAACGGGGGCTGGACAGGTCAATGTTTAAACGCCAGTTTGGTTGCTTCATTTACCCAAAAATCAAAAATATATGTTTCTGATTTCTCATCATACTTGTAAGAAGTGGAACATTTTTTTAGTTGTTCGATATATTTTTCTAATTCGGGAGTGAGTTGGACTCCTTTGCGACCACTAATAGATGAAATTTTCTTTGAAATTTTGTTAATTGAACTATGTGCGAGTTGGATTATGCATCTAAATGAATGCAACTGTTTTAATCTTGCATCTTTCAAAAGATATTGACTCTGTTCTTTATTTCCTAATAAAAGATTTGCAATTAACACTTCCAAGTGAGTAGCATAATCAATCATCATTAAACGAGTTTCATATATAGGTTCATTTGGTGTTTCAGTTTTAGTTGATAAGGCTTTTGAGCGAACGTCTTCGGCATATCCTCCCCGACTAACTATAAATGGAACACTTAAAGTTTCATTTTCTCCTGAAGTGTATCCAACAATCCTGCGAGGTAGCAGATTATGTGTTTCTTCAGAGTCAAGATCACATTCTATCCATTCAGTTGCTTTCTTTTTTTGAATGGAAGTTTTAGACTTTTTATCTTTGCGTGAAATTTTAATGTGATCTATTTTGGCTTTATCTTTTATGCGAATGAGATATTCAACTTCAAATAATAACTCTGAATTTCCTTCTACTCTCTCTTCTTGAGGCAGACAGGCGTGAAACACGGATTGAAACAGTTCAGCTAAAATCTGTAAAAACTGTGATTTTCCGGCACCGTTTTGTCCGATAAAACAAAGTGGATCAAATTTGTCATATTCATCTTCGGAATTTCTTACCCGCAGATTTAATCCGTCGAGCAAGCCTCCACAGGTTTTAGCTGAAATAATATGAATTCTTAGTAATTTCATCGTTGTTCCCGAATAAACTGAATTGAATTTGTATTCTTGTCAAAGACTTGAGTGATAATTGGTTGAGGCTCATCTAAAAGCTCAAAAAATAAAACCTTTAATGATTCGTAATCGCTCGAAACTTCTTTACTTAGTTCATCAAAAGAACATCTATCATCCGACAGTTCTTTTATCTTATCCTCAAGTTTTTCCTTTGTTAGCTTCATATTTTTTTTCTTTACTCCGACAATTTTCTTAGGTTTATTTTCTTGTTCAGCGCGTAAAAGCCGCATTCGATCTAATAATTTAGAGGCAGGCTCATCATCTGGGTTTTGCTCCACGAGTTCGCCGCGAAAGGCTTTGGCGAGAATTGATTGAGTCAGTTTATCGGTGTAGCTTCGCGCCTTTTTGTAACGCGCTTCGATTTGGTCGGCGAATTTGAATAAATCTTCGACACGGCGGACGATTTCTTTTTGTTCTTCAAGTGGCGGAAGTGGAATCTCTAATGCTTTTACTTCGGTGCTGTTAACGTTATTCACGCCGCTTGTAGAACGTGCCGGAAGTTCGATTTGCAGACGGACATCATAAGAAGCGAGAACATAATTGAAAAACTGAGGAAAGACTTGTTTTTTGTCTGGTCTTAGCCGAATCAAATAACCGGCATAAGCAAAATTTTCTTCTGATTTTCTAACGATTGCTGTCTTGCCGACAAGTGAAACACTCCCGTTTGAACGAATTAACAACAAGTCGCCCTCTGAAAGTTTGAGTTGATTAAATTCTCTTTCGGGTAATTCGGCAAACTTCAAATCTGATTGGTCAATAAACCAATCTCCAATATTTGGGATTCGCAAAACGGGAACGCCTTTTTTCTCATATTCGCACTTTTGCGAAGTTCCATACTTCAAATCTTCAATTACATTGCCAACAGTTTGAACCTTCCAACCAAACGGCAAATCAGTTTCTAAATTGATTTCTTTGTTTTCTTTCCAATCCGCCGTCAGTTTGCCCGAACAGGCGGCGGCTAAAACGGCTTGGCGGAAGCGTTTGAGAATGGTAGGGATTTTGTCCAGACGCGCTTGCACGGCTTCAACCTTGCCGAGCAGTTTTTCCAATTTCTCGACGATGCGTTTTTGTTCGTTTAGCGGCGCGATACAAATTGGAAAGTCTTTAAGAACAGTTTGACTAATGTTTTGTTGCGCTCCGCCTTTTCCAATTTCAAACAATTTGGGTCTAGCACAATAAACATAATAATAAAGATATTTTGGAACTTGGATGTGTATTTCGCTGAAGGTGAACGCTGTTTTCGCTAACTCTTGAACCTGATTTCGCACGAAGGTGAACGCTTCTTTTTCCGTTACCCGATGCCGGTCTTTGTTATTGTTCAGCGACCTGCGCCGGAATGTCAAGTGTCTTG
>JBBSAX010000418.1:0-2434 GCA_038251885.1 Pyrinomonadales bacterium | reverse complement strand
CGGTGATATTGAAGCAATAATGCCTTCGATGGGGCATAAAAGTAGGTTAAATAGTTTTTGTTTCACACATAAATTCTACTTCCTCTTGCTTTTATGCTCATTTAATTTTCAATCAGCAATTTCTATACCGCTCAGTAATGAGTTATTTACTTAAATTAAACATTTTAAGCGATTATGTTTTTGTGCTTTTGCCCTTTTTTGTGAAAGACTACATAATAAACTTTGTTTTAAGCAGTAAAAATTATGAAATTTATAACCAATTCGAGAGCGTTATTGATCGGTTTATGGCTCGGTGCGGCTTGTTTTTTCAGCTTTGCCGTTGCTCCGAGTGCGTTCGCGGTTTTGCCTTCGCGCGATTTGGCTGGCAATGTCGTTTCGCGGACTCTGGCAATCGTTAATTTCAGCGGAATTGTGATCGGACTGATTTTACTTTTAACGACGCTGATTAAACGACTTGATATTAAACCTATTTGGATTTGGATTGAAAGATTTTTGCTTTTGATCGTAACTGCGGCGTGTGCAGTCGGGCAGTTTGTCATCGGTTTGTGGCTCGCATCGGTTCGCGCACAAGCCGGAAAACCGATGGAAGAAGTCGCTTTGGACGATCCGCTCCGCATTCAATTTGATAATCTGCATCAATATTCGGTCTGGGTTTTGATGACGGCAATGATCGCCGCGCTTCTCGTATTTTTTCTGATTTCAGCGAAGAGTTCGAACAATGCTAAAAAAGAGGTTTCAAACGATTTTGACTTTAAAAACGAATTTATCAACTAACACAACTTATGGAACTGATTGAAAACATTAGAGAATTTTCGGGACTTTATAAGGATTGGAACGGTAACGAAAATTTGAAGAATTATCCTTTTGTCGAAAATGAAAACGCACCATTTACTCCGGCGCGACGCGCTTTGCCGATGCTTAATTTGGCACTAATTTCTTCAGCCGGAGCATATATTGACGGCACGGATTCGTTTGACACAGCTTCGCGCGACGGCGATCCGACCTTTCGGGAAATTCCGATCGAAGTCGAAGCGGAAGATACGCTGTATGCCGCCCGCGGTTATGACTCAACCGCTATTCAGGAAGATCGAAATGTCCAGATTCCAATTGATCGTCTGCTCGAATACGAAAACAATGCCGTAATCGGCAGATTAAATCACGTCTGGTGGAGTTTGATGGGATACATTCCAAACGCCCGTTTGGTTGCCGAAGAAACCGCTCCCAAAATTGCAGAAAGACTTGCTCGTTACGAAGTTCAAGCCGCTCTTCTAATTCCGGCATCGCGTCTTTGTCATCAAACTTTAGGAATCGTCGCCCGCGCCATCGAACTAACGGGAATTCCGACGATTATGCTTTCGGTTGATAAATATGTAACTTATAAAGCCCGCGCACCGCGAGTCGCATATTACGATGGCGAATTCGGTTCGGTCGCCGGAAAACCGAATTGGAAACAGCATCAACTGCGGATTCTGGACGAATCTCTGCGCTGGATCGAAACGCTCGATCAACCGACTTCGCGCAAATTAGCCGTCAAGCTCGAAACCGAAACCGAAATGTCGCGTGGCGAACGATAAAAACGAAGAAAATTTTATCCACAGATAAACACAGATGGACACAGATATTTTTTGATTAGGTTTAGAAATAAATCTAAAACTCTCATTAAAATCTGTGTTTATCTGTGTCTATCTGTGGATTATTTTTATATGAATCGCTCTGAAATGCTAAATCGCGTAAAAACCCGCGAAAAAGTTTGGGATTTTATAATCATCGGCGGCGGCGCGACGGGAATCGGTTGCGCCGTTGATGCCGCTTCGCGCGGGTTTGATGTTTTGCTTCTTGAACAAAACGATTTCGGCAAAGGAACTTCGAGCCGTTCGACAAAACTCGTTCACGGCGGCGTTCGCTATCTTGCACAGGGAAATTTATCTTTAGTGCGCGAAGCGTTGAAAGAACGCGGAATTTTATTAAAAAATGCTCCGCATCTTGTCAAAAACCTTGCATTTATAGTTCCGTGTTACAGTTTGTGGCAAAAGTTTTTTTATGGATCAGGATTAAAAATCTATAACTTGCTTTCCGGGAAATACGGTTTCGGAAAATCTCAAATATTGTCAAAAAAAGAAACAATCAAGCGTTTGCCGAATATTAAACAGGAAAATTTGAGCGGCGGAGTTTTGTATTTTGACGGACAATTTGACGACACACGGCTTTTAATTGATCTGGCAAAAACGGCTTATTCACAAGGCGCAACGCTTTTAAATTACGCCGGAGTTTTCGGCTTGTCTAAAAACTCTAATAGTAAAATTTCCGCCGTAAATTTTACCGATACAGAATCAGGCGAAATTTTTCAAGCAAAAACAAGAGTTGTTATCAATGCAACGGGTGCGTTTTGCGATTCGATTCGCAAATTTTCCGACGAAAAATCTGAAAAAATAAT
>JBBSAX010000417.1:0-2495 GCA_038251885.1 Pyrinomonadales bacterium | reverse complement strand
TTCGAGCAAGCAGGTTCGAGTTTCAATCTTTTCGCTGAACAATTAACCGACAGAACTTTCGGGGGATGGGAAATGCCGACCGCTTGGTTTCAGTCAATCAACGCGATTATGATCGTCGTTATGGCTCCGGTTTTCGGTATAATGTGGGTTAAATGGGGCAAAAAACAGCCGAACGACGTATTCAAATTCTCGCTCGGTTTGCTGTTTCTCGCGCTCGGTTTCGTCGTGATGGCTTACGCCGCCGGTTTAACAGGAGCAGGAAAAGTCAGTCCGATGTGGCTCGTCGTCGTTTATTTCTTGCACACTTGCGGAGAACTTTTCTTGAGTCCCGTCGGTTTGAGTTCGATGACGAAACTCGCGCCCGGAAAAATGGTCGGTTTGATGCTCGGCGTGTGGTTCTTGGCTTCTTCCTTGGGAAGTTTCGCCGCCGGACAGATTGCCGGGGAATTTGAAGCCAAACAGGAAACCTTAGTTACGCTTTTCTGGAACGTCGCCATCGTCGTCTTCGTCGGTGCGGCTTTAGCTATGGTCTTATCGTTCATAGTCGGCGGATTCCTAAAATCGAAACAGCAAACAAATGAAATTCCTATTGAACCTGCTTAAATAATTACTGATAATTCACCACAAAAAGCGGTTTCCAAGCGTATGTTTTGAGAACCGCTTTTTTTATATCCAAAATCGAATGAAGAAAAATAGCATAAAAAATGATCTGCAAAAATACCCACAGGACTTTATTTTCTATTTGGAACTTAAATTGTGGGAGGTTTCAGTTTTTATTTGATACTCACACTTTTTACACTTTATTTTTGAAATCACCTGATTTGTGTCTTTTGATGCAGAAAATTTTGATGTTATCCTTAATCTTATAGAGGAAGAGAAAAATATGGCAAAAGAAAATTCATTTGATATTGTTTCAAAAACAGAATACGCGGAAGTCGGTAATGCGATAAATCAGACAAAAAAGGAAATTAGTCAAAGATTTGATTTTAAGGGAAGTAAGGCGTTGGTCGAACTTCACGAAAACGATATTATTTTAAGCGCGGAAGACGAAACGAAACTGCGGAATATGAGCGATATTCTGCAAAGCAAATTGATCAAACGCGGCATTTCATTAAAGGCTTTGGAATACGGAAAAGTCGAGCCTTCGGCAGGCGGCACGGTTAGGCAATTGATGAGCATTCAGCAGGGAATTCCGACGGAAAAAGCAAAGGAAATTGTCAAATTTATCAAAGATGCAAAACTAAAAGTTCAATCTTCGATTCAAGGCGATTCCGTCAGAGTTTCGGGCAAAGACCGCGATACACTTCAAGATGTTATGGCGAAATTGAAAGAAAAAGATTTCGGAATTGATATGAAATTTGATAATTATCGAAGTAATTAACCGCTAAATACGCGAAAAACGCTAAAATTTTATGTCGGAATTGATTTACAAAGATGAAAGTTATGCAATTATCGGGGCGTGTTTTTCGGTTTATAAAGAAAAAGGTTGCGGTTTTGTCGAACCTGTTTATCAGGAATGTTTAGAAATAGAATTTGAATTTCAAAAAATACCTTTTATCGCTCAAGAATGTTTGAATATTCATTATCGCGGACGTAAATTGCAACAGTTTTATAAACCCGATTTTATTTGTTTCGGGAAAATAATTGTCGAGATCAAAGCCGTAAATACGGTAGCAAAAGAACATCACGCACAAGTTATGAATTATCTAAAAGCAACGGGTTATCATCTCGGTTTGTTAGTAAATTTCGGTCATTTTCCAAAATTGGAATATCATCGAATCGCTTGGTCTGATAAGTCAGATATAAATTAGGTTTTTATTTTAGTGTTTTTAGCGTGTTTCGCGGTTTAATATAAATGCAGATATTTTCACCCATCAGAGAAAAGTTAAATCCGCAAATTGCGGCACAGAAGATTTTTAATTTGATTAAAACCGAACTCGGATTAGTTGAAAAAGAATTTGAGCGTCAGACGAAATCAAATATTCAGGTTATCAATTATTTGGGCGATTATTTACAGAAATCAGGTGGAAAGCGTGTGCGTCCGGCTTTGAACATTTTGTCAAATTACGCGGTTGGCGGGGATGGAAAAGCGGAAAATTCGATTCGGATTGCAACCGTGATGGAGTTTTTGCATACGGCAACACTTGTTCACGATGACATAATTGATAATGCAGATATGCGCCGGAATCGTCCGTCGGTCAATGCCCGTTTCGGTAATCAAGCGTCTGTTTTAATGGGTGATTGGCTTTATATGTCAGCATTTGAAACGAGCTTGCAAGAGCGTTCATTGGAAATTCTGGATATTCTGACTTTCGTAACGCGCAAAATGACTGAAGGCGAACTTGTTCAACTGACGACTTTAGGCAAAACGGATATTTCAGAAATCGAGTATTTCGATATATTGCAGAGAAAAACTGCCTATCTTTTTTCAGCTTGCTGCGAGATCGGAGCAATTGTCGGCGGTGCAACTTTGGAAGAAAAAAACGCATTAAAAG
>JBBSAX010000416.1:0-2504 GCA_038251885.1 Pyrinomonadales bacterium | reverse complement strand
GTTTCTTGGAAAAATTGTCAAAGTAAAAATATCTGAAGCTAAATCTTTTACCTTATACGGTGAAATTTGCTAGAATTTTAATTCTGAGGTCAAAATGCAAATTGAAGTAAAAATCGGTGCTTTAATAATGGATCCCAACACCAATACTCCTATTGTGGTATTAAAAGGTGTTGATTCCGAAACAATTCTACCAATATGGGTTGGGGCTTATGAAGCCAATGCAATAGCTCTGGAAATTGAAAAAATCGTTCCTCAAAGACCCATGACACACGATTTATTAAGAAACTTTATTATTGAATGCGGTTATCAAACCTCAAAAGTAATTATTACTGATTTGATCGAGAATACTTTTTACGCAATAATCGAACTTGTTGATCAGAACGGTGAAATTTTAGTGCTTGATGCACGCCCTTCGGATGCAATTGCTTTGGCTCTGCGCTTGGATTGTTCTATTTTTGTCAATCAAAAAGTGATAGATTTATCAGCCTCTCCGACACAACCCAGACCGGATTTTGAGAGTGATGAAACCGTTTCAACAACCGAAGAATGGCCTGATTTAATCGGTTAAAAATTTCTTTAATTAAAACAGATGATAACAGTTATTGCTAACCAAAAAGGGGGTGTTGGAAAAACCACCACCGCCATAAATCTTTCAGCGGCTTGCTCTATGCGTGGAAAGAAAGTTTTGTTAATTGATCTTGATCCGCAGGGAAATAGCTCGCTTTCATTTATCGAACCGGAAAAAATTACAAATAGTGCTTTTGAACTTTTTACCGATCTGACTTTGCCGTGGGATGATTTTATTTATCCAACGAAGGTTAAAAAACTCGATATTGTTCCGGCAAAAATAAATCTGGCAAAATTAGAACCGACGCTTGTTGGTGACTTTGAAGCAATTTTCCGTCTGAGAGATCGAATCGAACAAATTCGTTCAAAGTATGATTTTATTTTTATAGATACACCGCCGACGCTCGGTTTAATCACGGTCAATGCCTTAGTTGCGGCAACTCATGTTTTAATTCCGATTCAATCTTCTTATTTCGCTCTTGAAGGGACTAATGATCTTTTAGAAACAATCGAAAAGGTTCGTTCGAGACCAAATCCTGATCTGGACATCTTAGGAGTTCTAATTACTTTGTTTGATAAAAGAACAGCACTTTCCAAAGACGTTGAATTACATATTCGTAATTTATTTGGAAATAAGACATTTAAGACGATTATTACCAGAAGCGTCAGACTTGAGGAATCGCCTGCTCACAAAGAAGCGATATTTAGTTATGCACCAAATTCTTCGGGAGCGGCTGAATATAATAAATTATGTTTGGAGGTCTTAAAACGTGTCTAAGAGAGGTTTGCCGAGCGGTGTAAAAATGCGGCATGATTCCCATTATGTCGAAGATTTAACCCGAACTCAAAGATCAATCGGTAGAACTCTGCCGATTGATAAACTTATTCCGAATCCCGAACAACCGCGTGTTGAAATCGGTGATCTGGCGGAATTATCGAGTTCAATCAAACAAAACGGTGTTTTAGAGCCTATTTTGGTTAAACCCAATAAAGAAACCGGAACTTGGATGATTATTGCCGGTGAAAGACGTTGGCGAGCCGCCAATCTCGCGGGTTTAGAAGAAGTTCCGTGTATCGAACTTGATTTGGACGAAAAATCAATCGCTGAGATTGCTCTGATTGAAAATCTCCAAAGAAAGGATTTAACAATTTGGGAAATTGCCGATGGTTTGGCTTTTTTGAGTGAAAAATTTAATTATACCCACGAAGAAATTGCCAAAAAAATCGGCAAAAGCCGTACAACCGTAACTGAATCTCTGACAATTGCCGGACTATCGGAATCCATTCGTGCAAAATGTCGAAAGGCAGAGATAAATTCCAAATCGGTTTTACTTGAAATTGCGAGACAATTCGATGAAGCCGGAATGCATCAATTTATTGATAAAATTTCCGATGAAAATTTATCCCGAAAAGAAATCAGACAGACAGCCCGTCCCAAAAACGAAAAACAAGATTTAGCTAATAAAAAGGTAGTTACAGAAAATAATTTACTTCGAGAAAATATTTTTACTTTTAATTCAGACAAAAATAATTTTACTCTCGAGATAAATTTCAGTAACGTACCAACTTTTGATAACAAACTCGTATTAAAAGCACTGAAGGAAGCCTTCGATGCTATTAAATTAGAGAAATAAAATACAAATATAACATAATCTTTATTATCAGACGCAAAGCAAATATCACTTATAATTCCTTAAACTAAAATTCCCGTCAAAATCGAAAAGTATAAATTCACCAGTTTAATTTAATTTAAGGTTTTCAGTTACTTACAGAATAACTGAGTAATTAATTTTGAATTACTTTTGACACTCACAAAATTAAACTATAAAATTCAAGTTTTGTTATCTAACGCAGACTAAAAAATCTATTTATATAAATAAGGAGTTGCAAATAATTGAGTAATACAAATTTTCTATTTACTTCCGAATCAGTAACGG
>JBBSAX010000415.1:0-2506 GCA_038251885.1 Pyrinomonadales bacterium | reverse complement strand
CTCCCGAAGAAAAACCGTTTGAAATACGCAAGTCCGAAATTCTCACCACATTTCCTGCAAACACAAAGAAAACACGGGATTCAGTCGGTTGGTCACGACCATCAACACTGAGAACATTTGCACCCGGTCCGTTGATGGTCAGATTTTTGTCTATGTTAAGTGTGCTGGCTAATTGAATTGTGCCGCTTAAACCTGTGGCAAAAATGATTTTGTCGCCATTGTTTGCGTTGATAATTGCTTGCCGCAAACTGCCTGTGCCGCTGTTATTTTTGTTGGTAACGGTAATCGTCGCGGCTTGTCCGGCAATCGCCGTCAAATGCAACAATAAAATACTGATAAAAATGTAAAGTATCTTGTGCATAAAATTTTCCTCTGTGCATTACGCGCATTGTGGAGTAGAATTAGCTCAAAGTTTTTTTATGAGTGAAATCACTAAATTGCTGGACGATTACACCAACGGCAACCGCGCTTGTTTAGACGAACTTTTACCGCTTGTTTATCAGGAATTGCGCCGACTCGCTCACAGCTATCTGACACGGGAACGCCAAGATTTAACACTTCAAACGACTGCGCTTGTTCACGAAGCGTATTTAAAATTAATTGACCAACGCTCGGTAAATTTTCAAAACCGCGCTCAATTTTTTGCGCTTTCGGCAACGGTGATGCGGCGGATTTTGCTTGATAATGCGCGACGGCATACGGCTCAAAAACGCGGAAGCGGAGAAAAAGTTTTTCTGGAAGATATTGGCGAAATTTCGGTTGATGCAAACGAAAATTTGATCGAACTCGATTTGGCTTTGCAGGAACTCGAAGAATTTGACGCTAAACAAGCAAAAATTATCGAACTAAGATATTTCGGCGGAATGACAATTGAAGAAACGGCGGAAGTTTTGCAAATTTCACCCGCAACCGTCAAACGCGAATGGACTCTGGCGCGGGCGTGGCTGTTTGAAAAAGTAAGCGAAAAATAAAATTTGAGCCGATCTATCAAGTTTTTGCGCGTAATGTTCAGGACACATATAATTCGATTCAATCTGTTTGAGGATTTAGAATATGATGATTTTCATTGGATTTCTGTTTTCTTTGATCGGGATCGCACTCTTGATATACGGAATTTTCAATGTTTTCAAGGTCTGGCGGCAGTTCGAGAGTTCTGCCAAAGCCGTCGGAACAGTTATCGCTTTTGGAACTCAAACCGGAAAAAGCGGATACATTTATTGTCCGCAAGTTGTATTTCCGCTTCCGAACGGTCAAAACATTAAATTTCAATCGAATCTCGGCACGCAGCCGCCATCTTACAAAATCGGGCAAAAAGTTGAAGTCATTTACAGTAAAAGTAACCCGCAACAAGCCGAAATAGATTCTCTGATGGCACTATGGTTTGCGCCCGGTTGTCTGGTTTTGATGGCTTTAGCGTTCACGTTTTTGGGTTTGTCGTTGTTTGGAATCGGAGTTTTAGTCGAGGTTTATAGATAATCTGCGGTGAAAAAATGAAAACTGATGAATGGCAAAAAATAAAGGAAACATTTAACGCGATAATTGAATTGCCAAAAAAGGAACAGGCGGCTTATTTAAAGACTTGCGACGCGAATTTGCGCCAAGAAGTTGAAAAATTAATCAAAGCAAATGATGAAGCCGAAGACTTTATCATTGAACCCGCGTTTGTTGATGTAGGATTTACAGAAGAAGACGAAACCGATTTTTATATCGGAAAACAGATTGACGATTACAAAATTCTCGAAGAAATCGGACACGGCGGAATGGGAACGGTTTATCTGGCAAGCCGTGCTGACGAAACTTTTGACAAAAAAGTTGCGATAAAACTCATCAAACGCGGAATGGACACGAGCGCGGTTCTCAAGCGTTTTGTGATGGAACGCAAGATTCTCGCGCAACTTGAAAACCCGAATATCGCCAGCCTTCTCGACGGCGGTTCGACGACAGACGGTTTGCCGTATCTCGTGATGGAATACATCGAAGGCTTACCCGTGACGAAATTTTGCGATCTGCATAATTTGGACATGAGCGAACGGCTCAAACTTTTCCAAAAAATCTGTGCGGCAGTTTCCTACGCGCATCAAAATTTAGTTGTTCACCGCGACATCAAACCTTCAAATATTTTGATCACCAAAGACGGAACGCCGAAATTATTAGATTTCGGAATCGCCAAACTGCTTCATCCCGATTGGTCTTTGAATACAAATGAAGCAACGGCGACGATGTTTCGCGTGATGACACCGGAATACGCTTCGCCCGAACAAATTCGCGGACTTCCGATCACGACGACAAGCGATGTTTATTCGCTCGGCGTAGTTTTGTATGAACTTTTGACTGGAATGCGTCCGTATAAAATCGAAAGTCATCTGCCGCAAGAAGCCTCAAACATAATTTTAACCGAAGAGCCGATTCGCCCAAGCGCGATTGACAGTAAGATTACCAATCAAGTTGAAGAACCTTCCACAAACAAAGACCAAATACCGAAAACTGCAAATCAAAAAGAAAATCG
>JBBSAX010000414.1:0-2521 GCA_038251885.1 Pyrinomonadales bacterium | reverse complement strand
TTTAAGGACGGTCGGTTCTTTAGCTTTAAAGCCGAAGACGGTTTGTATAATAACGGCGTTTTTGCCATCGAAGAAGATCGGCGCGGTAATTTTTGGATAAGTTCTAATAACGGAATTTACCGCGTCAAACGTCAGGTATTAAACGATTTTGCCGATGGAAAAATTTCCAAGATAAACAGCATCGGATACGGTAAAGAAGACGGAATGCTGAACAGTGAATGCAACGGCGGCAGACAACCCGCAAGCCTGACCGACAAAGACGGAAAATTCTGGTTTCCGACACAAGACGGAGTTGTCGTAGTTGATCCCGAACTCGAAAGAAACAACACAATGCCGCCCTCGGTCGTCATTGAATCGGCAACGGTCGAACGTGAAGCGGTTGATATTAAAAACGGTCTGGTCATCGAACCCGGACAAAAAAATGTCGAAATAAAATTTACGGGAATCAGCTTGATCAAATCCGATCAAGTAAAATTCAAATATAAACTTGAAGGACACGACACCGATTGGATTGACGGCGACACGCGGCGCACAGCTCATTATTCATATCTGCCGCCCGGAAATTATCAGTTTCACGTCAAAGCCGCTAACAGCGACGGCATCTGGAATGAACAGGGCGCAACGATAAATTTAGAATTAAAGCCTTTCTTTTATCAAACACAATGGTTTTATCTGTTATGTATTACCATCGTCGCTTTGGGTTTATTGGCAGCTTGGAAGATAAGTGTTTATCAATTTAAAGCACGCGAGAGACATTTAGCAAAATTGGTTGATGAAAAAACCGAAGAACTGAAAAAAGCAAATGAAGAATTGCAACAATTGGCAAATTCAGACGGACTCACCGGAGTTGGAAATCGTCGTCTTTTTGAAGAATTTTTGGCAGATGAATGGCTTCGGGCAATTCGATTCAAAACCGAAATTTCAATGATTCTGCTCGATATTGACCACTTCAAACTCTTCAATGATACATACGGACATCAGGCAGGCGACAAGTGTTTGAAAAAAGTTGCCGACGCATTGAGAAAAACAACGAATCGCCCGACCGATATTGTTGCCAGATACGGCGGCGAAGAATTCGCTTTTATTCTTGGCAGAACAGATTCAAAAGGTGCTTTGAGTATTGCCGAAAAAGCTATTGAAGCCGTGAGAAATCTTTATATTTCTCACAATTCTTCTACCGGAGATAGTTTAACCATCAGCATCGGCGTAGCG
This sequence comes from Pyrinomonadales bacterium, assembly GCA_038251885.1. Taxonomy (GTDB): domain Bacteria; phylum Acidobacteriota; class Blastocatellia; order Pyrinomonadales; family Pyrinomonadaceae; genus JAHCHG01. The sequence continues at coordinate 1,309 of JBBSAX010000414.1, read as the reverse complement.
ACAATGTTTGCAGAAGTTGGAGTTTCGGAATCCGAACTGATAAAAGCTGCTGACGATGCACTATATCGAGCCAAAGAAAATGGTCGTAACCGAATTGTTACCAATGATCTCACACTAATGATTCAGGAAATTTCCATTTTAGATCAAGAGTATATTGATATAGACTAAGTTTTTTAGAACTCAAATCGAGGAATCAATCAGAATCTGTTCAAAAACTCGAATGATTGGATAATGGAATGAACCGGACTATCCACTTTTCACTATCAATTATCAACTATCATTCAGCTAATAAAATGCTTTATCTGAAAGTCAGTTGAAGGTGAACAGTTGATAGTTAATAGTTTTGTTATCCGAATTTCAGAAATCCTAATTTTCCAAACAGATTTTCAGGGTTGAATTTTATCGGCGGCTGGATAATTGAATCTTAAAAAGAATTCCAGACGAATTCGCAAACGATATTAAATTCTTTAACAAAGTTTTTCCGTGCAGATAGATTTTTTCAATCCCAGAAGCATTCTTGTTTTTATTTGTATCCTGCAAGGTTTGATTTTTGCGGGAATGCTTTTCGTTCGTTATTTCAGAAAAAAACAATCCGCCGATTGTTGGCTGGCGATTTTGCTTCTCGTTCTTTGTTCGAGCCTGATTACGCCGTTTATCGGTTTCGCCAATGTTTACGACTTAAATCAATGGCTGACTTATTTTCCGTTTTCAATCGCCTTCAGTTACGGCGTGTTGGCGTGGCTTTACACGCTTTATTTGACCGATTCCAAACGCAATTTTACACGCCGCGATTTGCTGCTTTTTATCCCGACGATTGTTTATTTGGCGATTCGTTTTTACCTTTTTTCGCACGATCTGGAATGGAAAGATTGGTTCATTCACAGTTACGGCAGAATTTTTGAAACGGTTATTTTTATTGCCGAATTTGTCTGGAATCTGATTTTTTTGTGGTTTTCGATTCGTCATTACCGGAAATACCGGGCGTGGCTCAACGAAAATTTTTCCAATACGGAAAAGGTCAAATTCGATTGGTTGCGAAATTTTCTTTATATTTTTACGTTTATTTTGATTCTTGGCGGAATTTTCGACTTTACCAATTCGTTTATTTTTTATCTTTCATACATCCAGTTTTTCTATTTTCAGATCGTTTTGTCGCTCGTTACCTATTATACGAACAATTAGTAAGTAAGTGTGCTAAACTCCAACAATGAGAACAGTGGATTACGTCAATCAGATCAAAGAAACCACCGATGAGTTGAAAGTATTGGAGAATAAAGAAACCAATCCGCGTTTGAGAAAACGATTACAG
>JBBSAX010000413.1:0-2539 GCA_038251885.1 Pyrinomonadales bacterium | reverse complement strand
GGTCTATACTGGAAGCGATAGCTTCGATCATTGAAGTTATCGGCAACAAAAGTGTGTTGAATAGTGTTTGATTCACACTTAAATATCTCTTTTTTCACACTTTTGTTGTAGCCGCAATTTCTATACCGCTCAGTAATGATCAGTTATCATCTATTATCTGTTCCGAATCATTTTTTTTATTTATCATCATAAGTTTCAATCTGACTTTTCAAAACGAGTCATTAAGCATTTATTTTTATATCTAAAAATTCAGATAAGGTCGTGCCTGATGTAATAAATGTATTTTTTCGGGCAAAAATCTTATATAATGCCGGGAAATCAAAAGAATTGATTTCCCGGCATTTTTTTGTCGGAGGAAAATAAGAATAGGAGAACAATTATGGCAAAAAAGATTTTAACGATTGAAGGCATAACCTTTCCAAAATTTTCCGCAAAAAGCAGTAAAAGAAACTTTCGTCTGATCTTTTACATTGCCTATACGGACACGGAGGGAAAAGCAAAAACTGCAATTGTCACAAAACCGGCAATGGGCGAATGGCAATGGCGAAAACCGGATAAAGATTTTTATCTTGCCGAGAACAAAGAGTTGGAAGATTCAATTCAGTTAGACATTAGCGCACTAAGTTCGGGCGAAAACGGTTTCGATGCGGAAGATTCCAAGATCATTGAGATTGATGGCGAAGTTACAAATATCGCCGTTCAATTTGTAGATGTTTTCGATGCTTCGGTTGGCGATTTTTTGAAGAAAAAAGTTTTGCCCGAAATCATCGAAAAATTAAAAGCGACGGGTTTTAATCCGATTGATCTGCTTCCCGTTCCGGGCATTGTTACAGGATTTATCAAGGAAAAAGTAAAGATTGAAGATTTAGCAACAGATGTCGAAAATTTTCTAAAAAAAGAAGATAAAGACAAACTTTTGCATCGCCTGAGCAAAAAATATAACGGAAAAAGCTCTCAAACAATCAGCGGCAAAAAAGAGTGGGAAAAAGGCAAAACCGGAACTTATGCGGTTAAAATCGGCTTTGAATAAAGCCAAAAAAGCAAAATAATTTAGCCGCAAAAAAGCGCACAAAGCACAAAAAATAGTGAAAATTTCAACAATATTTTTGCGGATTTCGCGCTTTTTGCGGCTAATTTTTCTTCACGATTTTAAACTCTGGCAAAAATATCTACCTGACTTTTCAACCTTGCTTCAAGCGAATCGCAAACAAGTTCGCAAAGCGTAAAAATACTTTCGTCGGCAATCGAATAAAAGACCGTATTTCCTTTTTGTTCGCGTTTCAATATTCCCGCGCTTTGCATCATTTTCAGGTGTTTTGAAACATTCGGCTGACTTGTTTCAATCGCTTCGGTCAATTCATTGACACTTGTTTCGCCTTCTTGCAAACGGTGTAAAATCCTCAAACGAACGGGTTCGGACAACAGCTTAAAACGATTGGCTATTAAGTTTAACGCTTCGGGCGAAAGATTTTTTTTCGTCATAACGTAAATAATCATATAACTATGCAGTAATAAAGACAAGTTTCAGCGCATCCGTTTTGCGAAGTGAAAACAAACGAAAAATGTTACTATTGATTCACTAGAAAAATTATTTGATTGGAAAATTTCAGATTTTCCAAATTGGACGGAGAAAAAATATGAGTGAAAACGATATTAATGTAAAGGAAAAAACTGCTTCGAGTCCGCTGATTCGTTGGTCAATTTTTGCAGCGATTGTGATAATTGCCTTTCTTGTCGGAATAATTCCGATGATGATGCAAAAATGGGCAGTTCAAACCGAACTTGCAGCAACACAAACACAACTTCGCAAGGCTGAGATGAAAAATTTGCTGACAAGTTCAATCGTCGAAGCAAATCGCGGCGAATATGAACCTGCACGCCAAAATATGACGGACTTTTTTCAAAAACTTCGCGCTGAAGATGAAAAAGCCGACGAAGGATTTTTGACTCAAGATCAGCGCGGAAAAATCAAACCAATATTCGATTCGAGTTATGCGGTTATCACGATGCTTGCCCAACGCGATCAGGCATCGGTTGAACGATTGACTAATGTTTATTCAACTTATCAACAAGCGATGGGCGTAACACAACCTCCAACGACCGCGCCGCCGGCGAATACTAACGCAAACACCGCGATAACTCCGGCGACAACGCCTGCCGCCAATACAAATCAGTAAAAAAGTGTGTTTAGAGTCCCGTCTTTAGACGGGAAAACCGCCTCACTTCGCTGTTAGTATTTTCATTTTCTTCGCATTTTCGCCGCTTTGAGAGTGTTTTTCATCAGCATTGCGACCGTCAGCAAACCTACGCCGCCGGGAACCGGCGTAAATTTTCCGGCGATTTCCTTTGCATCTTTCGGATTTACGTCGCCGACGAGCGTTGCACCACGTTTTTCGATTGTTTTCAGACGCTTTTCAAGTTCATCTTCGCCGAACATTTCAGCGGCAGAATTTATGTCTGAAAAATTATTGATTCCGACATCAACGACCGTTGCGCCTTTCTTTATATGTTCGCCGCGAATAAATCCGGCGCGTCCGAT
>JBBSAX010000412.1:0-2545 GCA_038251885.1 Pyrinomonadales bacterium | reverse complement strand
TCTACCAATCGGGAAAGCCCTGTTGCACTGGTCTGCCCAAAACTTGAAATCAAATAGTCGGTGTATAAATCTAGTAAGTTTTCCACCTTTTTAAAATATCATTTCTTTTTGCTCATTTTCTACTTTTTGCGTAACATCAGTAACTAAAATATTGCCGAAATTTATCCCAAATCAGAGATAAATCAGAAAAATGAAATGTTATTGCTGTTCGGGCAGAGATTTTGAAGATTGCTGTCAGCCGCTTATCAGCGGCGTATTGAAACCTGCGACGGCGGAAGAATTGATGCGTTCGCGTTATTCGGCTTATGCGATTGTTGCGGTCGAATACATTATCAAAACGACGCATCCTTCCGAAAGAAAATTTCACGATGCCCAAACAATTGAAAATTGGGCGAGGTCGAATGTTTGGCAAAAGCTGGAAATCGTTTCAAAAAGTGATGGCGAAACAAAAGACAAAAATGGAACGGTCGAATTCAAAGCGTATTTTCTCGACTTGAAAGGTCAGCCGCAGATTCATCACGAACGCTCGGATTTTGCGAAAGAATTGGGAAAATGGTTTTTTGTCAGCGGGAAGATTATTGAACAAACAATTATCAAACGCAACAAATATCCTTGACAAAAATGTGGGAGGAAATTGGGACGAATCGGAAAGATGTTTTATAGTTAAAAAATCAATATGAAAACAAAACTTAACTTATCGCTGACGTTTCTACTCGGAATTTTATTATTGATTTCTGCTTTACCAATTTCCGCCCAAAAATCGAAGAAAATCAAGAACGAAGTTTTAGTTCTCGGCACGATTCATTCGGGGCATTTGACCGATTCGGTTTATAACATTGATTATCTGAAAAAACTTGTCAAAAAGATCAAACCCGACTATATTCTAACGGAAATTCCGCCGGATAGATTTGACGAAGCGATGCGGCAATTTAAGGAAACGGGCGTGATAAGCGAGGCGCGTGTCAAGGTTTTTCCTGAATATGTCAACGTCATTTTTCCGCTGAAGAAAGAGATGAAATTCGAGATTGTCCCGACTGCCGGTTGGACAAAATTTATGAATGACGACCGCAATAAAAAGCTCAAGGAAATCAGCGAAAATCCGGCGCGTAAAGCCGATTGGGACTCATATATTTCAGCGAATAATCGTTCGGATGAAATGCTCAAAGCGACGGGCAAGGAAAACGATCCCTATTTTATTCACACCGACGAATACGACCGCATCGGCGATGTCGGTTATCAAGTTTATAACAAATTATTCAACGATGAAATCGGTTTGGGCGGTTGGGAAAACATAAATATCGCGCATTATTGGAACATCGAAAAAGCTCTGGAAAAGCATCGTTACGAAGGCAAACGCTTTCTGATAACTTACGGCGCGGGACACAAAGGTTGGTTTCTGCGTGAACTACGCAAGCGCGACGACATCAAACTTCTCGAAATGAAACCGTTTTTAGACGCGATAAAATAAAGTACTTTTTACTTCAAACAATGCTTCAAAATTTCGACAAATTTATAAACGTCCGAAAATGAATTATAAAGCGGCACGGGTGCGACTCGGATTACGTCCGGTTCGCGCCAATCGGCGATTACGCCTTTGTCAAAAATTGCGTTGAACAGATTTTTATCGGCATTTTTAACGCGAATCGAAAGCTGGCAACCGCGTTGATTTTCGTTTGAAGGCGTGACGACGAAAATTCTTTCATCGTGAATTTCGCGCAAGAGAAACTCCAAATAATTGGTCAGTTTAATTGATTTTTCGCGCAAATTTTTCATTCCGGCTTCTTCAAAAATATCCAGAGATGCGCGTAAAGCAGCGAGCAGCAAAATCGGTTGATTCGATAATTGCCAACCTTCCGCGCCTTTCATTGGAACAAATTCATCATCCATCAAAAATCTGGTTTCTTTTTCGTGTCCCCACCAACCGGCAAAACGCGGCAGATCGAAATTTTCCGAATGACGTTCGTGAACAAAAACGCCGCCGATTCCGCCCGGACCGGAATTCAGATATTTATAAGTACACCACGCGGCAAAATCAGCGTTCCATTCGTGCAATTTTAGTTCGACATTGCCCGCCGCGTGTGCCAAATCCCAGCCGACGACCGCGCCGATTTTATGTCCGGCGGCAGTAATTTTTTCAATGTCGAAAAATTGTCCGGTGTAATAATTAATTCCGCCGAGCATCACGAGCGCAACCGAATCGGCATTTTCTTCAAGCGTTTCGATAATATCTTCGGTTCGCAGAATATTTTCCCCGTCGCGCGGTTTCAGTTCGATTAGTGCATCTTTTACATTTAACCCGTGAAATTTAATTTGCGATTTGACCGCATATTGATCCGACGGAAACGCGCCCGCTTCGATGACAATTTTATATCTCGTTTTACTCGGACGATAAAAAGAAACAAGGAGTAAATGAACATTAACCGTCAGCGAATTCATCACGACCGTTTCAACGGCTCGCGCACCGACGATTTTCGCCATCGAATCGGTCAGCAATTCGTGATACGACAGCCACGGATTTTTCGCCGCAAAATGTCCTTCAACGCCG
>JBBSAX010000411.1:0-2548 GCA_038251885.1 Pyrinomonadales bacterium | reverse complement strand
TAAAATCGGTTTGCCCAAGAACGCCGTCGGCTGATGCGCCCGTTGCCTTTGTCGCCGCGCCGTCGAACCGCAAAACCCGGTTATTGGCGAAATCCGAAACCCACAGCCGTCCCGCCGCGTCAATAGCGATGCCGGTTTGCTGTCTGAATTTATTCGCCGCCGTGCCGGGAGTCACGGTCGTAAAGTCCGGCTGACCGAAAACTGCTTCCGCCGCCGCACCGTTCGTCATCGCCGCCGTCGAAGCGAACCGCAGAACGCGGTTGTTCGTTTCGTCGCTGACAAAAATTTTTCCGCTTCCGGGGTCAACAATCGCCTGGTCGGGAAGATTGAACTTCGCGGCGTTCGTGCCTGCGCTGCCGGTCGTAAAATTCGGCTGCCCAAGCACGTTCGACGCATTTTGAAAGTTGGTAAAATCTCCGGCGAGCGGCGTGATAATCGAAAAGGGCTGTTCGGTCAATGTTAATTTCTGCGCCGCGCCCGAAACGATGAGGGCGACGGTTAAAAGCAGCGAGAAAGCCGCGATTGAGAAAAGAGCGCGCGAAACGTTTTCGGCGCGTGAATCTTTTAAGTTGAACATAATTTTGTGTTTTTTCTCCTGTTGAAATTAGTGATAAAAAAGTAAAAGTCTCAAACCGTCGAGCCGCGAAGCTCGCCGTCCAAAACCGCCGCCAGCGACGCGAGGCAAACAAGCGTCGCACCCGCTTCCGCTTCGGTAAAATGCGCTGCGTCGGTTTCGATAATCTGAAAAACGCGGCGTTGTTTGATGCCGAAAAAGTTGGCGGATTGCTCCGTTGTCAACATTGCTTCGCCGCATTTCGCGCAGACGATTTCTTTGCCCGGCGTGTATTGCCGGATGACGTATCGCCGGTTGGTGGCAATTACTATTTCAAAGTTACGCTTGATTTCCATCTGTTTTTTTTTTTAGAATTATCGGGAATATGAAATAATCTAATTCTTTTAGGTTTCACTGTCTGGATATTTTTTGGATATTTTTTGGATATTTTTTGGATTGCGGGAGATTTTATCAACGGTAATTTGCAGGAAACTAAGATAATTTACCGATTCGGCGCGTTTCGGCTGGACGCGGCGGAGCGTCGTTTGTGGTGCGACGACGAACCGATTTCGCTCACGCCGAAACAATTTGACTTACTTTTTTATTTTGTCGAGAACGTCGGGCGCGTGAAGAAAAAGAGCGAATTGCTCGACGCAGTTTGGACAGATACTTATATTGAGGAATCAACACTGGCGCGAAATGTTTCGTGGCTGAGAAAAAAACTCGCGGAATACGGCGCGGACGGTGAAGGGTTGATCGAAACCGTGCCAAAACTCGGCTATCGTTTCACGGCGCAGGTGACGCGCCCTGCCGAGGACGAATACACGCTCATCGTCGAAGAACAAACCATTCAGCACATTCGCGGCGAAGAAGTTATTACGATTTACGATGCGGAGATAAAGACGCAGAGATCGGAAGCAGTCGAAAGTAAAAATTCAATTTCACCAAATCTTCCGGTGTCGTCGCGTCGCCGCGTCGCCGCATCTCTCATTCTCTTCATCACCTTCGTCGCCCTCGCCGGAATCGGTTTTGTTGTTAGTCGAAACCAACTAAACACTAATGCGGAAACTACCGGATTAAATGTTAAAGCAACAATCACGGTCAAAAACATAACAGTTGACGCAACTCAGGAAACCGTAGATACCGGACTGAAAGTGCAGCCGGGCGATACCATTAAAATTTCCGCTATGGGAATACATCAACACGGAACAGATCAAACCTGGACTTTGGCAGGAGATAAAACGGCTAAAGCCTCAGCCGACTTTGCTTTCCAAAACGCCGATCCCCGGTCATTGGTAGCCTGGATCGGCAATGAAACCGATAAAACGAGTTATTTCCAAGTCAGTAAAAATCATACGGTAAAGTCAGATAGCGGCGGGTATCTTTTTTTAACAATAAATGACCGAAAGCCTCAATATACGAATAACCGCGGCGGACTTACCGTTGCCGTTATATTACTTCGCACTTACAGTATTTACGCGGAAGATACTGATTTTGAGGCTGCCTGGGGAAATGAGCTTGTCAGACTTTACAAAGAAGATACGCTCGCCATTAGAGGCAGAGGAGATGTTTCTTATTGGCAAGGCGGAGAATTGTATGACCTTAACGGTTCTGACCATGATACTTATGGACATTTAGAACCGACGATTAACGCGCGTTCTTTAATAGGAAAAATCGGCAGTCGAACCCCGTTCAAAGTCGGGATGGACTATCCGCAGCAAACGATGAAAGTGAGTGGCGGATTATTCCTTACCGTAAATGATCGCATAACAGATAAGCCCGGTTCATTCACAAATAACAGCGGTGAAATTTCAGTGGACATCGAGGTAGTGCGTCAACCGGAAGCATTTAAAAATCCTATCTAACATCAAGTTGCGTAAAAAAACGAGATTCGTTCAGAGGCGGTCTTTGACCGCCAAATTATTCAAACTTAAAGAGCCATTGGTCAAAGACCGTCTCTGAACGGCAATGTTTTTTAGTTTATTCACGCAACTT
>JBBSAX010000410.1:0-2557 GCA_038251885.1 Pyrinomonadales bacterium | reverse complement strand
TTTCCACTACCTTCAAATCCACGCAGAATCCCAACGACCTGCTCGTCGGTAAATGTCTTCTTTTTCATAGCTTGAATCTCCTAAATTTATTTTATTTGATTCTCGCCTTTCTGTTGGTGTAATTCTACGGGAGCAGGTCAGACGTACAGAATTTCGAGATTACGATTCGGCTTTTGGGCGGTCTTTTGTCGGCTTATCAAATGACGAACGACAAAAAACTGCTCGCACTTGCCGATGATCTGGGAACTCGTCTGCTTCCTGTTTTCGATTCGCCGACGGGTTTGCCTTATAAATATGTCAATCTGAAAACGGGCAAAACAAAAGGCGAAGTAACGAATCCGGCGGAAACCGGAACGCTTCTTATCGAATTCGGAACTCTTTCAAAACTGACGAAAAAGCCGATCTATTACGAAAAGGCAAAACGCGCTTTAGTTGAAACTTACAAACGCCGTTCGGAAATCGGTTTGGTCGGCACAAACATCAATGTTGAAACGGGAAAATGGACAAATACCGACAGCCACATCAGCGCGGAGATTGATTCTTATTACGAATATCTGCTCAAATGCGCGGTTCTTTTTGACGACGAAGATTGCCGAAAAATGTGGGAAGAAAGCATCGTTGCGATCAATAAATATTACGCCGACGAAGTGCGCGGCGAACTTTGGTATGGACACGCCGATATGAATTCGGGTAAGCGAACGTCAACTGTTTACGGCGCGTTGGACGCTTTCTTTCCCGCAGTTTTGGCTTTGAGCGGAGATTTAGATAGAGCAAAAAGATTGCAGGATTCTTCGCAAAAGATGTGGAATAAACACGGCATCGAACCCGAAGAATTCGATTATCAAAAAATGGAAGTCGTCAGCGCGGGTTATCCGCTTCGCCCCGAAATTGTCGAATCAACTTATTATCTTTATCAATACACAGGCGACGAAAAATATCTCGCAATGGGCGCGGAATTTTTTAACGATTTTGTAAAATATTGCAAAACAGATGTCGGTTATGCGAGTTTGAAAAGTGTTGTAACGAAAGAGAAATCTGACACGATGCAGAGTTTTCTGTTTGCAGAAACCTTCAAATATTACTATCTGCTTTTCGCGCCGTCAAAGACTTTAAATTTTAAGAAAGTCGTTTTTAATACCGAAGCGCATCCGATCAAGCGAACTTGGTAAGCAAATTAATAAAATTAAATCAAACAAATGTTTATCGTTTAGCGACGGGCTTTGCCCGTAATCGTCATCGGTAAAAACGATAATTAATGACTATTCAACATTACGGGCAAAGCCCGTCGCTAAACAAGAGTTTCGGTTGTGTGGGGGCTTAACGGTAATTATTGATTTATTTGCGTTGCTAAAAACTGATTTTTCAAAAAGTTTTGAAACCAAAAGTTAAATATTCTTCGTAATACCACCAAACATAAAAATCTTAACTTTAACAATCTGAAATAATTATGAAAATCGCAAAAATTTATCTGATCGTCTTTTGTTTATTAATTTCTTTCATTTCCGTTACTGCTCAAAAGTCCCCCGATAAAGCGACTTTAAAAGTAGATTACGAAAAATTTACTTTGCCGAATGGGTTGGATGTGATCTTTCACGTTGACCGTAGCGATCCGGTCGTCGCGGTTAATTTGACGGCGCACGTCGGTTCGGCGAGGGAAAAAGCCGGACGCACAGGATTTGCACATCTTTTCGAGCATCTATTGTTTTTGGAATCGGAAAATTTGGGCAAAGGCGGACTCGATAAAATGACGGCGCGAATTGGTGGTTCGGGCGCGAACGGTTCGACTTCGCGTGATCGGACGAATTATCTGCAAACCGTGCCGAAAGATGCTTTGGAAAAAATGATCTGGGCGGAAGCCGATAAACTTGGATGGTTCATCAACACAGTAACCGACGATGTTTTGGCGAAGGAAAAACAGGTTGTCAAAAATGAAAAACGGCAGAGTTATGACAATAATCCTTACGGTCATACGTCTTATGTCATTGATAAAAATCTCTACCCGCAAGATCATCCGTATAATTGGCAAGTAATCGGTTCGCTCGAAGATTTAGATCGCGCGACGCTTCCAGACGTAAAAGAATTTTTCCGCCGTTGGTATGTTCCGAATAATGTAACGCTCATTGTTGCAGGAGATTTCGATACGGTTCAGGCGAAAAAATGGGTTGAAAAATATTTCAGCGAAATAAAACGCGGCGAAGAAGTTAAAAATCTGCCGAAAAAGTCCGGCGAAGTTAAAGAAACAGTCAAACTTTATTACGAAGATAATTTTGCGCGTTTGCCGGAACTGACGATGGCTTGGGCGACGGTTGAGCAGTTTCATCCAGATTCTTACGCGCTCGATGTTCTTGCAAATTACTTGGCGCAAGGCAAAAAAGCACCGTTTTATCAGGTTTTAGTTGAAGACAAAAAACTCGCTCCGAATGTGAGAATGGGAAATGATACGTCCGAACTTGCCGGACAATTTGAATTATCCGTTCGCGCTTTTCAAGACAAAGATTTGGATGAAGTTGCCAAAGCGATAACAGAAGCCTTTGCAAAATTTGAAAAAGAAGGCATT
>JBBSAX010000409.1:0-2563 GCA_038251885.1 Pyrinomonadales bacterium | reverse complement strand
GTACCGCATCCGCGTATGCACGAGCGCAGATTTGTTCTCGTTCCCCTTGCCGAACTTGATCCGCATATTGTTCATCCGGTTCTAAACCAGACAATTCAAGAGATTTTGAAATCTTTAGACGACCATCACCACGTTACACGCTGGAGTCCTCAATTATTAAATCACTGATTATTTTGCAGAAATTTGCGAATTTTTCCATCCGATGATCGCGGCTTTTCCCAAACTTTCGGAATCGTCCGGAAAATAATCTGAAACAACTGGAATTACTTTAAAACTCTGTTTAAGTTAAAATGTCGCGCTTCCTGATTGGCTAGATCACGAACTTGCAGATCAATCGGACGTTTAATATCGCCTAAAGTCAAAAGTTGAACGGTAAAATATTCAGGATAAAACCATCAAATGACATTTATAATCAGCAGCGGTTTCAACAAGTGCTTCGACCTGTTCATAAAACTGCTTGAATGACTGAACAGGTCGGATAAAATATTGCAACGAAGTGACTCTTATGCGTTATAAGTTTTTCGTAAGTTTATTTTTAGTTTATATTTTCTTGACTTGAGAATCAATTTTCACCTCAAATCGTAAACATCAAACTAAAAAGGGATCAACAGAGATAAATTTACAATTCTTTTCATCCTTTTTCTCCTGATATTTCTTTTAGTTTCTTCATAACTACGTATTATTTTCAGGAATTTGACGGTTTCTGATAAACCAGACAATTCCGGCACTTGCCGAAAGAATACCGGAAATCACAGTCAGCAATTGCGGCGAGATATAAAACATTAATTCACTCGAAAAGTAACTGGAAAAACCAAAGATCAACATTTCTGCACCGCGATCAAGCGTTGATATTCGTCCACGAATCCGATCAGGCAAACTTCTCTGAAAAAGCGTTTCTTGTACAGCATATTCAACGCCGATAATCGCGCGGGAAACAAAGACAAAAATCATAAACAGCCATAAACTCGGCATATATCCGCCGATTGCAAATAAAATTCCGTGAACGATCAATGTCCAGACAATAAATGACGAATGAGATTTGCGCCGATCAAGAATCGCTTCCGTCCGATGAGCAATCAACATTCCAAGCGTTAATCCCAAACCTCCCGCCGTCCAAAGCAGAGCCACCGCCATATCAGGATGCCAATTTTCACGCGTTGCGAAATAAATGCCGCCCATTCGCTCGAAAATCACATTGATCGCGCCGCCACCTGTCGCCCAAATGATATTCATCAAAAGAATCGTTAAAGCGAAATGATTCTTTACCGTATAATGAAAACCCTCCTTTAATTCTTTAATAAAAGATTCACGCTTCGGCTTTTCGAGCGGCTGAACTTGTGTAAATCCGCCCGCAGCAGTTATCGGCGCGGTTATTACATTTTCATTAAAGTCTTCCGACTTAATCTGTTCACGCGTCGCTTCGTCAGGAATCAGCCAAACTGAAAATGCTGAAACGGCAAAGGATACGGCATTAATAATGAATGCAATTTCATATCCGAAATAAGCCGCCGCAAAACCGCCGAGAGCAGAACCGATTGCCATCAGCAAAAAGCGTGTCGAAAACATCAGCGCAGTTCCGGCTAGCAGCCCTTCTTTTCCGGTCAAATTCGGCGTTGAAGCATTTTTTGCGCCTTCGAAAAACGCTCCGACCACTGAAAGCGAAGCCATCGCAACGTAGGCAATCCATAAATCGTCGGCAGTTGCTACTAAAAGAAACGCCAGCGCAATGAAAACACGCGAAAGATCCGACCAAATCATTACTTGACGGCGCGAAAATCTGTCAACAAACGTTCCTGCTATGGGCGAAAAAACAGCAAATGGTAAAATTCGGCAAGCAAACAAAATTCCCGCAGCGGTTGGTGAGGCTTCGGAAACTACGCGCACGAGTCCCAATCCGGCGATGAAATTAAACCAATTTCCCATTTCCGAAACGAATTGTCCCCACAAAAGATTGCGGAAATTTCGATTTGATTTTAATAACTCACCGTAGGTTAAATTCATAAAATCGTCTTTTGTCCTTTGCCAATGAAATTAAACAATAAAATCTCGTTAAATAAGCAAACAACAAAGGTCGAATGACCAAAATCAAAAAAGCCGTCAGGCTTATTTACCTAACGGACTGTTGCCAAAATTATTTTAATCTTTTTATAAATTATCGCAAAATACTTTACCCGAAATTTTAATTTTTAAAATTTATGTAAAACCACGATAGAAAAATTATTATTCCGGTTCCAATAAAAAAAGCTATTAAAAGCCCCGCCCAAAGAGCAATCATTGTCCAGAAAATCAGGATGAATAACGTGCTTAAAACCATTTGCGCGGGTGGAGGCAAAATCGGGTTAAATTTTCCAATTAAAAATTCTATAATTCCCGCACCGATCAAACCTGATAAAATCCAGCCGGCAAAATTGCTTAAAGGAACGCCGTAAAAAAATCCACCGCCGGAATACGTCCAAAACTTCATATAAACCGCACCCGGATCGAGAACCATATCAAACATCAAAAGAAATACCGCAATCATTACTATTCGCAGCCAAAGTTTAAAATCAAATCGCGCGGTAAT
>JBBSAX010000408.1:0-2564 GCA_038251885.1 Pyrinomonadales bacterium | reverse complement strand
GATGCTCGGATAAATCGGGAAACAATTACAGTCCTGAATTTCAAGCGGGGAAGGTTATGAAAAAAAGACACGGAATTAAAATTATCAAAAGAGAAGAACTCGATAAATTAAACCAGACGACTGAAAAGGAGTTTGAACGGCAAAATTCAATCGGTCAGAGAAATCAAATTACGACTGCCGAACGAGTAAAAGATTGGGTGCGGGATTTTAAGGCGAAAAAGCAGAATGAAGCCGCCATCGCCCGCCGCTTCTTTGCGGAGAACAGACTGGCGACGAATCATTTATAGATCGCCGAGTATTATTAGAAATCGAAAAAATCTCAAAACGATCGGTTAAAAAACTATGAAAAATATTAATCAACAGCAATCCAAAACGGACAATGAACTTTTATTTTTAATGCCGCTCGTGCAGACGGCGTGGGCGCACGGCGCGATTGCGGCGCGGGAAAAGCACTTGATTTTCGAGGCGGCACGCGAAGACGGCGTTGACGAGCGCAGTTCACTCAACGACCGGCTTGACAGTTATTTGGTTAATCAGCCGGGTCAGCGTTTTTTTGCAGAGTGTCTTGATGAAATCGGCAGTATTCTGCAAGAGATGACCGTTAGCGAACGCGAATCTCTGAAAGTGAAAATCATCAAACGCTGTCAAAATGTGGCTGCATCGGCGGGCGGAAACTCCAAGATGGATGTCAGCGCGTTCATCAGCGCGGAAGAGCGACGAACTTTAACGGAAATCAGCGAAAAACTGAATATCGCTTCGACAAATAAAGAACGGTTCGGGTATGGCGGAAATCAATCGCCGATTTACGCATAAAAATTATTTAAGGGGAGTAGATAAGCCTTTTTTATAAAAAAAGGTTCGGCGCGATTCGTCAACACGTTTGTTTGCCAAAACAATCCGGCGCGTCCGATGCAAAATATCGAGACCTTTTTGCGGCTAGTTTAAGGAAAATTAGCTTTGCGAGAGGTCTTTTTCTTTGCGAAGCGGAAAACTACAAAAAAACAAATTATGGACACACAAATTTTATTTCCGTTTGCGGAATATTACTGGTTTTACCTCGGCTTTACGGCTTTCGTTCTGATGATGCTCGCGCTTGATCTCGGCGTTTTTCACCGCAACGCGCACGAAGTTTCGTTTAAGGAAGCAACTACGTGGAGCATCATCTGGGTTACGACCGCTTTGCTTTTTAACGTCGGATTTTATTATTACGCCGCGTCGCAGTTCACGACCGAAATTGCCTGGACGAAATCGCTCGAATTTTTAACAGGTTACATCGTCGAAAAATCTCTGTCGGTGGACAATATTTTCGTCTTCGTGATGGTTTTCGCATATTTCGCCGTTCCCGCAAAATATCAGCACCGTGTTCTGTTTTACGGCATCGTCGGCGCACTGATTTTCCGAGCGATTTTTATTGCGGGTGGCGCATATCTGATGCAGTTTCATTGGGTGATTTACGTTTTCGGCGCATTTTTGATTATCACGGGAATCAAAATGATGATCGTTCCCGACAAGGCAATTGACCCGGAGAAAAATCTGCTGGTCAGGCTTTTCAAAAGATTCGTTCCCGTCACAAGTGAATATCACGGGCAGAGTTTTTTCGTTCGCTTGAAAGGAGTTTTGCACGCGACACCGCTCTTCATTGCACTTTTGTTTATCGAAGTTACCGACATCATTTTTGCGGTTGACAGCGTTCCGGCGATTTTCGCTATTACGAAAGAGCCTTTGATCGTTTTCACGTCAAACATTTTTGCGATTCTCGGACTTCGGGCGATGTATTTTATGCTCGCGGGCGCGATTGATAAATTCCATTTTCTAAAATACGGCTTATCGGTCGTGCTGATTTTCGTCGGCTTGAAAATGGTCTGGCTCAACGACGCTTTCGGTGGTAAATTTCCGATTTCCTATTCGCTCGGCTTTATTCTGGGCGTGATCGGTTTGTCAGTTGTTATTTCGCTGATGTTTCCGAAGCAGTTAAAAGAACCTTTACCGTAAAACGGATAACGGATAGTGGATGATGGATAATGGATAATGAAGAATTTTTCTTTTTTTTAATTATCCGTTATCCGTTATCCATTAGATGTAGATGATGCAAAAATAAACGTCAAAAATTGTATTTTTGAACGCTGGAGCCGTAAAAATATATTGTTATGATCACGGAATTCTTTCCGCCGGTTTAGGATTAGAGGATTTTCTGATTCCGAATCATTTTATTGACAGCGGCGTTACGGGAACTTCAGTGTTCGTTTGTTAAGTAACCGATCTTTCGCTTTTTTTATTGTTATTCTTGCTCATAGATTAAAGCTAATATTGCCGCCAACAAGTGCTAAGTAAGCCTTTCTTACATCATAAGAAATCATCTCTAAACTGATTGTTTAGACGCTCAGACAACGCCCTGAACTTTAATTTTAACTAATACCCCGATTCAGGGCTTTCTCATAAAAATTGAAAACAAGGCGGCAAAGAGTTATTTTTATAGTTTTGCGAAACAGAAAAGTAACCAATTATGCTGCCTTGTCAAGAAAATAGTAGAAGTTTTTCCGAGAAACTGCAACGTGCCGAAGGCT
>JBBSAX010000407.1:0-2567 GCA_038251885.1 Pyrinomonadales bacterium | reverse complement strand
TATTTTTTAGTGTTTGCATTAATTGAACATTTATAATGAAAAATTTTATCAAACCAAGAATTATTTGTTTGTTTTTAATTTTGCCCGTTATTTTTTCCGCTTGTGGAAAACTTGAAGAAAATTCTGTGCAAAATTCACCGAATGAACTTCAATCGAAGCAAAATGCTCTGCCTGAAGAAACTCCTCAAGTTGAAAAAAAGCAGGTTTCAAATTTTCCTAATTTACAAGCTGAAATTTTATCCAATAATAATACATTGACAACTTCGCCGATTGGACAAGTTGATTTTAAGAATTATACATATCCGTTTCCGCGTGGTTGGCAGGATGTTGACAACAAAGAATTTACGCTCGAAGATGGGAAACGTCCGATCTCGAAAGAAAGAATCGGTATCACATACATCACAACCAAATACGGCGACGCGACGGGCGATGGAATAGATGAAGCTTTTGTTATTTTGAAAATTGATACCGGCGGTGGCGGCATTCCGCAAATGGTTTATGTTTATACTCTGAAAGAAAATGAACCTGAATTAGTCTGGCATTTTCGCACCGGCGACCGTTCGGATGGAGGGTTAAAGAAGATTTATGCCGAAAATGGTGAAATTATTGTTGAAATTTTCGGTCAAGACCGCTATATTTTGGGCGAAGTCGAAACAATGAAAATTGACGGCGACGAAGAACAACTTTGTTGTCCGACCCATTTTACGCGCTCGAACTATAAATGGAACGGTTCTAATTTTTTAATGAAAGGAAAACGCGAAACTTTTTTAACCAAGGACGAAAATGCGCCACCCGTTGAAAATATGATCAATAAACCGAATAAGGAGGAAGGTGGAACAAAGAAATAGTCGTCTGTTTCTATTGCTGATTTATTTCGCTCTGGCGATCTATATTTTGCCGACGTTTTCTCACACGGCAGATGAACTGACCAATTGGGCGACTGCCGTATCTTTGGTTGAAAAAAACTCCTTTGATATTTCTCCTCAAAAAAATCTTATCGGCGAAAATGCCGACACAGTAAAAATCAACGAAAAGGTTTATTCAAAAAACCCGCCCGGAATTGCACTTTCAACCGCACCGTTTTATGCAATGACACGCCTTTTTATCGGTGAACCGACCACCGAAAATATTGGTATCAGTCTTTTTGTAATGAGATTTTTGATCAGCACTCTGCCGCTTTTTTTTCTTGGTGTATGGCTATATCAAAAAGATATTGACGATTTTTCGCTTGCCGTGCTTTTGTTTGCCACGCCGCTTTTTTTGTATAGTTTTTTATTATTATCAAATATTATCGTCGCAGTTTTGGTTTATATTGTGTTTCGGTTGCTTTACGACGCTAGGAATGTGGCTTTGCGAAATAATTTATGGGCGGGAATTCTCTCCGGCATTATTGTAGTTTGTGACTTTTCTGCGCTGATTGCCGTTTTTATTCTCGGTTTCGGATTATTTTTCACACAACCCGGCGATCGTTTTAGACGTTTATTCTTCTTTGTTTCTGGATTGTTACCATTTGGGATTCTTTTGCTGATTTACAACTATGCGATTTTCGGCTCACCTTTTTGGGTCTTTTACGGGGCGGAAAATATAGATCAAGTAATCAGCGGATTTACTCATCCGAAGTTTTCAAATTTATATTTGCTGCTTTTCTCTCCTTCGCAGGGTTTATTTTTCTATGCACCGATTTTGTTTTTTTCAATAATCGCCTTTTTCACATCTCGCGAACAGGAGACGCTTCGCAAGAGAATAAAAATTATTGCGATTCTATTTTCAATTTTGATTTTAGCTTGCTTTTCTCTGATAAATTCCGAGTGGATTTTTAGCGGAAAATCTCTGATTTTTATTTTGCCTTTGATGCTCGACTCCTTTTTTGACGGTGAAATTGAAGATTTCCCAAGTCTCTGGCGCGGATTTCTATTTGCCGTTTCATTTTTGCTTTGTACGATTCCTACGCTGACTTTTCTCTTCGCGCCATCTGAATCCAGTTTTCCGCACAATAATTTTTGGCGACCTTTACTTTTTAATAATCATTTTTTTTCACCGACAGTTTTAAGTCTTTTTAATGCGCCGACTAACTTATGGACAATTTTACCTGCGATTTTACTTTTATTGATTGTGATTTATTTGGTTTGGCGAAATTCAAAATATCCTTTGAATTTTATGCTCGGAATTTTATCGGCATTTCTTGTGGTCGGAATATATATATTTGTTCCCGGACTTGATAATTCAACAATTCAACAAAAACGTGAAGTAATCATAGACAGGATTTTTTAAGAAAGTGAATAAACGAAACAGCCTCGATGATTTCTCAACGAAGCTGTTTTTGCGGGTGATGGACGTATTAAATCTTTTATTAGTCGGCTATCATAACGCCGTTGTCAACCTGTGTGCAATCTTGACCTCTGACATCACTCATCAGGATTCCGGTCAAGCCTGCGACGATGATTCCCGTTATGCCTGCGACAATGATTCCCGAATCAACTCTACCATCTTTACCTGTGGTGCAAGGTTGGTCGCCGCCTTTGAGATCGCTCATAAAAATTCCTGCTTTTGATGTTGTAACACCCATC
>JBBSAX010000406.1:0-2593 GCA_038251885.1 Pyrinomonadales bacterium | reverse complement strand
TCGCAAATTCCGCATAACCGCCGCTCGAAGTCGTCGCCAAAACGCGCTGTCCGATTTGCAGATTTTTCACATCTGCACCCAATTCCTCAACCGTTCCCGCCGCTTCATAACCGAGCGTAAACGGCAAATCCGGCTTCGTCAGATAATTGCCTGAACGCATCATTGTGTCTGCGAAATTAATGCCCGCCGCCGCGACCTTTATCAAAACCTCATCCGCTTTCGGTATCGGTTTGTCAATTTCCTCGAGCGTTAATTTTTCCGCTCCTCCAAGTTCATTTACTCTGATTGCTTTCATAATTTTTTATTTTTTCTAGCCACGAAATAACACGAAAATTTCACGAAATTTTAATACTGTTTTTAGCCACAGATTTTCACAGATGGACACAGATAAAAGCCGGACAGAATTATTTTTTTCATCCGTTTTATCTTTGAAAAATCTGTGTTTATCTGTGTCCATCTGTGGTTAAAATTTCTTTTCTTTCATTTCCCCTTTCGTGCTTTTTTCGTGTCTGTTCGTGGCTAATCTCCTTTTGCCATCGCTGATTTTTCACTAAAAATTTCCGCGACGATTTCATACGACCGCAGACGTTTCGCCTGATCGAAAACCATCGCGTTGACCATTATTTCATCCGCCTTTGATTCATCTAAAAATGCTTCTAATTTGCGTTTGACCGTCGTTTTACTTCCGATGATCGAACCGCCCGTGCGCGAGGCGACGAGTGCTTTTTCCTGCGCGTTCCAGATTGCGTTCATATCTGAAACCGGCGGCGGAATTTTGCCGGGTTTGCCTCTCACCAAATTCAAAAAAGATTGATATTGCGAGGTCGCCAAGTATTCCGCTTCGTCGTCAGTTTCCGCCGCGACGACGTTCAGACAAACCATCGCTTGCGGCTTTTCCAAATCGTCCGAAGGTTGAAAAGTCTTGCGATAAAGTTCGAGCGCGGGCAATGTATATTCGGGCGAAAAATGCGCCGCAAATGCAAACGGTAAACCTAAAATTCCAGCCAATTGCGCCGAAAACCCGCTCGAACTCAAAAGCCAGATCGGAATATTCAAACCCGCGCCCGGAACTGCCTGAACTTTTTGATGTTCGACAGGTTTTTGAAAGAAAAACCGCAATTCTTCCAACTGTTCGGGAAATTCTTCGCCGTCATTTGTCAAAGTTCTTCTAAGTGCCATCGTCGCCGGACGATCAGTTCCGGGCGCACGTCCGAGACCTAAATCAATCCGATTCGGATACAAACTTTCAAGCGTCCCAAACTGCTCGGCAATGACAATCGGCGCATGATTCGACAACATAATTCCGCCCGAACCAACGCGAATTTTCGACGTTCCGGCGGCAACAAATCCGATCACAACCGAAGTTGCCGCGCTCGCAATGCCGACCATATTATGATGCTCGGCAAGCCAGAATCTTTGATAGCCGAGAGTTTCCGCGTGTTGCGCCAAACTCAAAGAATTTCTCAACGCATCGCCCGCCGTTTGTCCTTCAAAAACAGGCGATAAATCCAAAACCGAAAACGGAATTTTTGTAATATTGCTCATTATTCCTCTTTATTTTTCCACTAACAAACACGAAAAAAAAAGATTTTATTCTGCACTTTTAATTTCCGTTTCAAAAATAGTAATATCACCACTTTTAGGTAAGTCTAATTCAATTAAATAAGTTATTGGTTCAAGCGAAATTATGGAAATCACACTCGCATGATTTCCTGAATATTTTCCTTCTATAATCTGAATATAGTCGTTGTATCCGAATTTAACTCCTTCAATTGGTTTTAATTCATACCAAAGTTTATTTGCTTCATTTAAATCCATAAGTATTTACCCATGTCCATCTTTTTTTATCTTTTCATAAGTGTTTGTGGTTAATCTCTTATGCTGATTTCGCCTTCCGCAAATCAATCGCCCGTCCATATTGCTTCGGAATATAATCAATTTCCTCGCCCAATTCTTTCGCCGCTGTGAACGGAAAATACGGATCGCGCAAAAACTCACGCGCCATCAAAATCGTGTCCGCTTCGCCGTTTTGCAAAATTTCTTCCGCTTGTTTCGCGTCCGTAATCATTCCGACCGCGCCCGTCGGAATTTCAGCTTGTTTGCGAATTTCCGCTGCGAATTCCACTTGATAATTCGGCGCGACGGGAATCTTCGCGTCCGGCACATTTCCGCCCGTCGAAACATCAATCAGATCAATTCCGATTTCCTTCAACTTTTTGCAAAGTTCAACCGACTGCGCCAAATCCCAACCGTTTTCCGTCCAATCGGTCGCCGAAATTCGGACAAAAACAGGCAGATTTT
Organism: Pyrinomonadales bacterium; assembly: GCA_038251885.1. Taxonomy (GTDB): domain Bacteria; phylum Acidobacteriota; class Blastocatellia; order Pyrinomonadales; family Pyrinomonadaceae; genus JAHCHG01. The sequence continues at coordinate 292 of JBBSAX010000406.1, read as the reverse complement.
CGGGAACAACTTCACGCACTTTTTCAGATGTTTCGAGCAGAAAACTCATCCGATTTTCCAGACTTCCGCCGTATTCATCCGTTCGCTTATTCGACAAAGGCGACAAAAATTCGTGAAATAAACTACCCCGCAGCAAGCTGACGGGGTATTAAAAGAGCCGGAGTTGTCCGTCATCTTCCGGCTTACCTTGTTGTTTTACATAACTCTTGATCATTTTTTCTGTTCCGTGTGCGCCGACTGTGCTGACGAAATATCCGTCTGACCAAAATTTCCCGCCCCATAAGTATTTCTT
>JBBSAX010000405.1:0-2621 GCA_038251885.1 Pyrinomonadales bacterium | reverse complement strand
CGCTGGATGCGTCTGTTCGGCGACACCGTTTTTGCCATCGGCGCGGTCGCTTTTGTCTGGTTTGCGCTCGGTTTGATCTTCACTAGAAAACAACCCGAAGCAATTCCGACGGGCGATCTGGTCGAAGCGTAAACTAAGTTCGTTTGAAAAATATGATTTCAATTATTCAGATGTTTTTGACCGAATATGACTGAAATCATATTTTTCTTTTCCCGATCATTTCATAATTTAGAAGAATCGGAGGTGTGAGATGAAAGTTACGGCAGATATGAAAGTAAAAGAAGTTTTGGAGATTGGCGAGCAAATGTTGAGTGCGTTTGTCTGGCTCGCGCCGGAATTCGAGCGGTTGCAATATCCGAAACTTCGGCGGGCAATGAGCGGGCGCGTCAGCGTTTCGCAAGCGGCGAGAATCGCTCGGATTCCTTTGACGGAAGCTCTCTATGTTCTGAATCTTGCCGCCGGCGACGATTCTGAAGAACTCTCCGACGAATTGAGATTTTTTTCGCGCCGTGCTTTCGAATATGAGGAAACGAATCCGCCGTGCAAACCGCCGGAAATAGTTGATCTGAAAGACGATCATCCGAAAGTCAGGTTTATTGACGTGATGGAAGAAGCCGACCGGCGCAAAGACCCTCTGCCGAAGATTGTTCGCGGTATGGTCGCGCTCGAAACGGCGGATGAAGTTTTGCTTATTCAGCATCCGTTTGACCCGATTCCGCTCAGAGATATGTTTGCGCGGCGCGGTTTTGCGAGCTGGGCGGAAGAGCGAACTCCAGGGCATTGGTTTATTTATTTTTACCATCCGCAAGCCTTTTCCTCCGCCGTTGCACATCCGCCGATTGAAAACGCAGTTTATGTCAAAGCCGCGTTTGCCTGAAAACAGATGCAATTAGGAGATTTATTATGAATTTACAAACCGTTCCGACAAATATTCGTGCGCTTCAACCGAATTTTGTTCCAAATTTTGACCAGCCGCTTCAATTATTAGTTCATTGTCATGAAAAAATCATTTGGCAATTAAATAATCTTTCAATCGCGGGTGAGTTGCTCTTGTCCGAAGAAAAACTTATCGAAGCATTTTTCCTGATTGACCGCGCGGCGGCGCATCTGAAAAACGCGGGAGCAAAGCATACGGAAGATGAAGAAAATTCCCTTTTTCCGCGTCTGCGAAAGCGCAAAAATTCAGAGGTCGTCGAAATTTTTACGGCGATTGACGAACTCGAAGCGGAACACAAAGAAGCACAGCAAATCGAACTCGAATTAAATAAATTGATTACCTTTCTGCCGCGCAGAGTTTTAGCCGCCAAAGAAAAAATCGAAAAATTTAACGAAATCGTCGCTCGACTAAACAAACTTTACCTGCCGCATATTAAGTTGGAAAACGACGTTGTTTTTCCTTTTGCCGCCAAAATCTTGCCGGAAAGCGAATTGTCAGAGATTGGCTTTGAAATGAAACAACGACGATTTTTGGTTTGATTCAGAATGTTTGTGAATTTTTTTGATAGTTAAGATACCGGAATATGGATTATCGTCGCTCAACTTTGATCGGGGTTGCCGCATCAGCAATTTTGACATTGCTGGTCATCGTCGGTTCGCGCAATCTGGAGCATTTCGACTCCGCATTGTTCGGCTACACGGTGGCGAGCATTGTCGCTTTCGGCGCGATAATTTTTCGTTACGCTTTGTGGCTTCAGCGTCCGGCAACCAGAAAATATTTTCTGCGCGGTCTGCAACTGTTTTTCCAGCGAAAAAAGTTTGCGTCAAATGCAGTAAGTGCGGCGACGACGACGGCGACAAATCTGGTCGGACAAAAGTTTATTTTCAAGCGCGGCTTTAAACGCTGGCTGATGCACTTTTTGATTATGTGGGGCTGTATTCTCGCCGCCGCGATCACGTTTCCGCTCGTTTTCGGCTGGGTGCATTTTGAACTCGAAGGCGATTTGGGTTATCGCGCGTATCTTTTCGGTTTTCCGCTTTCGCTCGTGCAAGGACGCGACATTTCGGCGTGGATTATGTTTCACGGGCTGGATATTTCGGCGGTGATGGTGCTTGCCGGCTGCGCGATTGCGATTCACCGAAGATTGAGGGATCGCGGCGCGATTGCTTTGCAGACTTTTCTGCTCGATTTCGTGCCGCATCTGATGTTAATTGCAATTTCGGTTTCCGGTTTGATGCTGACGGCTTCGAGCCTTTGGTTTGAAGGTTATATGTATTTGTTTATCGCCATGGTTCATCAGGCGACGGTCATTATGACGCTCTTTTATCTGCCGTTCGGAAAGCTGTTTCACATCGTCCAGCGTCCGGCTTCGATTGGTGTCGAGCTTTATCAAAATCGTTCAAAAGAAATGCAGCAAGCGGTTTGTCCGCGCTGCGGGACGATGTTTGCCGGGCAGATGTGGATTGACGATTTGAAAAAAGTGGTCGGCGAACTCGGTTTCGACTACCGGATGCAAAACGGGCAGACATTGCAGGATTACTGTCCGCGCTGCAAGCGAATTATGCGCGGACTTTCTTATGCTTCGCTGCCGAAGACAACAGAAAAAGTATTTGTCGGAACGCGGGGCAAAGAAGGTTAGCCACGAACAAACACGAAAAGACACGAAAGTTTTTTTAATTGTTTT
>JBBSAX010000404.1:0-2623 GCA_038251885.1 Pyrinomonadales bacterium | reverse complement strand
TAAGTATATTAAAGAAAATCCTGAAATCGTTCAGAAAACTGTAAATGCTTTTGAACGCAGTCTTAGATTTATACACGCCAATCCACTTGATGCTGCAAAAGTAATAGCGAAAGAGTTTTCTGACCAAAAACGACTTGTCGCTGAACTCTCTACTATTAAACTGTTTCTTGATGATGCAGTGCCACAAAATACTACGGTACAGGTAGATTGCTGGAATAATTGTTTAAAGGTCAGGAGACCTAATGATGCAATAGCGTTTCCTTTTAGTAAATATGTTGACAATCATTTTGCATTTGAAGCAGCAAAGAAAATAAAAAAGCCTTGAGAGATAGTGAAATTTGGATGATCTTGGAATAGATAGTTGATCTCCTGCAATCTGCGCTTATGGCGTTGGCGATTCGGCGGAAGTTTATGCGGTAGCAATGGAATCGGAACGAGGAGCAGTAGCGACCAGTTATGTGTTGGATGAAATTGGTCGCTACCGCTTACTGTTCTGACTTTTTTTTGAGCCTTTAAGATTGGTTTATTTCATCTTTAGATTTACTGAATGATGAAATGATTTTTCTGATTATGGTTACCACACCGACCGCGATCAGACCGAAGATAATTCCGTATGCGACTTCTTTTAAGATCGAAGGAACTTGGGGCAGAAAATGATGTAGAAAATCTATGTTATGAGCAAAAATTCCTCCGGCGACGAGAATCAGAGCGAGTGTGCCGACGACACTTAAAAGACGAATAACTTTGGGCAGTAGATTGACCAGAAATTGTCCGAATTTGGCGACAAATCCTTTGCCCTTCGACTTAGCAACGAGTTTATATCCAATGTCATCCATTCTGACAATCATGGCGACCAGCCCGTAAACGCCGACTGTGGCAATCAAAGATACGAAAGAAACTGTCAGTATTTGAGTAACGAGCGGCTTATCTAAAACAGTTCCTAACGCGATGATGACGATTTCAACCGACAAAATGAAATCCGTTGAAACGGCTGATCTTATTTTAGCTTTTTCGGCTTCCTCGCTATCGTCAATAAGTGGTTCTGAAACGGCTTCCTCGCTATTTTTAATTTGTGGTTCCGAGTCGGTTTGTGGTTGGTCGTTTCGATGAAATATCCAATGAAGGATTTTTTCAACTCCTTCATACGCCAAATAAAATCCTCCGATAATCAATACCACGATTATCGCCGGCGGATAGATCACATTTAATATGAAAGCCAACGGAACGATGATGAGTTTGTTGATAAATGAGCCTTTCGTAATTGCCCACAAAACCGGTAATTCACGCGAAGAAACAAACCCCGTCGCTTTTTCCGCATTGACCGCCAGATCATCGCCTAATATTCCGGCTGTTTTTTTAGTCGCTATTTTGCTGGCTAAAACAACATCGTCCATTAACATCGCAATGTCGTCCAAAATTGCAAAAATTCCTGATGCCATATTTTTAATATTAAAATTTAAGTAGAAGAAATATCTCGGATATTATCTAATTTATAAAAAGTGTTACTGTAAATAATTCGTGCCTAGTTTCTATGAATTGCCGTCTGCTTTAGCTGACGGAACTCCAATACTAATAATCACGAGGCTTGAGCCAAATCTATTCAAAATATAATAAGTTTCCGAATTGCTTTAGCTAAAGCAAAAAGGATGATTGATATTTCTGGTTTAATTCGGCTCAAGCCTGTCATTTTATCAATTAGAATCCGTCAGCTAAAGCAGACGGCAATTGATGAAATCAAAAAGCACGAATTATTTACAGCATCTAAAAAGTCAATAGATTTTAGCTTGTAAAATCGAATTAAACAAGGTCAAATAATTTGACTTTGTTTAGTATCTATCTTGCGGCTGTAACTTTTAAAATGCCAATTAATATTTTAGAAATACCGCAAAATGCTGACAGTTTGGGGCGAACTTTGGATAATCTTGGAAAAGATTTTCGCACCTCTGCAAGCCGTGCTTTTGGCGTTGGCGATTCGGCGGAAGTTTATGCGGTGAGTTCAGTTATCAGTCAACAGTTAGCCTTTATCAATAAAAATGGCGATTATGGTAGAATGGGGTTCGAGGTAAAATACGATGAAGGAAAATTGGGAAGCACTTTTATTAAATCCGCCGCCGAACAGCAAGATTGCCCAAGCAAAAGAATTTGGGATTGATTTGACTTTGCTTTTAAGAAATTTGCGATTAACGCCGCAACAAAGAGTTGATGAATTACAACAACTTTTACTAGATTTTGCTCAACTTGATATGCAACTTAAACCTCAATTAAAACAAATTTATAGCAAAAAAGTATGATTGAATTTAAGACTGCAATCCAAGTATTAGCAGAAAATAAAGTCGAATTTGTAATTATCGGCGGTTTTGCAGTTAAATCTCACGGCTCATCATACATCACTCAAGATTTAGACTTTGCTTTTTTGCGAACACCTGCAAATCTAAAGAAAATCGTCAAAGCACTTTCACCATTTAAGCCTCGTCCGCGTGATTTTCCCGCCGAATTGCCGTTTGTGTTTGATGAGATTACTCTTTTGAACGGCACAAATTTTACGTTTGAAACAACGATTGGCGATATTGATTTGTTGGGCGAAGTTGCCGGAATCGGTGATTATTCCGAAGTTGAAAAAGAG
>JBBSAX010000403.1:0-2685 GCA_038251885.1 Pyrinomonadales bacterium | reverse complement strand
TTTAGCAATTTACAGACCTTCCAACGGAACTTGGTATATTTTGCAAAGTTCTTCGAGTTTAGCTTTGATCGCTCCATTCGGACTTACCACTGATAAACCGCTTTCAGGCGATTTTGATGGCGACGGAAAATATGATTTTGCTGTTTATCGTCCATCGGAGGGAAATTGGTATATTCTAAATTCGGAAACGAATTCGTTAAGAATCAATCGTTTCGGTCTTCAAAATGATACGCCGGTTTCGGCAGATTATGATGGGGACGGCAAATCAGACATTGCTGTTTTCCGTCCTGCGGATAATGTTTGGTATAGCTTAAATAGTTCTGACGGCGCATTTAGTGCAAGAGTTTACGGGCAAAATGGTGATATTCCATCTCCTGCAGCAGTTAATCCATAAATTTTTTCAGCTTGATTATTAAATAAAAAATCCAAAGTCAAAAAAAAACTTGACTTTGGATTTTTTATTTCTATTATTGCTGTTATGAAACTAATACTAACTATTGAAAGCGGCACGCTTTCGGGGCAGCAGTTTGATTTAACAAATGGATTTATCACAATCGGGCGGAGTGAAAACAGCAGTATTAGATTTGACCCGCGAACGGAAAAAATTGCTTCAAAACAACACGCCTTTATCGAAGCCAAACCAGACGGATTTTATTTATCCGATAATCAAAGCACAAATGGAACTTTGGTCAACGGACAAAAGATTCAGAGTGTAAAATTAAATAATGGCGACAAAATTCAATTCGGCGCAAATGGTGTAACATCGGATGTTCAAATTGATTCGAATTTTACGCAAGAGAAACCGATTTTTCAGAATAATCAACAAATTGAAGCGACCGCGCCATTTAATCAACCAAACCAATCACCACCGACTCAAGGTTTCGGTGAATATCAATTACCGCAATTTCCGATGGAGTTGAATCCGTCGCTTGAAGTTCGCAATTCGATTTCCAGTATCGGCTTGGGAAATATAGAATTACAGCCGACGAAAAATCGGACAGGGCAATATATCGGCGCAGGAGTTGCGATCTTCGTTTTCGTTTTTCTCGGATTGATCGTAATGGGATTGCTTGTCACAAGTCTCGGCGCATTTGAAATCGGAATAATTCCGGCATTGATTATTTCGACAATTGCCGCAGTTGTCGCCTTTGTTCCGGCGATGTTTTATTTAATGCCGCTGGTTTGGCTTGATCGTTTTGATCCCGAACCGCTTTGGATTTTAGCTTCGGCATTTGCTTGGGGCGCACTCGTTGCCGTCTTTGTTTCTTTTATCATCAACACTTTTCTAGGAATGATTCTCGGTCCCGAATTTGGTGCGGTCATTTCTGCGCCGGTTTTTGAAGAAGGCTCGAAAGGATTAGGTTTGTTGATTCTTTTAATTTTTTTCAGGCGTTATTTTGACGGAATTTTAGACGGTTTGATTTTTGCCGGAGTAATTGCCTTGGGTTTCGCAACCGTAGAAAATGTTTTGTATTATGGTCGCGGATTAATTGGCGGCGGCATTCCGGGCATTGCAATTTTGTTTTTCTTGCGCGGGATTCTTTCGCCATTTGCCCACGTAACATTTACAGCAATGACCGGAATAGGATGCGGAATTTCGCGTGAATCGCACAATGTTTTTGTCCGAATTATAACGCCGGTTTTGGGTTATGGTTGTGCGGTTTTTCTTCACGCACTTTGGAATGGTGTGGCAACTTTCGGTGGACTAGGCGGATTTTTACTGGCTTACATACTTCTTGAAATTCCGTTTTTCCTGATATTTGTCGGATTTACTTTTTACATAATGTATCGCCAAAACAAAATTCTCAAAGAAATGCTGGCAATTGACGTTGCGCGGGGAATGATTCCGCAAGAACATCTGGATATTGCAACATCGGCATTTCGCAGTTTTACGTGGGTTTGGGGCGGAGCAATGGACAAAAAATATTCGACCAGACGCAAATATCTGCGGGCAGTGGGCAAATTAGGTTTGAGTTACTGGCATATCCAACGCGCCACCGCTGCCCAAGGTCAAACCGGAAGTTTTCAGCAAAATCCGATTTTGCGCGAAGAAGTTCTTAAGTGGCGGAGTCAGGTATAATTGTAGAAAAGGCTTTTGCTGAAAATGCAAAAGCCCCTTTTCTATCCTAACAATTAACAAAACCTAACAAATAAAAAACAATTAGAAAAATGACGATTGTCGAAAGACATCCGCCTCCTAATTTCCAAGCGGCAACACCTGCTAAAATACTTCTTAATGGTCCTTCCATAATTTCTCCTTTTCAAAAAATAAAATGAATTAAATCAATGCAAAATCTGCAATTGAGATTTTATTTGCAAATAAAATGCCAGAGCAAAAATGTAGTAATTTCAGACAATTTTCAAAAAATATCATGTTTGTTTTTTGGAATAAATTTTCATATAGTTGAGTTTCCGAAATGTTTATAAAATATACGAATAATTATGAATTTAGAATTATCTGAAGAGCAAGAAATGGTCCAAAATTCTGTCAGAGAATTTGCCAAAAACGAGATTGCGCCGCTGGCTCGTGAGTATGACGAAGCAGAAAAGTTTCCCCATAAACAGCTCGAAGGACTCGCCGAACTCGGACTCTTGGGAATGATTATTCCTGAAGAATATGGCGGCGCGGGCTTTGATTCAGTTTCTTATGCAATTGCGCTTGAAGAAATTGCCAAAGCAGATGCA
>JBBSAX010000402.1:0-2719 GCA_038251885.1 Pyrinomonadales bacterium | reverse complement strand
GAAAATAGCAACCGCCCGCAAGTATTTAGGAATAATCTACAACACACTAAAAAATGATTGGGTGTTTGAAGATTTTAACAATTTTGTATTAGCAGAGTGAAAAACTTTGCTTTTGGAGTAGAAATTCATCATAGGAGAAAAGCAATGAAAAAGAATTCAATTTTAATATTCGCATTTTTTGCGATCACATTAATTGGCATACAAACCGCTTCGGCGCAGGTCACAATTACGATTCCGAAACTGCCGAAAATCAAAAAGCCGAAGGTCGAAGTTAAAGAAACCGAGCAAACTACCACAACTACATCAACAACAACCGCAACAGATTCATCTTCGACGCAAAAATCCGGTGAAGATGACACGATGGATTTCCGTCTGAGTTTTTTTCTCGACGAAATTAAAAAAGCACAAAAATCCGTAGATGAATATGATCCCGACACGAAACTTTATTTGATAAGCTCCGCTTTGAGCGATTGGTTGTGGCGGGCGGTTTCGATGCAAGAGCGCGAAGAATGGGGCAAGGAATGGCTGAAAAAACCGAATGAAAAACAAAAATTCAACGAAGCACTCGACGCACTTTCCGCTTCCGCTGCCAAACAACTTCCGAATTATCGGATGAATACAAAAAATTACGCGATTCACAATGCGTTGGAAGAAAAAATGATGAAAACCATTTTGAAAAATCCGACGATTTATACGATTCATTACGTCGGTTTGGAACAAGCCAATTGGCTGATTGATAAAAACGATCTCGGAATTCCGACTTCGCGCTACAAACACGGCGCGATCTGGCTGCGCGATACGACCAAAGATCATCCGTATTGCTACATAACATACGTCAATATTATTCAGGATTACGCTGGCGGCGGGACTTATGCAACAAGCTATCCGTATTTTGTCAGAGATGAAATGGTCGGCTGTCCGGCTGGAAAATAATTTCCAAATTAAACCTAAAAAACGCGCTGAGATATATGACTATTTCAGCGCGTTTTTTTGTTCTTTAAATTTATCAATAAAAAAAGTGAAATGTTTTTTAAAAATTATCTTAACAATATGAAAGACGAAATTTTTTGATGAAATTTTAACTAAACGGAGGAACTATGAACAGAGTAAAATTAATTATTTCGACCAGTATTTTATTGATGATAATGTCTTTATCAATAAGTGCAATGCCGGTTATTTTCAGTTTTGGTGGTGAAAAAATTATTAAAGTTGCAGATTTTCCGAATAATAAAGAAAACTTTATGGAAAACGGTCAGTTTATGGATGCAGGTTATGTTTACAAACAAGTCACTATATTTTTCATTCCCGTCTGGAATTATGATGGAAAATGGGCAGGATATGTCGGAAGTGATGAGCTTTACCTACCTATGACAAAAGAAGAACTTGATGCAATCGCAACCGAGTCCAACTTCGTTTTACCGGATTCTCCATCACTTGGATTTTGGGAAACAGTTGGCGGTAAATTGCTTGTTGGTTTGATTATATTATTCATTAAAGTCGGAAAGTTTTTAATCAAACGGATTGAAACTCAAGGCGAGGATGATGATGGTAAAACTTTTGAAAATACAGGGAATATTCTTTCAATTTAAGTTTGGAAATTTTGAGACGGTAGGAAGAAACAGATTTGACGATTTTTAGGGAAAAGAAGAAAAAAATGACTTATATATTTACAAAAATAATCAACGACCCGAACCTTTTGAATAAGCGAAAGTTTTGAAGATTCGATAACTTTCAAAAAAAATATTTATGATTTCGTTCGGGTTAATCAACTTAAATATAATACGGAGAAAAATGATGGGTATCAATGAAGAAAAATTAAACAAATTACTTGGTAAATTTGTCGGCGATCTCGGCGCGGCAAATGGACGGATGTAAATGAAAAAGTTTTTCCAATGCCTGATGAGAGCGAGTTAAAAAAAGCCTTTAAAAGCCAAGGGGCGGAAGTCGGCGGTGCTTATTTTCTTTTGCCGCGTGTCGGAGAACCGTAAAATTGGCTTGCAATCTGTGTACAGAAGATTTGGAAGACGAAGAAACTATTTTATTGAAATTTAAATGGAATGGTGAAAAATTCGAGATCTGAATCTTGGAGTAAAAAAGATGAGTGGAAAATTAACTTTGACAATAAAAGATTATTACAACGGCGGCGGCGATTTAGAATTGAAAATCACCAGTGCCAGGACTTCCGAAAGAGTTTTTAACGGAACTAAATATATCAAATTGATTGTAACCCGAAAGCCCGACCAACATTCTTCGCGGCTCGGAATGTTTGCTTACATAAGAAATACTCAGTCCGGCTATCAAAGTCTGGGTTTTTCGCAGGTAACTGTAACTTTTGAGAACTTTTCCGACGATAACGGCGCATTCGTTTCTTCAACAACGACTGATTATTTTGATGTTTACGTGGAAAAGGTAACGCCGAAAAGTGATCAGGAAGAAATCACTTTTCTGGTAAGAACAAAATCCGGTGATTTTACGATTTCAAATGTGATCATCATTAATTAAGAAGATGAAAATATGCAGATTTCAATAAAATTAATCGTAATATTTTTACAGCAGGTTGCGGCACAAAAAATGAATGCGAACTAAAGTTTGCGCTCAGTTTTATCGGTTTTTTGCCAATAATTTTTCCAATTCTCTGATCTTTTTTGCCATTTCGCCCAAACGTCTGAAAGCCGCAGTTGAGCGAAGCCAATCCCGATTATCGAAACCCGGAATTCCT
>JBBSAX010000401.1:0-2744 GCA_038251885.1 Pyrinomonadales bacterium | reverse complement strand
GTGTCAGCGATGAAGAAGTGCTTGGAGTTTGGGCAAACCGCAAAGATTCGGCACAGGAAATCGCTCGCAAAATCCGTCAAAACAACCGCAAAATCAAATGATTGACCATTTGACCGACACAAATGTTTTTTCCGAAATTTTTAAAGGCAGAGCAGACGTTGAAAAATTTGTCGGGAGTTTTGAAAACTCGCTAGACACGACCGTGTATATCGAATGTTTGCAAGGCTCAAAAGGAAATCAGGAAAAGCTGATAATCAAAAATGCCTTTCACATTTCCCGATTTTTCATTACACTGCAAGTATTGATGAAACGGCGGATGCGCCGCGCCCTCGGAAGAAAAATCAAAGACGATGAATTAACTTCGCTCAATTCCCGGATAGAAGTTAGGGAAAAAGAAGAACGCGGCAAAGTTCCGCCATCCTAAAATGCGACTTACGAAAACGGAAAAGATTAAAGATGAAAAGACAATTATTATCAACAATCTTGCTGTTTATAATCATAATGCTGACGACGGCGGGCGGATGCACACCTTGTGAGTATAAAGATTATGAAGGTGTCATTACCATCGAAGACATTAGTCGCAGTATGACTTCCGCGCCCGAAAGTGCGGACGAAAAATTTATTGTTTTCCACACATTTAAAGCCGACGCGGAAGCACCGCGCGAGGTCGGTAATTTTCCCAAACAAGTGCTGTTGACGCAAAAAGAGATTGACCAAAAAGGAGTCGTAGTCGGCAAGAAGTTTCGTGCGAAAGCCAAATATATCGTGCGGGGAACGTGCAATCCGGATCCCGATTTAGATGAATTTGAGAAATGGCGATAAATATCTTTCGTGCCATCAAAAATGAAACTATCAGTCAACGTGAAATAGAGTTTGTTCGGATACCGTTCCAAATTTTGTTAGCCTGTGGCTGATAATTAAACCTAATGAATTTCAGAAAAACAGTTATCTTTATTTTCGCCGCCGCACTCTGTCTGCATTGTTTTGGCGTGTTTGCCGCCGCCGAATCGAAAAAAGCGGCTTGGAAATCGGGTGATGCGGTTGAAGTCGAGGAGAAGGGCAAATGGTATAAAGCCGAAATTATCGCAGCGGACGGCGGTAACTTTAAAATTCATTACACGGGTTATGCCGATAATTTCGATGAAAGCGTCGTGCCGTCGCGCATTCGTTCGCTCGATTCGCCCGAATCGAAAGCAGATGCACAAAAGGTTGCTGAGGCGTGGACTTGGACGGACGGCGCGGGCAACGCCAAAACATTCAAGGATTTTCAGGAAATCATTCAAAAACACGCACAATGGCTGGCAAGCGGCGGAAAAGAAGGCGTTCGCGCCGATTTGACGAATGCCGATTTAACGTCGGCTGATTTGAAAGCCGTTAATCTGAACGAAGCCGTAATGAGCGGAGTTAATCTGACAAAGGCTGATATGTCCGCCGCCACTTTGAAGAGTGCTGATTTGAGCGGCGCACAGCTTTTTGAAACGACTTTTCTCGTCTTGGCGGAAAACGTCAATCTGAGTAATGCGACAATTATGAACTCAAAAGTAGGCGGGATTTTGAAGAAGGCAAATTTGTCGAAGACGAAACTTTACGATTCCGACCTGACATCGGCAGTCTTGACGGAAGCTGATTTAAGCGAGGCGTTGATTTCCGGTGGTAATTTCACCAATGTCTATTTGGCGCGGGCAAATTTATCAAACACAATCGTATTCGACGGCGATTGGACAGATGCTAATTTGCGGCTGACGAATGTCAGAGGCTTGCGTTTCGAGCCGTCTAAAAATCCCGATACGAGAGCCGTCTCCGGCGCGACCAATCTGGAGTTTATCACTTACGCAAATTCGCCCGACGCAGTTACGCTGCTTCGCAACAGTCTGCGCGAAAGCGGTTTCGATGACGCACAGCGCAAAATCACTTACGCTCTGAAAGTCCGGCAAAACGAGCTACGCAGGGAGAACGGCGGCGTGTTCAAACTTTTGTATTATTATCTCAATTTAGTCTTTTTCGATTGGACGGTGCGCTACGGAATGCAACCCGAACGGGCGTTGGTTATTATAATTTATTTATGGCTCATCTTCGCCGTCATCTATGATTTATTTATTCATTTTCCCGGCAGGTCGGGCATTTTTCTGGTTAAAAACCGGGTGCGGAAAAACATCGGACTGACTTCGGCGATACGAGTTCGTCCGCGTGCTGTTCCGCAGACGAAAAACAAATTGAAATATGCGTGGTTGCGGCTTTTGAGTGAATGGCGTGTTTTTCGCATCAGTCTGTTTTTCAGCGCGACGAGTGCCTTGCATCTCGGCTACGGCGGACTCGATTTCGGCGAATGGCTGCGGATGCTGACCAAGCGCGAATACGAACTAAAACCGAAACATTGGTCGCGCTCGATTTCCGGCTTACAGTCGTTGACCAGCCTCTATTTGCTCGCCATCTGGGTTTTGACGGAATTCGGCAACCCGTTTGATTAGAATCGAGAAGTTTGAAATTTAGAAACAAAGGTTAGAAATATGCAAAATAAATGTATCGAATGCAACGCCGCGTTGGATGCGAATCAAATGGAGTGCGCCTATTGCGGGATGATTCAACAAAATTTCGATGAAGAGTTGTTGATTGATTTAATGGCAATCAAGCGCAAATACGAATTAGCTTACGCCCGCGGCAATCAATTGATTATCGAGCCGCTGCTCGCGGACGAATACTCCTACAATTTGACAGACGGCGGCGTAATTGAAAACCCCGTCGGC
>JBBSAX010000400.1:0-2801 GCA_038251885.1 Pyrinomonadales bacterium | reverse complement strand
TGCAAAGGAGCGTGCTGTTAGTGTTATTGAACACGCTCCTTTGCAGTCGCGTTTCCGCCATTTTAATCATTCTTTTCACGCAACTTGGTATAACTTGATTTTTTTAACACCGAAAAAATTAAATCTTTGCCTGAGGGATAACATTTCCTGCTTTTAAATTTTCAGGACAAATTTTGTTCCGGCAACTGTATTGACAGTTTCAATCTGACCATCGTGCTGGTTAATGATTTTATAGACAACCGATAATCCTAAACCTAATCCTTTGTCCTTGGTAGTAAAAAACGGGTCGAAAATTTTCTTCCTAACTTGTTCTTCAATTCCGCCGCCGGTGTCTTCGGTTTCGATGAATAATTTATCGTCCTTTTCAAAAGTGCGAAAAACTAATTTGCCGCCGCCGGACATCGCTTGTAATGAATTTATCGCCAAATTCAACAAAACTTGTTTGATTTGCTCCGCGTCAACGGAAATGAGCGGCAAGTTTTCGGCTAAGTCTTCTACAATATCGACCTTTTGATTATCCGCTTGATTTTCGATCAAGAGTTTGACGGCACGAATTATCCCGTTCACATCGGTCGGCTGACGATCCGGTTTTTTGGCGCGGGCGAAATGAAAAAATTCCTGCACGAGCCGGTCAATTCGTTCGACTTCCGTTTTGGCGATTTGAGCGAATTCACGACGCGGGCTGTCTTTGGCGAGTTCGTCTTCGAGAATCTCGACCGCGCCTTTGATCGCGCCGAGCGGATTTCGGATTTCGTGAACCACGCCTGATGCGATTTCTGCGAGTGACGAAAGCCGTTCGGCTTGCAGAAGCTGTCCGACGGTCTGCCGCAAATCGGCGTAAGCAGTTTGCAGTTCGGCGTTGATGCGTTCGGCGCGTTCGTGTTCGCGGCGTTTTTGGTCGCCGAGCCAACCCGTAACCGCGCCGATGACGAAAAACAGAGCGATTTCAGCGTATTGATTAAGCGAGTAATCATAATTTTGATGTTGCCAGTGCATCGAAATATGCGGCACATAGCTGATGCAGGCGAACATTGCCGCGCCCAAACCGCCGCGCCATCCATACCAAAAGGCAGCTAGAATTATCGGAATATAATAAAGTCTTTGGTAAATTTGATGAAAAACGAGGTTGTCAATCGGCGTGAGAAAATGCAGAGCGGAAATTAAAATAATCGAGCCACCGAGAAATAAAACGGAAATTGTGAGATTTTTCTTATTCATCAATTTCGGCTTTTTGCATTCGATAAATCAGCGCACTGCGCGTGATGCCCAAATAACGCGCCGTTTGGGATTGGTTGCCGTCGTGCATTTCGAGCGCGTGATTGATAATATCTCGTTCGACTTCATCGAGCGAGATATTTTCAGACGGCAGTTCAAAACGGACGTTTCCGAAATTTTGCGCTCGATTTTTGACGTATTCCGGCACATCCGCAAGCGTCAAATTTTGTTCATCCGACAAAACAACCATTCGTTCGACCAGATTTTCCAGTTCGCGGACGTTTCCCGGAAACGAATAAGTTGATAGATCGTCAAAAACTTCGCGGGCGATTTTCAGGTTTTTAAAATCGTGTTTTTCCTTCGAGATTTTGAAAAAATAATTTATCAAAAGCGGGATGTCTTCACGGCGGACGCGAAGCGGCGGTAATTTGACGGGAACGACGGCAAGCCGAAAATATAAATCTTCGCGGAAAGTTCCTTCTTCGATCATTTTTTCCAAATTTTGATTGGTCGCCGCGATGATGCGGACATCAATCGGGCGCGGCACATTTTCACCGACGCGAACAATTTCCTGTTCCTGCAACACGCGCAGAAGTTTCGGCTGAACATCGAGCGGCATCGCGCTGATTTCGTCGAGAAAAAGAGTTCCATTGTTTGCCGCTTCAAACTTTCCTTTCGTATCAGACATCGCGCCCGTGAACGAGCCTTTTTTAGAGCCGAAAAGTTCCGCTTCGATCAGATTTTCTGGAATCGCCGCGCAATTTAACGGAATAAAAGTGTTTTCAGAGCGTTTTCCTGCAAAATGAATTCCTTTGGCAATCAATTCTTTGCCCGTGCCTGATTCGCCTTCGATCAAAACCGTCGCGTCCGAACGCGAAACGCGCCCGACTAATTTTAAAACTTCGCGCATTTTCGCCGAATCGCCGATGACGTTTTCAAGCCGAAATTCTTTATCAACAAGTTCGCGCAACTGCCGATTTTCCGTTTTCGTTTGGCTGAAATTAACAGCGCGTTCGATGGTCAGCAGAATTTCGTCGCGGTTAAAAGGTTTGTTTATATAATCGAACGCGCCCGCTTTCATCGCCGTTACCGCCGTCTCGACTTCGCCGAACGCCGTAATGACAATGACAGGAATTTCCGCGTCGGTTGATTTTATTTTCTCCAATAATTCCAAACCCGAAAGGCGCGGCATCCGCAGATCGGTAATCACGCAATCGAAATCGTTGTGATTAAAAATTTCGAGAGCTTCCGCCCCGTCCTTTGCCGTCTGAATTTCAAATCCCGCTTCCGTTAATTGATATTCAAGCACGCGGCGCAAATTATCATCATCGTCGGCGAGCAGAATTGTTTTTTTTTGGTTTGTCTTCACTATTTGATTCAAATTGCCGGTTAGTAAAATTTAATTATATTTGCCCACGAAATACACGAAAAATACGAAATAAAACCATTACTGAGCGGTATAGAAATTGCTGATTGAAAATTAAATGAGCATAAAAGCAAGAGGAAGTAGAATTTATGTGTGAAACAAAAACTATTTAACCTACTTTTATGCCCCATCGAAGGCATTATTGCTTCAATATCACCGA
>JBBSAX010000399.1:0-2821 GCA_038251885.1 Pyrinomonadales bacterium | reverse complement strand
GCAGAGCGACAAGTTGAATTTAGGCGTGTCTTTTAAGGCACGTTCAAGTTAAAGAAGTCGTTTCCATCGCGTCAGCGATGACTGAAACAATCATAATCAGTTGTCGCTGACGCGACATAAATCACTCTAAATCTAATCCGTGCAATAAATTACACGGCTAAATTCAGTTAATCGCTACGCGACAATTAAGGGATTTTAAGTAGCACACAAGGTAAAAACTATGAATAAACACAAACTCGGAAAAATCATCATTAGTTTCGTCCTCATTGTCGGGGCGATTGTTTCGGTTGCGGTTGATTGGAACAGCACGCATCTTTTCAATCCCGATTGGCATCCGCACGCGAAGTTTCACGATGCTTTGATGTTGTGTTTGCTGTGCGGAGTTTCGGCGTTGGGCGTGTGGCAATTATGGCGAAAATCACTTGAGCCGAAAGTCGCAATTACTATCGCGTGTCTGATTGTCGTTTCGTTTTGGCTGCCGTTTTTCTACATCACTTGGCTGATTCCGGGAACAAGTCTGCTCGCCACCGAAGGAGTCAGCGAACTCGTTTTGCACATCGGCGGAATGAACGTCTATCCGAATGTTTTAATCGGCGGAACGCTTTTGTTTTTGACCGCCATCGGATATTTTCTGACGCGAGTTAAAGAAAATTAGACGATGATTTTACTGCACACAAACGGAGCGGACGCGGGATTGATGAGCGGTTTGATTCATCCCGTTTTCGGATTAGATCATCTGCTCGCAATGGTCAGCGTCGGCGTGATTAGTTCGCAACTCGGCGGAAAAAACATCTGGCGAATTCCGCTGATTTTTGTCGCTTCGATGGCGTTCGGCGGAATTTTGGGAATGTTTGAAATACCTCTGCTGTTTTACGAAAAAGGCATCGCGGTTTCAGTAATTTTACTCGGAATCGGAATTGCTTTTGCTAACAAATCAACTTCGCCGCTAATTATTTCAATTTTCGTCGCATTTTTCGGCATCTGCCACGGCTTCGCTCACGGAATCGAAATCCCAAAATCAATCAGCCCGACACTTTACACACTCGGTTTTCTCATCAGCACATCGGTTCTGCACATTGTCGGCTTAGTCATCGGCGAAGTTCTGGCAATGAAAGAATTACTGCTGAAAACATTGCGAATTGCAGGTGTAATCGTTGGATTCGTCGGTGTTTATTTTATCTTTCAATAGCGTCAACCGAAAATTGTTCACGAGAGGTTTTCAATAATCTCAAAAACCTCTTTCCGCAAAAATTAATGGTGCCCGTCCGCCCCTTCGGAAACATTCTTGATAAATCTCACTTCCTTTATCAACAAATTCCTTCGCCTTTTCCCTTAATTCTAACTGCTAATGCTTTTTCTTTACATCTTAAGATTTTCTGTAAATTTTATAAGCATTTTCACGACTTATTCGCGGAACTCTGATTGAGCCGTCTTTCAGGTTTTCGCCTTTGTTCGGATCAATATCTTTTCTGGAGAATTCGCAGCTCTAATTTGATAAAAGAATTTCATAGACAGACGTTACAAATTTGAACTATTTCATAACTTGTTATACTAATCACTTATGAAAAAGCTTGACGCAATCCAATTATTAGAAAAGGGTATGAACGGAACTGGTTATTGGGGAGACGCCTATTTAATTAAAGAATTTTTCACAAACTTTGATTCCGAATGTGACGATCTGGATTTTATTCCCTGGCTTAAAAAATTAGCCTCTCGCGGTGAAATATATGACGAAAAGTATTTTGACGATAATGGTGCAGGCGGACCACCTCATCCAACTCAACCCGGAGTATCTTTTGAAACCGAAGCGAAAAATGCAATTCAAATAATTAATAGTAATTATGAAAGACTCTCGCCGTTAGCCATACTCCTGAAAAGCTCAAATCCTAAAATAATCGAATCAACGTTAAACGAAATTATAATCGGCGATTCAATTGATATTTCATTGATCCCAATTCTGGAAAACATAGAAAAAGAAGATGTTTATTTGATTTCAAGTGGCAAAGCGAGAGGTTTTGGAGCTTTGAGTAACCTAATACATTTGGGCAAAAAAGCAAAAATGGCATTAAATCGAATAAGGAAAAATATTAAAAAGAGGAAATTAAAAGTTTAATCAGGCGAATGAAAGTTATTGAGGTATGATGGCTCGGAACTCCGCCATTAAAGGATTGCGACAAAAGCAATCCGAGAATCGACATTGTCACAATTCCCGTGATGATGATTTTTGTCATCAGGGAGTTGTGTCCGTGCGTATCATTTTGTTTTGAGATTTCCACGTCTGATGTTCTCCAACCTGATTTGCAAACGGTTTGCGTCTTGCAGCTTGATTGTTTTGAAAATCGTCAGACCGGCAAGTTTTTGTTCCCCGTTTAATTATTGCCATACGGAAATTTGTGATTCGCAGTTCCGTCTATTCAAACATCGAGGCGGCGATTTTGATATTTCCGTCCGTTTTATAAATTGCCGTCTGTCTTTATGAATTGCCGTCTGTCTTTATGAATTGCCGTCTGCTTTAGCTGACGGAAAGCAATCGTCATCGGCTTTAGCCAAATATAAAATCTTATCAATCTGTGCTTTAGCTAAAGCTCTAAGGATTTATTTTTTTCTATAAATTCGGCTAAAGCCTTGCATCTTGACCTTATCAATCCGTCAGCTGAAGCAGACGGCAATTCATATAATCTTACAGGGCTTTCTCATAAAAAGTTAAGATGTTTTAATGCTATCATCAGACTGTCAAAGTCATCTCCAAAATTTTCTAATTGGGCTTTTTTATTCTGACAGTTCTGCCGATTTAAGATGATGTCGGCTAATGTTCTAAGTT
>JBBSAX010000398.1:0-2832 GCA_038251885.1 Pyrinomonadales bacterium | reverse complement strand
GTGGTCTATACTGGAAGCGATAGCTTCGATCATTGAAGTTATCGGCAACAAAAGTGTGTTGAATAGTGTTTGATTCACACTTAAATATCTCTTTTTTCACACTTTTGTTGTAGCCGCAATTTCTATACCGCTCAGTAATGTGTTTGAGTATAAATTTTAACTTTAATAATGCTCGTTTACAACAAATTCGGCAAAAACTGGAAAATCGCCTATTTACACACTTTGACCGATTTTCAATTCGGAAAGAAAAAGAATTGAAGATGTAAATAATTAAACTTTTTCCAAAATCACTTGAGCAATCGCGTGATCGGTCGTGTGAGAAATTGAAAGATGAATCCGATTTGCGCCCGTATTTTCTAATATTTTTTTAGCTTCGGCGCGAATTTCTAAATTCGGAACGCCCATTTCATCGGAAACAATTTCGATGTCGTGCCACGTAATTTTTCCGCGCCAGCCGGTTTTTATCGCTTTTAAGAACGCTTCTTTCGCGGCAAAACGCGCGGCATAACTCTGCGCCGCCGCCATTCCTTTTTTATCGCAATACACGCGTTCATTTTTCGTAAAAACGCGCTCGACAAAACGCGGCGTTCTTTCGATAGTTTCGCGTATGCGGTAAACTTCAATTATGTCTATTCCAATGGAAACAATCACAGATTCAGATAGTGGTCAGTGGTCGGTGGTCAGTGGTCAGTCAAAAATCAAAGACCAAAAACCGAAGACCGAAAATGAAATTTTAACAGAAAACGGTTTTTTTTGGCGCGAAAACGACGGCGTAAAAGTTTTAATTTGCCGCGCTTTGGAAGAAAAAGGTTTTGCAAACGGTTTTTCAACCCGCATCGGCGGCGTTAGCGATTTTCCCGAAAACTCTTTAAATTTAGCGGGCTTTGATGAAGATTCAGCCGAAAATATTTACGAAAACCGGCGACGCTTTCTAAAAGTTTTCGACGGCAATTTTGAACTCTCAACCGCATGGCAAGTTCACGGCGACGGCGTAAAAATTGTTAAAAATTTGGATGATGCAAAAAATGACGAAGAAAAATTTGACGCTTTGACTTCAAATTTAGAAAATATTTTAGTTGGCGTAAAAACCGCCGATTGCGTTCCGGTTTTAATCGGCGACCCGAAAACAAAAAGTTTCGCCGCAGTTCACGCCGGTTGGCGCGGAACGGTCGAATCAATCGCTTTGAAGGCAATCGAGAAAATGCAAAATGAATTCGGCGCGAAACCTGAAGATTTGATCTGCGCGATCGGTCCGGCGGCGGGTTGCGAAAACTACGAAGTCGGGCAAGATGTGATTGATGCTTTTGTGGAAAAGTTTTCCACAGGTGGAAAACTTTTTGTTGAAACGCGCAAAGGACACGCACTCATAGATTTACATCTTGCAAATAAAGAACAATTATTAAGTATCGGAGTCTTACCGGAAAATATTTTCACCGCGCCGTTTTGCACGATGGAACGCACCGATTTGTTTTTTTCATATCGCCGTGAGAAGAAATTATACGGCAAAACCGGAAGATTATTATCGGTCATCGGAAAAAAATCTTAATCTTAAAAATAGAATTTATCTAACTCAAAAGCCTTTCTTCTAAAAGTTTTGTCGAAACTTCGAGAAAATCGTGCGCCGTGATCATTCCGACGAGTTTTCCGTTTTTGACCACAGGCAAACAGCCTATATTTTTTTCGCGCATTATAATAAGAGCTTCGAGCGAAGAAGTTTCGGGTTTGACGGTGATGGGATTTTCCTTCATCACGTCGCGGATGACGGTTTCGTTTTCCGGTTTGCTCGTAACGAGAAGTTCGAGCAGATCGCGGTGCGAAACGACTCCGACGAGTTTCCCCTTTGAATCTTCGACCGGAACGTGGCGAATATGCTTCCAATTCATCAGACTCGCGGCTAAGTCCACGACATCTTCTGGACGAACGGTGAACAGATCGGTTGACATAAATTGCTCGACCGTGCGGTAATTATCAATCCAATCAATCTTTTCAGAAAGTTCGGCAAGTTCCCATTCGTGAAGCGGTTTTTCCGTTTCCTGATTTTTTTTCATCTCCGATGTGAGATTTTTGAGGCGGACGCTGAGTTTTACCTTTTTGTCCATATTTGCCAGCGAATCAATCATCCATTGTGCGCCGGTTTTCTCTGCGCGGACGCGATCTTCGATGATTCCCAAAAGACGTTCGATGTCAGTGGAATCAATTTTCATCGCTTGCAAACCTTGCCTCGCATACGGCAGAAGTTCTTCCAGAATCAGCCGCGAAGCACGATAACTTTGTCCGTCGAGCCAGACGATCTGCGTTTTCAGACCGTTTCGCGCAACGTTGAAAAAATTGCTTTTCGCGTCGTCAAAACTCATTTTCTCTCTGACATCGCCGAATTCTTCGGGCAGAGCTGTCATCAATCCAAGAAAAAATGCGGAATTTGCCATTTCGTCGGCAACGGTCGGACCGGATGGCAAAAATCTCGCTTCGACGCGCAGACTCGGTTTTTTGTTCATCACGCCGTAACACGCGCGATTCCAACGCCAGATCGTTCCGTTGTGCATTCGCCACGCATTGAGGCTCGGAATTCTGCCGGACTTTAGAACATCCATCGCGTTTTCTTCCAAATCGCGCGTCAAAATAATGCGAAAACGCGCTACATCTTCGTGAAAAACTTCCAAAATCGAATTTTCAACCCAATTATCGCCGAAACTGACACGCGACGGATGGCTTCGCGCCTGATGTGCAGGCGAGCGTTCGTCGGTCGCGTGTTGAAAAAGTGCAAGCCGCGTTTCATGCCACAAACGATGCCCCAAAAGAATCGGCGAATTGACCGCGCTTGCCAAAACGGGC
>JBBSAX010000397.1:0-2836 GCA_038251885.1 Pyrinomonadales bacterium | reverse complement strand
TTCTTCATCATTAAATGCTTTCCAAGCCGCTTCTTCGCCGATGTCTTCGGCAATCGCTTCAAACTTTTCGAGCATTTTTTCGACCTGCACCGGATAATATGCAAAGAGTTCCGTCGAAGTATCAACTCCCGTCAAACCGCCACCGATGACGACCGCCGGAAGACGCATCTGCAAATTCGACATCGTATCTTTTTTGAACGCGCCGGTTAATTGCAGAGCCATCAGAAAATCCGACGCTTGACGAATCCCGCGAATCAGATTGTTTTTCATCTTTACAATCGTCGGTCTGCCCGCGCCCGTTGCGATTGCGATGTGGTCGAAACCGTATTCCCAAGCGTCTTCAATCGTCAGCGTTCCGCCGAAACGAATTCCGCCGTAAGCACGAAAACGCTTTCTTCGGGCGAGCATCAATTGCAGCATCGTCAGAAAATTTTTGTCCCAGCGAACTGTGATTCCATATTCGGAAACACCGCCGAAGCCGGAAAGAATTCTTTCGTCGAGTTCGTCTTTAATTTCGTTAATGTCTTTGATCGGTTTCGGAATTTCCGTGCCGTTTTTGCCAGTCCATTCGTCGGGCAACGGTTCGATCTTCAACCCGTCCATTCCGATTACGCCGAACCCTTCGTTCAAAAGGTAATGCGCGAGCGTATAACCAGCCGGACCTAAGCCGACGACCATTACGTTTTTACCGTTGTAAGGCAATTGATACGGGCGTTTCGCATTCAAAGGATTCCAGCGCGTTAAGAGCGAATAAATCTCAAAACCGTATGGCAAATCCAAAACGTCGGTCAAAGTCGCGGTTTCCGCCAGCGGAATATTGACCGGCTCTTGCTTTTGGAAAATACAGCCTTTCATACAATCGTTGCAGATTCTGTGTCCCGTTCCGGCGCACATCGGATTGTCAATCGTGACAAGCGCAAGACTTGCAATCGAATCGCCCTGACGTTTCAGCAAATGCATTTCCGAGATTTTTTCGTCGAGCGGACAGCCTTCGAGTGCAATGCCGAGTTCGTTTCTTTTGATCTCGCCGCTTTTCGGGTCGTGCAAACCTGTCGAACAACTGTCTTTCTCGCGTTCGTGGCAGATCAGACAGTAATCAACTTCGTAGAGCGCGTCGCGCATCGTGCCGCGATCATCGGTTAATGTAAAACCGTCGCGCCGCCGCAACTCTTCGATTGCGCCGCTCAAAGCGTTCGGGATTTTGTCGTTCGCGCGTGTGATGTGAACGAGATTTTGATAATCCAGATTATGCGGAGTTTTGAAGCTATACCATTTTTTTTCGCCTTTATAAAATTGGATTGCCGACCAAACTTCGAGAATCTTCAGCGCGGCTTTAATTTGCAGAAGTTCGCCCGTTTCAGGCAATTCAATGACAAACCGCGAAAATACTTCGCCGAATTTTTTGTCTTTTAATTTGTCATACGCTTTGGCAATTTTGTTGAGCGTGTTTTGCGCTTCGACCGTTATTTCGAGATTTTTCGTTAAAAGTTCTTCAACATCAATTAATTTTGCCGTAATATCTGCAATCGCCAATTCTTCATCGTGAATCAAAACCTCGCTGAACGCTTCGTATTTCAACTCGCTGATCGCTTGATTGAATTCGCTTTCCTTAAAATCTTTTACGCTTTCTTCCTTATAATTTCTGATTGCGCGTCGCTGGACGAAGAATTTGTATTTCCAAAGCGGCGATTGATTAGTGATTTCCTTCTGCAAATGTTCGCGTTCGCGGCTGATCTTAAACATTCGCCCGATGAAATCAGACAAATAAGGCGCGGAATCAGTTAGAATTTTCGATTCTACTTTCGGCTCATAATTTTCGCCCCGTGCCGAAATATATTGAATCAAGGCTTCGTGTAAAACCGGATTCTCTTCTTTTACTTCGTCATAAAATTTTTCGGCAATCTCTTTCAGTTTATACGCATCAAAGAGGTCTGAATACCTAAATCCTAAAATGCCGAGTTCAAAATCATTATTTGATAATACGTTTGTCGTTATGTTCTGTTTTTCTAAAGTTCCAATCATATTGCTTACAATTTATTTATTAAAAATTCCTTATAATGAAAATATATCATTTACGAATATCAAGAAACAAAGCGGTGAAATATCAAGGCGCATAATTATTGCCTTGAAAATGGAAAAAAGGTATATTTTACAGGTGTTTTTATAAATAAATTTCCAGAGGGGAAACTTGGTGTTTAGATAATTTAAATCAATTGTGTTATAAGATAGGTTTGCCTCGCAAAAGGTTTAGTTAAATTGAATATCAAGATTTTATTAAAGAAGTATGGAAAAAGACGAAAGGTTGCTCCCATTACCGACAACGAAAGATTTGACTCTTTCAAAACAAGATTTGTCAGCAGGTTACTCTCCTTTTTATGATGAATCAACTTTTGATGAGAGACACTCGATCCGTGAATATTTCAACATCGTTTATAAACGATTGCCGATTATTATTACGCTGACGATCCTTGCTACGACTATCGTTGCATTTTATATGTATCGCCAGCCGTCAGTTTATCAGGCACAGACGGGAATGATTATCGAACCGCGCAAAGCCGCCGCCGGACAATCGAGAGATTCGATCAACATCAATTTCGGTAATGATGCAAATTACTATAATACGCAATTATTACTGCTCAGAAATCGGGATTTGATGTATGATGTCGTCCTTCGTTTGGGTTTGCAGCGCGAACCTAATCTTTTAGGCAATCAAAATCGCGGGGTTTTAGCAACGATCAGTTCGATGTTTTCAAGTGAAAAGTCTGCAACTGAAAAAGAACCTTCGCTTCCGACTTTGAGTGAAACTTCTATTGATTCAACAAATCAAGAACAGATC
>JBBSAX010000396.1:0-2851 GCA_038251885.1 Pyrinomonadales bacterium | reverse complement strand
GGTCTGCCAAAAAGCCGGGTTTATCGTGAAAGCGAACGTCGCCGGTTCGGTTACATTTCCGGTGTGATCTTTTCCCCAAACCTTGAATTCATAACTTCCCGGAGGAAGCGAGGAAAAATCTTTTTTATGATCTATTGACCATGCAGAAGATTCATTTTCGATTCCGACAAGTCGAGTTTGGTAGCGAATATCATTCTCGTGGCTAAAGGAAAGTAAGGCATACTCGAAAGCTAAGTGATTTTCGTTATAATCAAAAGTTCCATTTTTACCGGAATCAATCAGTTTTTCATTGACCAAAATTTTTTCCAAATACAGCGGTTTCAAACTCTTTTTCGGCATTTCGGAAGACGGATCGAAGAATGTTGCTCCACCAACCGTTCCGCCCCAGATTTGTCCTTTTGAATCAACAAATGATGCACCGCCGTTTCCTTCGTTTGCCGGCAAACCGTCTTCGGTCGTGAAATTTCTGACCTCGTATTCGATGGATTCATTTTCAGTTTGAGGCGCAAATCTCGTTACGCCTTTGTTGTGAAAAAAGTAGAGTTTTCCGTTATGATCTTCACGAACTTGATAGATCGTATTATTCGATATTTTCGGCGTGCTTGCATCATCAAAAACCTCCCAACGCGGTTGGCTTGCGCGAATGTCCATTCGCGCCGCGCCGCCGCCTTCCGTTCCAGCCCACAGAAATTCTTTGCCGTTTTCGAGTTTACTGTGATGAATGCTGAGTACGAAATTTGTCGGCAACCCGAATGTCGTACCAAAAACTTTCCATTTTTCATCTTCGAAACGAATTACGCCGCCGCCGCCCGTCGCAATCCATAAAACGCGCTTACCGTTATCGCCAACGCTTTCTTCAAAATCGAAGATGTTATCGGTCGGAAATCCGTTTGCGGTATTGTAAAAGGTCCACTCGTTTTTATATAAACGCGCCGCGCCGCGACTTGTCGCCGCCCAAACGATTCGTTCATTTTGCTCGTTGACGGTGGCAAACATCGCGCGAACCGTAACTTTTCCGATCTCTTTTTCGACCTTTCCTTGTACCCAAAGTCCGTTCTCAAACCGAGCCAGACCACCGCCTTTTGTGCAAGCCCATAAAACTTTTTTTCCATCATCAAGCGTTGTTTCCAACATCTCGAAAACCGTATTGTCGGGAAGACCGGAAGACTTATCAAAGATCGTCCAATTACCATTTTCCAAACGTGCCAGACCCCCGCCGTAAGTGCCGAACCAAAAAACACTTTCCGAATCACTTTTCGTTTCGTAAATAGAAAAAACGGAATCTGAAGGAAGACCGTTTTTAGTGTTGAAACTTTTCCAACCATCCATCGGCAAACGCGCAAATCCACTGCCGTCACTGCCAATCCACAACGATTCCGTGCCGTTTTTACCAGGCGTTGGCAAAAGACCGAAAACGCTGTTCACGGGAAGACCTTCGCGCATCGTCAACAAGTTCCATTTTCCTTTGTTCAAATGCGCCAGACCGCCGCCGTCCATTCCAACCCAGAGGCTTTTTTCGTTATTAGAATCAAAAGTTTCAGCCAATGCTGTAATATTATTTTTTATGAAATCTGAATTTGAGTCATAATTTGTCCATATTTTTTCCTCAGTATTGAAAGAAAAAATACTGCTTTCGACACCAACCCACAAATTATTTTTACCATCTTCGGATTTGGCGGGAAGAATTTTATTTATTCTCTCATTTTTGCTGTTTTCAGGATTAAATATTTGCCATGAATTATCATAAAAACGCGCTAAACCTTTTGCTGTTCCAACCCATAAATTATTTTTCCCGTCTAATTCGGTCGTTTCCGCCAAACTTAAAATTTCATCCGTAGGCAAACCGTTCGAGGAATTGTAAGTTGTCCAGTTATTTCCATCAAATCCGGCTAATCCCTTTTCGGTTCCGACCCAGATAACCGAATCTCCATTTTGGGATGTCGTTTCCAACAACGCGTTTCCGTATTTACCGGGAAGCGCAGATTCGGGCGTATATATTGTCCATTCTTCATTTTTTAGACGCGCTACGCCGCCTTCCGATTTTCCGAACCAGATACTGCCGTCGCTCGCCGCTAAAATACTTCTAACGAAGTTTGAAACGGTGCGTTGCGGCATATTGACGATTTTCCAGGTTCTGCCGTTATAAACCGCCGCGCCATCTTGCGTTCCAACCCACAAATACCCGTATTTATCAAAAGTTATTGCTTGAACGGTGTTTTGCGGCAAACCGTCTTTGTCCGTAAACAGACGCGGATTGTATCTTCCGTAAGTTTCGGGACCATCGGAATTTTCGGGAACATTATTCGTTTCTTCGTCAGATTGTTTTTGTTGTTCCGCCAAAGTCAGCGAAGAAACAAAAACTACGGTAATGAAAAATACGGAAAATAGATTTTTTCTCATAATGGTCTTTATCTAAAATATTGAGAAAAAAGGTCAGACTTCAAACTCATCTTTAATTATTCAGATTGAAATTGCCGAAACCGGCTTTTGAATCTGAATAATTTATCGTTTCGTTAATTTTGTTGTTGTATTTGCGGGCGCAAAGATTTTTGTATTTGACGCTTTCAGAGCGATCAAAATTAAAATAAAAACCGGGATCTCAAAAAATACACATGAAATTAATCCGGTTTCAGTGAGTTTAGTGTAACAAAATTTTCGTCAGCCTCAACTATGAAAGTGTTTTTCGGGAATTTTTCTTATAAACGATGGTAATAATTTAGACCGATAATCAAATGCAAAACAGTCGCCAATTATTTATAAATCGGCGACTGTTTTGCATTTTGTTAATTTAACTTCGTTATTTCTTAGCAACGTCTTTCTTCATTTCATCTAGTTCCTTCTGCGTCTTTTC
>JBBSAX010000395.1:0-2886 GCA_038251885.1 Pyrinomonadales bacterium | reverse complement strand
CAGGCTCGGACAAAAATTCGCGCCGAAAGTTTTCATCCGTATAAAGCCGCGCCAGTAAATTTTGCTGTTCCAAAAGGCTCATTTTCAAGATGAATCTTAGCAAAAAAGAGTTGGTTCGTGAACCAACTCTTTTTTGCTAAGACGAGTGATTATTCAAATTAAACGGCAGATGCGCCGGCTTCGGCAACCGTGTGATCGTCTTCAACCGAACTTCCCGAAACGCCGATTGCTCCGATAATATCTCCGTTTTCGTTTTTCAAAGGAATTCCGCCCGGAAAACTTATCAAACCGCTGTTTGAATGTTCGATGTTATAGAGCGATTCGCCGGGTTGCGAAAGTTTCCCGATTTCGCCCGTCGGCATATCGAAAAATCTGGCGGTTTTCGCTTTTTTGATCGAAATATCAATACTTCCGAGCCACGCGCCGTCCATTCTGACAAAGGCTTTTAAATTTGCGCCCGCGTCAACGACCGCAATGTCCATTTTTGTCCCAATTTCCTCTGCTTTTTTTTTCGCCGCTTCGATGATTTTTTGTGCTTGTTCTAAAGTAATGTCACTCATTTTAGCTTTCTCCGTATTATTTTTTAAAATTTTAACACATTACGTCTAATGAATTATTGTATGCTGAGTAATTTTTTAACGATTTCTTCCAAAAATCGAATCTTGACCCTCAGGATTTTGCAAAATATTAGTCAACATATAAGATTTGTCAGTGGCAAAAACAAAACACATATCGCTTGCTTTGATAGTTCGACGATTTTCTGAACGCGCTTTGTCCATTGAATATTTGAAAATTCCGGTTGTTTCAGGCGCAATGCGAAGATTTTTACCTGTATGCCGATAACTAATTTCAAGTCGCTTTTCAACTCCCACTCTAACCTCCTGCGGGTCAATTGAAATTCCGCGCATCGTCGCATCAAATAAATCAGTTTCTTCTGTCATCAGCGCGTAAAGAATATGTTCAGGTGAAATACAATACTGCTCACGGCGGTGCGTTTCGTCGAGTGCGGTTTCTAAGATACGCTTGCCACTTTTACTAAATCTTTCCAGATAAGGGTCTAAATTTTCCATAAATTTCCCTCACAATTTTGAAACAGGTTAATAAACATTAACGCTCATTTTTTCTACTAATTTATACTGATAAAGAGTTTGAAAAGTTTGTTTTTTCAAGAAATCGCCGTGCAGTTTGAATTTCTTGTAAAATTTCTTCAAACGGCGGAAAATTCCCGTCGCGTTCTAAAATCGCTCCTTTGACATAGCACCTTCGGCAAACTTCCCGAAAAACTTCCCAAATTTCGTCTTCGGTTTTATTTGAATGAGCGTCAATCAACTTTTTTCCGTGTTTGTGCGAACCGACGAAATGAAGTTGAACAACTTTTTCAAGCGGAATTTTGTCCAAGAATTCTCGCCAATCAAACCTGAAATTTATCGAATTGATATACAGATTTGTTACATCGAGAAGAAGTCCGCAATCGGTTTCTTCGAGGATTTTTGTGATAAATTCGGCTTCGCTCATTTCCGAAGATGGAAAGCGCACCATATAAGTTATATTTTCCAGAATCAAGGGCGTGTTTATGTGCTTTTTTACACGGTTGATATTTTTAATGAAAACCTTTAAAGCTTCGTTAGTATAGGGAACGGGCGCGAGATGTCCGATATTTTTGCCGCCGGATTTTGTAAAACACAAATGATCGCTGAACCATTCGGGTTGAAGATTTTCGACTAATTCGGCGAATTTTTCCAGATAATCTTCATCAATTCCTTCCGCGCTTCCGAGTGAAAGATCAAGTCCGTGCGGTATTAAAGGAAAATGTTGTTTCAGCAATTCCAATTCTTCTTTTTTGAAATCGTTTGCATCAAAATAATGGTCGGCGGTAATTTCGAGAAAATCAATTTTGTCCTGATGCAAAAAAATATCGGCGCGAAATTGTTCACGAAAACCAATTCCAACGCCGATTTTTTTTAATTTTTCCATAAACTTTAACCGCCGCATCCGCCGCATCCGCCGCCACAACCGCCGCCGCACGAACTTCCGCCGCCGCCATCACTTGAAGAACAGCTTCCGCAACTCGAACCGCACGAACTATACGAAGCAGCATTTGCTTGCTGAGATTTGTGAAACGCCTGATTGTAACTATCATACATTGTTCCAGCTAAAATTCCGCCGCCGAACACTCCGACGGTCAGCAAAAGCGGATCAACTCCGGCAAAAGTCGCTTGCGAAGCCTTTTGTGCTGTTTCAGGTCTTTGATACATATATTGTGATTTTGCCTTTAGGTTTTCAAAAGCAATTTGTAATCTTTCTAAATAAGTCTTACCGAGTTTTGTTTTTCTCGGCATTGCTGAAGCCCAGACGACCAAAGCCAAGCCGATTCCGCCCATTAACAGTAAAAAAATCACGTTGAATCTTCCGTGAGAAATAGCGGCAATGATTTTATAAATTCCCAACCCCGCAATAAATGAGATTGCCAGCCATTTGAAAATAGCGAAACTTCCTCTTAGTTCGGAATCGGTTAATAATTGCTGATGTTCCAGAGTTTGTTTATAAGAATCTCCAAATGCTTCCAATTGATTTATTAGTCCGTTTGTACCGAAAAGTTCTTTAATTTCGCGTGTGGAAATAAACCAATCGTATGTGATTTTTTCAATGTTATTTAAGTTAGGTAAAGGATTTGTATTTTTTCTTTTGATTGAATTTTGATTGGTATTTTGAACAAATTCCAGTAAATCCTTCTGCATCAAACTGAAAACGACCGAACGCGCCATTTCATTCGTGCCGCCACGCAGGTATGCGATTTGATAAGGATCAACCTCAGTCGGAATCGCCGGACTCGGTAATTTATGTGTGCGGTCGAGTAATCTTTTAACAATTGCCAGAGTAGTTATT
>JBBSAX010000394.1:0-2903 GCA_038251885.1 Pyrinomonadales bacterium | reverse complement strand
GAAAAATCTTTCATTAAAATAAATCCATTGACAGTTTCGATGCCGACTCTTGCCAGACGCATCACGGCTTCATCAACCTGATCTTCGATTTCGGCGGCAATCGCAATCGGAGTTCCGATTGTTACGAGTGTTCCTGCCCAAGAAGCGAATTGTCCGCCGAGTCCGATGTTTATTGCATTCGGAATGTGCGCCGCGCCGAATTCATTACTCGCACGAACATCTAAAACTACGCCGCCGAAATTTTCCATTTCTTCGGTTGAAAACTTCTTCGGTTTCGGCAAATCATCAAGTGAAGCCGAACCTTCCAAATTTTTCGCCGCCGATTTAGGGAAATATGCCGGAACTTCCGGTTGATCCGCCGCGACTAATTTTATAAA
This sequence comes from Pyrinomonadales bacterium, assembly GCA_038251885.1. Classification (GTDB taxonomy): domain Bacteria; phylum Acidobacteriota; class Blastocatellia; order Pyrinomonadales; family Pyrinomonadaceae; genus JAHCHG01. Next base: position 2,526 of record JBBSAX010000394.1, on the reverse strand, counting down.
TTCTTCCTTTGACATCGGTTGAAGCGCGTAATTAAATTTTCGCTGATTTCCGAGCGTTGACCAAGTTTCTTTCGAGAGCGATTTGCCGCACAAACTTCCCGCGCCGTGTGCCGGGTAAACTTCGGTTTCGTCCGGCAAAGGCAAGATTTTTTCGTGCAGCGAATCATACAAAAATCCGCCCATTTCTTCCGCCGTAAAGCCTTTTGAACCGATCAGATCAGGTCGTCCGACATCGCCGATAAACAGTGTGTCGCCCGTGAAAATTTTGTCAGTTTCGCCTTTAGCTTGTGCTAAAACTGTAATTCCTTCGGGCGTATGTCCGGGCGTTTCAAAGAATTTCAAATTAATTTTGCCGACATTCAATTCATCATTATCTTTGACTTTATGCGTCGGAAACTGCGTATTTGCAAGCTGTCCGTAAATAATTTCCGCGCCCGTTTTTTTCGCTAATTCGAGATGTCCCGAAACAAAATCGGCGTGTGAATGCGTTTCGATAATGTATTTAATCTTTTGCCCGTTTGCTTCCGCTTCGTCTAAATATTGTTGAACATCGCGCTGCGGATCAATGATCGCCGCTTCCGTTTCCGAACCTAAATAATACGAAGCGTGTGCCAGACAACCTAAGTAAAACTGTTTGAATTTCATCATAGAACTCCTTTTCGCTTATCATAACTCAAGTTGCAGGTTATAAAAAACAAAAACTTTTGCCCACGAAACATACGAAAGAAACGAAAAAAAGAAAAATATCTGTAAGTTTTTGTTTTATTTTTCGTAAATTTCGTATGTTTCGTGGGCAAATTTGCTTACAAAAATACTGCAAAATTCTTATATGTTAAAAATACGGCGACTGCTAAAACCAGAAATGCAAAACTCTTTTGCAGACTGGAAACAGAAATATTATGCGACAATATCGTGCCGAAAATTGCGCCGCCGACTGCCAAAATCGTTACGAAAAAAGTAATCTGTAGATCGAATAAACCATAACTCAAATGTCCCAAAATACCCGCAAAGCAATTTAATGCGATCACCAAAAGCGATGTTCCGATAGCTTCTTTCATCGGCAAACCACCGAAGAAAATCAATGCCGGAACAATCAGAAATCCGCCGCCGACTCCGAGAAATCCCGTTAAAATCCCGACTCCGAAACCTGCCAGAATGGCTTTTGTTCGGTTTGCTTCATAAACTTTTTCATTTTCCGCGTGGCGTTTTCGCCAGAGCATCGAAAATGCCACGACGAACATTAGTGCGGCGAAAATTAAAAGCAAAACATTCGGCGAAAACAACCGCGTCAGAGGCGAACCTAAAACCGCGCCGAAAATTCCTGAAACCCCAAAAAGCATTCCGCTTGAAAAATTAACCGTTCCTTTTCTGTGATGCAAAAATGCACCGAAAAGGCTCGTTGCGCCGACAATTGCAAGCGACATTCCGACCGCTTCGTGTGTTTCCACGCCGAGAAAATAAACCAGAATCGGAACTGTCAAAATCGAACCGCCGCCGCCTATAAGTCCGAGCGAAAGCCCGATTACTGCACTCAAAATCAAACCGATAAAATACATTGTAACTTTAAACCTTTAATTCCGAATTTTTAATTTCGCAACTATGCGCCCGTTTATTCCAGGGCATTTTCGCTAAAATCAAACCCATTGTGCAAGTATCTGTAATTGCCGAAAAAGTTAATCCCGCGCCGATAAATACCGCAATTCCGATAAAATACGGATGAACCAGAAGGCTCAGCGCGAAACCGATCAAAACGAATAATCCGGCGACAAAACGAACCTGACGCTCCAATGCCCACGGCGCATTTTCGTCTTTTTCAAACGGTAAATCCGCTTTTTTCCAAGCCTCGAAACCGCCCGCGACATTGATCACATTTGCAAACCCTAAGTTCTTCAACTTTTTCTGCGCCTCTTTTGAACGGTTTCCTGTTCGGCACATTACGTAAATCGGCTTCGTTTGATCGAGTTCCGTATAATGTTTCTCAAGAAAACCGAGCGGCAGAAGCCTTGCTCCCGAAACTCTTCCACCTGCAAATTCCGCGTATTCACGAACATCTACAAGTTGGAGGTCTTCGCTTCCCAAATTTTCATTTAATGTTATAACTGTGCATTCATTCATATTTTTTCTTAATTAATCTAAATAGCAATATAACTATACAGTTATATTTTAGGTGTGTCAAATCGGCTTTTAGAAAGATTTACTTGGTGAAATAATAAATAACCTTTGATTTTGATAAGCAAATATGACTTTGTGCCCGAAAATGTTATAAAGAAACCAATGATAATTATTTTCTTATCAAAAATTCTACTAAAATTAAACTTATAAATTCTGAATGAAATTTACGGTTCTCGGTAGCGGTTCGACGGGAAATTGCGTTCTCATTGCGACCGAAAAAACAAAAGTTTTAATTGACGCAGGACTCAGCGCGAAGCAAATTTTGCTTCGTCTGGGGGCGGTCGGCGTTGATTTTGAAGATTTGGACGGCGTTCTCGTGACACACGAACACGGCGATCACGCGGGCGGTCTGCG
>JBBSAX010000393.1:0-2905 GCA_038251885.1 Pyrinomonadales bacterium | reverse complement strand
GCGCGCTCCTCCGCTCCCCGCCCCCCTTCAAACAAACCCCCCCCACACCACAACCCCACCCACACCACCCACCCTCCCCCCCCCCACCCCCGCCCCCCGCCCCCCCCCGCTCCCGGCTATTTTTATGGAAAATCAAACCGAAAAAATTCCAAGTTATTCGTATTACGCCTTGTCGTTATTGATGTTCGTCTATGTGATGAACTTTCTTGATCGGCAAATTATTTACATTTTATTTCCGTCAATCAAAGCGGAAATGGCGTTTTCGGATTTGCAACTCGCGCTTTTGGGCGGAACTTCGTTTGCGATTTTTTACACACTTCTCGGAATTCCTTTCGGGCGACTCGCAGATAAAGGTTCGCGGACGAAATTGATTGCAATCGGTTTGGCGATTTGGAGTTTATTTTCGGGTTTGACGGGATTTGCCGATAGTTTTTGGACGATTTTTGCGTGCCGCGTGATGGTCGGAGTCGGCGAAGCGACGCTCGGACCGGCGGCGATTTCCCTTCTGGCAGATTATTTTCCGCCGACAAAACGCGCGACCGTGACGAGCATTTATTCGATGGGAATTGCCATCGGCGCGGGACTTGCGGCGATCTTCGGCGGTTATTTGAGTCAATTCGGCTGGCGCGAAGCGTTTTACATTATCGGTTTTCCCGGAATTATTTTTGCCATTTTGGTTTTCTTTTTGCGCGAACCGAAAAGAATCGTTCAAACGGTTACGGAAGAAAATTTTTCGAGCGCGGATTGGAAAAAACTAATTTCAAATAAAGCATTCGTAATGCTTTGTTTAGGCTACGCTTTTCTCGGTTTGGCGACGAATAATATTTCAATCTGGGGCGTGACTTATTTGAATCGAATTTACGAAATTCCGATTCCGAAAATCGGTTATTGGTTGGGAATTATGACTTTAACGGCGGGCGTTCCGGCAACACTTTTCGGCGGCGCGATTGCCGATTGGTTTCGGCGAAAAACGCGCGGCGGACGAATGTTTTACGGCGCAATTCTTTCGGGCATTTCTCTCCTTTTGTGGCTCGTAATTCTTTTTACGGACAATTTTTCGTTAATTATTCCCGCCGGATTTGTTCTGCTTTTTTCGGCTCTCGCGTGGCTAGGTGCAGCGGCGGCGGACGCGACCGAAATTTCCGGTGCAAATCTGCGCGGACTCGCCGTGGCGATCTATTTTTTCACGGTCAATATTTTCGCATACATCATCGGCGCGAATTTGATCGGCAAATTGAACGATATTCTCGGCGCGACCGCAAATCCGCAAATGATGCGTTACGCACTTCTCGTCTGCCCGATTTCCTGCGCTTTGAGTGTGATTTGTTTGGTAATCGGCGGAAAATCTTTGGATAAAGAAAACTGATTTCTACAGTTTTGCCTCATTTTTCACCGCGATAATTTCAGCGGCGATGCTCACAGAGATTTCTTCGGGCGTTCGGCTGTTGATTTTTAAGCCGATTGGAGTTTTTAATTGTTTGAGTTTCTCTTTGTCGAAGCCTTCTTTTTCCAAATTTCGCAAAAGAGTTTTCATCTTCGCTTTGCTTCCGAGAACGCCGAAATATTTGAAAGTTTTATCAAAAAGTTGGCGAATCACAATTTCGTCGAATTTATATCCGAGCGTCATCACGACAACGTAAACATTACTTCCGCTTTCGATAAATTCGCCGATATTTTCGTAAGAATTGATTATTTCTTTGCAATGAACAAATTCGTTTTTAGCCAAGGTATTTAAATCTTCACGGTCGTCGAAAAGCGAAATATGAAAATCCATCCTCGACATCAATTCCGACAATGCCAGCGCACAATGTCCGCCGCCGATGATAAAAAGTTTGTTTTTGAAGCCGAGATTTTCTTCGTAAATAAATTCATTTTCGCCTGTTTTTTCAAATTTATATTCCTCGTTCTGAGTTTCCCCTTCGGATGGCTTTTCCATGATTTGAAATTTGAAATTTGAAATTTGGAATCGGCAAAACCGATTATCTTCAAACGCGGAAATTATTTTTTCAATTGTCTTTAAATCTTTTGAACTTAACCCGCACAAAATAACCGTCTGTTTGCCCGAACAAATCATTCCACTCGAATGCGACGAGTTTTTACGATGAACCTGTTCGACAATTTTTGAGTTGATTTGAGATTTGGAATTTGAAATCTGAAATTTAGCTTCTTCAACAAGCGTGACTTCCATAACACCACCGCCGATGCTTCCCGCGAGTTCATCTTCGGCAACAATCATTTTAAAACCTTGTCTGCCCGGCGAACTTCCCGAACTTTCCGCAACGAGAAGTAGCATCAAAGTTTCTCCGCGCTTCAATCTTTCAGCGGCGAACTTCCATATTTCAAGTTCTTTCGTCATCAAACAAGTTTTTCAAAATAATGCCGTTTATCTTCAAGAAATGAGGTTTTGTCTTTTTCATCTCCTACTTCTATTCCGTCTATTGTCATTGCATCAAAAAAGATGTATCTATTTGTTTCAACACCACCATTAAAATCCTTACATTCAAAACCTAAAGCGGCAGGTTCTTGCGGATAATAATTGCCGAAGAATAACTCTATGTCAGTAATAACCCATCCATTATAATGTCCTTGATTGATGTTATTTATTCGCATAACGGTGAATTCGTCATCATCTTCGATTTCAAAATTACATTCAATTTTTTGATGAATATCCACCTGCAGCATTCCTTTTGTGGTGTCAGATGAAAAACAAAGTAATAAGTGGTCAAATTGAACGTAACACCACCAATCCATCGTTGAAAAACAGTTGTAATTCTCTCGAACTTCTGTCCAACCTGTAACATAAATATCTTTAATTGATTTATTTAGGCAGGATGTCAGAATTTCAATGGACTGCTTATTTTCAACTTTACTTATCATACAGATTCATCAAAACTTTTTCCGGCGT
>JBBSAX010000392.1:0-2918 GCA_038251885.1 Pyrinomonadales bacterium | reverse complement strand
TTTTTATTTATAAAATATCGCACCAAAATTTATCAATTTAATAATCGGGATAATTTTCTGCAAATCTTTTAATTTGCAATATTTATCATTAAATTAACAACAAAATCCTAAAATGTATTTTTAATGATAGACTTCGTTTAAGTTCTAAAAAACAGGTTTAAACCTTAAACAGTTTTTGCAAAATATACCTTTCATTTTAAAAATTATCAAATCAGATTTTCGTTTCAAAGCCTGAGATTTGTCGCTGAAGTTACATTTTTTCGATTATTCGGCATTATATTTGTTCAAAATTAATTCAAATTACAAACTTTAATTTTTTTTATCCTGTGATAATATACTCAGATTACTTTTGAAGATATAACAAATGTTTATAAATTTCAAAAATTACAATTAACAACAAAATTTAACATAAAAATACTGGAGAATTTATATGGAACCGAATTTACAAAAAGAAAATATAGATAAAGGAAATAAAAATACAAATTACGAATTAAGCAATTATGGAATCAACGCACCGAGCGTAGTTTATTGGAATTTAACGACCGAAGAACTTTACGACGAAATTAAGCGCAAAAACGAAGGCGTGATTACCGAAGACGGCGTGATTTTGGTTGATACGGGCGAAAACACCGGACGAAGCGCAAACGATAAATTCACCGTCAAAGAATCTTCGAGTGCCGATAAAGTCTGGTGGGGACAAGTCAACAAAGAATTTCCGCAAGACAAATTTAATGCGCTGAAAGACAAAATGATGGCGTATATTGACGGCAAAGAAATTTATGTCCGCGACACATTCGCCGGCGCAGATGAAAAGCATCAACTTCCCGTTCGAATTATCAATGAATTGGCTTGGCACAATCTCTTTGCACAGAATATGTTTGTGCGCCGAACAAACTCCGAAAACTTTGAACCGCAGTTCACGGTTATCAATATTCCGTCGTTCAAAGCAAATCCTGAAACAGACGGAACGCGCTCTGGAACATTCATTTTAGTTGACTTTGGGCAAAAATTAGTTTTAATCGGCGGCACGGCTTACGCGGGCGAAACTAAAAAGAGCGTTTTCAGTTTAATGAATTTCCTGATGCCGCAAAAAGGCGTGATGTCAATGCACTGCTCTTCAAACGTCGGCGAAAAAGGCGATGTTGCAATTTTCTTCGGTTTGAGCGGAACGGGCAAAACGACGCTTTCGGCTGATCCCGAACGCTCACTGATCGGCGATGACGAACACGGTTGGTCGGACGACGGAATTTTCAACTATGAAGGCGGTTGTTACGCGAAAGTAATCAAACTCAGCCCCGAAGCTGAGCCGGACATTTACCGCACGACTTCGATGTATAAAACGGTTTTGGAAAACGTCGTTTACGACAAAGAAACACTGAAAATTGATTTGGACGACGCGAGCCGCACGGAAAACACACGCGCTTCGTATCCGCTCGAATCAATTCCGAACATCGTCGAAAGCGGACACGCCGGACATCCCGACAATATCATTATGCTGACCGCCGACGCATTCGGAGTTCTGCCGCCGGTTTCAAAACTTACGCCCGAACAAGCGATGTATCATTTTATCAGCGGTTACACGGCAAAAGTCGCCGGAACGGAAAAAGGCGTGACCGAACCGACTGCGACATTTTCAACCTGTTTCGGCGCACCGTTTATGGTCTTGCATCCGTCGGTTTACGCCGAACTTCTTGCAAGTAAAATGAACAAACACAGCGCAACTTGTTGGCTCATCAACACGGGTTGGTCAGGCGGACCTTACGGAATCGGTTCGCGGATGTCCATCAAACACACCCGCGCAATGATTCGCGCCATTCTTAACGGCGAACTCGACAAACAAGAAACCCGCGTTGACCCGACCTTCGGCGTTCACGTTCCGGTTTCCTGCCCCGACGTTCCCGCCGAAGTCTTAAACCCGCGCAACACTTGGGAAGACAAAGACGCTTACGACGCAAAAGCCGCGCACTTAGCGAATCTCTTCAACGAAAACTTCAAAAAATTTGAAAACGGAGTTTCCGAAGAAGTAAAAAATGCTGCACCGAAAGCATAAATTGAGAAAAACAATTTAAAGAAAGCGTGTCAAAAATTTAAGAGCGAAATACAAGAAAATTCAAGTATTTCCGCTCTTAATTTTTTTCTAATGTAAATTTTTGAAAAATAATCTGCATTTGATGCTATAATTTATTTGCTATGACACAGACACAAGCCACCGCTGAGGTTTTTTACACGGCGTTTCAAGCCTTAAAAAAAAGTGAGCGTGAAGCGTTCATCTCCAAACTTCTGCAAGATGAAAATCTCGCAGAAGATTTGCGTTTTGCCGCAATTATCGAAAAACGGAAGGGTGAACTGACTATTTCGCTCGACGATTATTTGGAAAAGCGTTCCGCAAAAAGCTAATGTCTTACAAAATCGTTCTCATCAAATCCGCAGTTAAGGAATTGGAAAACCTATCGGCAAAATTACACGACCGAATAATCGAACAGCTTCGACAACTCGAAGAAAATCCTCGTCCGTTCGGTGCGGCGAAATTAACGGCGCACGAGGCATACAAATTAAGAGTCGGAAGTTATCGAATTATTTATCAGATTGACGACAATGCAAACGAAGTAAAAGTTTTAATGATCGAAGACTGCAAAAAAGTTTATAAAAGATTAAAAAGACATTAATTATTGAATCAGTTTAAGAAAAAATATTTGTCAATCTCTTCAACGAAAACTTCAAAAAATTTGAAGACGGAGTTTCCGAAGAAGTAAAAAACGCCGCGCCAAAGGCATCGTATAGGGCTTATTCAAAGTAGGAATAGATAGTTGAAAAATTAAAAAGACTTTCCCATAATTGGTTTGATGTCACGCTAATAACATTTTAACCAGAGGAAAGTCTTTATGAACAGTAGCACAAAAACCAAAGATAATAATAAA
>JBBSAX010000391.1:0-2955 GCA_038251885.1 Pyrinomonadales bacterium | reverse complement strand
GTATAACGATCAGACAATCAGCCTCTGGTATGTTGATGTCGAAAGCGGCAAAAATACAAAGGTTGACCAAAATACTTACGGCGATTTCGGCGATGTTGTCGAGGCAAATTGGTCGCCGGACAGTCGTTGGTTGACGTATGCGAAACAACTCGATAATCGTCTGCGTTCCGTATTTCTTTATTCGCTTGATAAAAATCAGGTCAGCCAAATAACCGACGGTTTGGGCGATTCGCGCTATCCGGTTTTTGATAAAAGCGGAAAATATTTGTTTTTTACGGCAAGCACCGATGTCGGTCCGACGATAAGTTTTGCCGATCTTTCGGGAATAAATTTCCAAACATCGCGCAGCGTTTACGCAATAGTTTTGCGAAACGATATTCCTTCGCCGATTGCGCCGGAAAGCGACGAAGAAAAACTTCAACCCGAAAAGAAAGACGCGCCGCCAGTTACAATGCCTTCGGTTACGCCGACTCCTTCGCCGACACCTGCCGCAACACCGACGGAAACTCCGGCAGAAAAAACTTCTGAACCAACGCCGACACCTGCACCGAAAAAAGAACCCGAACTGACGCGAATTGATTTGGACGGAATTGACCAAAGAATCATTGCGATTTCGCAAATTCCTTCGCGCAATTTCAGCGGACTTTACGCCGGAAAAGCCGGAACACTTTTTATTACAGAGTTTCCGCAAGTTCAAGCACCCGGCGCGTTCGGTCAGACGCTTCACAAATACGATCTCGAAAAACGAAAACTCGATGAAGTAAAAACCGGAATCAACGGTTTCCGCATTTCGGCAAACGGCGAAAAAATGCTTTACAGTCAAGGTCCGGGTTGGAATCTTGTTTCGACTACTGCTCCGGCAAAACCCGGCGAAGGCATTGTAAAAACTGCGGAAATGGAAGTTTACGTTGATCCGCGAGCCGAATGGAAACAGATGTTTGACGAAATCTGGCGCGGCGAACGCGATTTCTTTTACGATCCGAATATGCACGGACTCGACATCGAAAAAGCGAAAAAATTATACGCGCCTTATTTGGAAGCGGTTGTAAATCGTGATGATCTGAATTATCTTTTCCGCGAAATGCTTAATCAACTCGTCGTCGGACATACATTCATTCGCGGCGGCGACCAACCAAGACCGGATTTTGTTTCGGTCGGACTTCTCGGCGCGGATTATAAAATCGAAAATAATCGCTACCGTTTCGCCCGTGTTTACAACGGCGAAAACTGGAATCCGCAAGCCCGTGCGCCTTTGACTGCGCCGGGTGTAAATGTAAAGACAGGCGAATATTTGATCGCCGTCAACGGTCGTGAAATCACCGCCGCAGATAATGTTTACAGCTATTTCCAAAATACCGCCGGAAAACAAATTGTTATAAAGGTCGGCACGAACGCCAATGGTAAAGATTCCCGCGAAGTTACGGTTGTTCCGGTCGGCAACGAAGGCGGCTTGCGAAATCTCGCTTGGATCGAAGACAATCGCCGAACGGTTGATAAATTGAGCAACGGACGGCTCGGCTACGTTTATATTCCGAATACGGGCGGCAGCGGTTATACGAGTTTCAACCGTTATTTCTTCGCGCAAACGAACAAACAAGGTGCGGTTATTGACGAACGATTCAACGGCGGCGGTCTGCTTGCCGATTATGTTGCCGAATTGTCGAGACGCGAACTTCTCGCCAAGATCGCCTTCCGCGACGGTAAAGACTGGAATGTTCCGGCGGGTGCGATTTACGGACCGAAGGCGATGTTAATCAATGAACTTGCCGGTTCGGGCGGCGACGCGATGCCCTGGTTTTTCAAGAAAGTCGGAGCCGGAGTTCTTGTCGGAAAAAGAACCTGGGGCGGTTTAGTTCGCGCTTCGGGACCGCCGCAATTGATGGATGGCGGCGGCGTAACTGCTCCGAACGGCGCGGTTTACGGTCTGAACGGCGAATGGGAAGTCGAAAACGTCGGCGTTGCGCCTGATATTGAAGTCGAATACGATCCGGCGATGTGGCGGCAGGGACGCGATCCGCAAATCGAAAAAGCCGTCGAATGGCTTTTGGAAGAATTAAAGAAAAATCCGCCGAAGGAATACAAACGCCCGGATTATCCGAACTATCACAAAGCAGATGGTTTGGGCAAAAATTAGTGATGTTAGATTTTCGCGTTCGGACTTTCTAAGAAAAATTTCATACGCCGGGAGCGCAGGTTGCCAACCTGCATCGTCGCGCAAGCGGCGAAACGGCGTTTGAAATTGAATAACTTTATTGAGAGCAAAGGATTGTTCGCGCTAACGCGCTTATGCAGGTTGGCAACCTGCGCTCCCGGCAAGAATGTTGTTTTGAAAGGATAAATCTATGAAAAAAATCATTTTGATATTTTTAATCGCACTTTTCGCTTCCACGAATTTCGCGCAGAGCGATAAACCGATGTTGTTTCGCCAACCGACGATGAATTCAACGCATATCGTCTTTGTTTTCGCGGGCGATTTGTGGAAAGTTTCGCGGACGGGCGGAGTTGCCGAACGTCTGACGAGCAACACGGGCAACGAATCGAATCCGAAATTTTCGCCGGACGGCAATTGGATTGCATTTACCGGCGAGTATGATGGAAATATTGACGCTTACGTGATGCCTGCCAACGGCGGCGAACCACGGCGAATTACATATCATCCCGGAAATGACGCGGTTATCGGTTGGACACCGGATAATAATTCAATCGTTTTTCTGTCAACACGCGGCACGGGAATGCCCGTTCCGAAAATGTATGCGATGAACGCAAACGGCGAAGGTTTGCCGCGCGAATTGCCGTTTCCGATGGCTGGCGGAAGCGCATCTTTTTCGCCTGACGGAACAAAAATCGCGTATATGCCGCTCGCTCCGGCGTTTGCTCAATGGAAAAAATATCGTGGCGGACGCACGACGAAAATCTGGATCGGAAATCTGAGCGATTCGAGCGTCGAAGAAATTC
>JBBSAX010000390.1:0-3011 GCA_038251885.1 Pyrinomonadales bacterium | reverse complement strand
AGATCAATGGTTAGGAATTTTGACAAACCACAACAGCCGAAAAAACGCCGAATCAGTCGCGGAAATGTTCAAAGGATTTAATTCGGGGCATATAAAATTTGAAACTGAAGATCAGATTGCAGGGAAAATAACGGTCGAAGATTTTGTTCGTGAGGCTTTGAAATAAATTTTAATGAAAGACATCGTTCGTTTCAGTTTAGTTTTGCTCACTTTTGTATTTGTGAGTTGCGACCGTGAAAAAATTGAAACGCCGCCCGTTGAAAAAATTGCCGGGGTTGAAAGAGAAGTTTTCGATGTTAAAAAATATCCGGCTTTGACAGCAGTTGGCAAGATAAATTTTATCGGTCAAAGATGGTGTTCTTTAACTTTAGTTTCCGAAGACATCGCTGTTTCAGCCGGACATTGTTTTTTGGAAAACAATCTAAAATTTGATTTGTCGAAAGATTTAGAATCTCACTGGGCAACGGTTGTTTTCAGAGTGAATGGATTTGAAAGAATTGAAAATGTGTATGTAAAACGGATTTTAAAGGCGGAAATGAATCCCGATTATGCCATTGTCAGATTGAACAGAAAAATTTCCGAGATTAAACCCTTGAAATTTTCCAGTTTAACGCTTGGCGAAATTCGTGCAAATGAAGCAAATCTCGGATGCGCCGGATTTAATGGCGATAAAGTACTCGGCGACGAAGGCTGGACGATGACGATTAGCCGGAACATAAAAATTGTTACAGAAACAAGTTCCAAAACCAGGATTGATGCAACCTGCGTTTCAACCTTTGGCGGCAGTGGCGGACTTTTTTTTGATGAAAAAACAAACGCCGAAACAGGGTTGAAAAAATACGATCTTATCGGTGTTGTTTGGGGCGTAACGGATGAAAAATTGAACGAAAAAGGCGAATTGGTGAAAGATGGAAATGTCGTAACTTCGATAACGCCTGTAAGTGCATTTTACGGCGAATTGACAAAAATTATCGGTGAAAATTGATTGGTTGAAATAAATTTATGAGTGATAAAAACAGAGTTTGGTTTATAACGGGAAGCTCGACCGGCTTCGGGCGCGAATTGGCAAAGCAAGTTTTAGAACGCGGCGAAAAAGTCGTGGCGACGGCGCGAAACGTCGGCGATGTAGAGGATTTGGTCAACAAATATCCCGACACGGCGCGAGCGGTGAAGCTGGATGTTACGAATGCTGATGATATTAAATCTTCTGTCGAAAGTGCGTTAAAGGAATTTGGAAGAATTGATGTTTTGGTCAATAACGCGGGTTACGGTCTTGGCGGAGGAATTGAAGAACCGTCGGAAGAACAGATTCGGCGGCAGTTTGAAACAAATGTCTTTGGCGTGATTCGTGTGTTGCGCGAGGTTTTGCCGTCTATGCGCGAGCAAAAAAGCGGGCATATTTTGAATCTTTCATCAATCGGCGGTTTTCGCTCGGGTCCGTCGGTCGGTTATTATACGGCGACGAAATTTGCACTTGAAGCACTTTCCGAGTCATTGGCGAAAGAGTTGGAGCATCTCGGAATAAAAGTAACGATTGTCGAACCGGGCGGTTTCCGAACTGATTTTGCGGGGCGTTCATTCGATCTGCCGGAAAATCGTATCGCCGATTATACAACTTCTGAAAGAATTGACAAGATGAGCGAATACGACGGAAATCAGCCGGGCGATCCGGTCAAAGCCGTTGCCGCGATGATAAAAGTTGTGGAAACCGAAAATCCGCCGCTTCGTCTGCCGCTCGGTTCAGACGCGGTTAATGGAATGGAAGAAAAAATGGAATCGGTCAAGAAAAATATTGACGAATGGCGCGAAATCGCGGTCAATACGGCAGTTGATGAAGCCAATAAATCAGATATATAAAAAGGAGAATAGTTATGGCAAATGAAATATATGAAATTCCCGTGAAAACGATTGACGGGACGGAAACGAATCTGGGCGAATATAAAGGCGAAGTTTTATTGGTCGTCAATGTCGCGTCGAAATGCGGTTTAACTCCGCAGTATGAGGGTTTGCAAAAACTTTACGACGAATATCACGGCAAAGGTTTTGAAGTTCTCGGTTTTCCGTCAAACGATTTTATGGGACAAGAACCGGGAACTGAAGATGAAATCAAAGATTTTTGCTCGACCAATTTTGATGTGCAATTTCCGATGTTTTCAAAAATCGAAATCAACGGCGAAAATCGGCATCCGCTTTATGCCAGTTTGATCGAAGCGCATCCAAACACAGATGTCACAAATGGCGATGATATGCTGAACAATTTGATCAAATTCGGACACAAACATCTCAATGAAACTGATGTTTTGTGGAATTTTGAGAAGTTTTTGATTGGTAAAAATGGAGAAGTCGCAGCGCGATTTGCGCCCGACGTAACGGCGGAAGACGAACGATTAACTGCGAAAGTCAAAGAAGAATTGGCAAAATAATGCGCGAAAATACAAGCACAAAGTTCGGTTTAATTCCGCTTGAAGTCTGGAAAACGGAAAAACCGATTGATATTTTTCGCAAAATGGTTCTTCGGGAATATCCCGCGCCGCCGATCAGCGGGCATTTTGATTTTGCTTTAACGGAAGTCGAAAGCGGAAAAGTCGTTTTTGAAGGTAAACCGCACGGAAAATTTTACAATCCGCTCGGAACAATTCACGGCGGATTTATCACAACCCTTTTAGATTCCGCGATGGCGTGTGCAATTCATACGACCTTAGAAGCGGGAAAAGGTTCGACGAGTGTTGAAATAAAAGTAAATTTCGTGCGTCCGATTTTTGAAAAAACAGGAACTCTGCGAGCCGTCGGCGAAATCGTCAATGTCGGCAAACAGATTGCTTCCGCTGAAGGCAAATTAATTGACGAAAGCGGCAAACTTTACGCCCACGGGACAACGACTTGTTTTATTTTCGATTTATGAAGAAGAAATCTAGCCACAGATGGACACAAATAAATACAGATTTTTCTAAAGCAAACGATAAAATGGTAAATTTATTTGTTTTTATCCGTGTGTATCTGTGAAAATCTGT
>JBBSAX010000389.1:0-3012 GCA_038251885.1 Pyrinomonadales bacterium | reverse complement strand
GAAGGAATCAAAAGAGGTTTTGGAATGTCATCGCGGAACGGGCGGCGATTCGTTTATTTTAAAGGTCGCAGTCGCTTCAATCGAACATCTTCAAACGATTATTGATAAATTAACGCCATATGGAATTACAACAACCTCTATAGTGCTTTCGTCGCCGGTTAAAAATCGGGTGATCAGTTTTTTTGACAGGTAGAACATAAATTAAGGTTGCGACTCGCTCATTTGCTTTTTGAGTTGGACGATAAAAGACCGAACTGCTCCGGCTTCGCTTGAATCGGGGAAAACTTTTAGAAAATCCTCATAAACTTTGATCGCTTCCTTATATTTTTTCAATTTTTCGTAAACGAGTCCGTATAATTGATAAACGACGATTCCGTCGGGCGCACCCGCAAGTTGTTTAACAGCAGGAGCAAACCATTTTACGGATTCATTGTAATTAGCTTGTTCGCCTTCAAAATCGCCCGAACCTCCGGCGGCTTCGGCTTTTTCCTTGTAAAGCAAAGCCAAACCCGTGTTTGCTTCCGGCTGAAAACCTTTGCCTTCCCGAATCGCACGTTTGAAAGACGCGACCGCTTTGTCTTCGTCGCCTTCGGATTTATAAACTCTGCCTTCGACCGCCGATGCTTCCGGGTAAATCGGACGCGCTTTTCGCGCTCCGGCGATTGCTTCATGTGCTTCTTCAAAACTGTCTTGATCGGCTAAAAGGCGGGCTAAGCCGAGATAGGCTTCGGCATATTTCGGACGCAATTTAATCGCTTTTTCGTAAAGTTCGGCTGATTTTTCCCGTTCGGCTTGTTGAAAGGCTAATTCGGCTTCGTCGGTTGTTTTTGTCAAAGCGATTTTTACATCATCTTTTTGCGCGGCAGTCAGATTTTGCATTACTTCCTTAAAGCCATCGGCACGCACCCGCAAACTGTGTGCGCCCGCCGCAATCGGTTTAATTGTCAACTTTCCGCTTTTGTCGGTTGTGCCGTAGCTAACGCCGTTTAGCCAGACAAACGCGTTCGGTTCGGTAATCACCGTAATTGCTCTCAAAGCAGTTTTGGAAGCTGAATTTCCCTTTTGAGCAAAACCCGCATTTATTCCGCAAACTAAACAAAACATTGTTGTAAAAAGGTAAAATCTTGAACGCATAATTTTTCTCCTTGCTCCGTTAGGATTATTTAAGAGAACTAAACAGTTGCTTGCCGATTATCTCGTCATAGTAATTGTTCGGAAACCCAACAGGGTTTTAAGGAAGGAAAACATTATAACTTGTGAAAATATTAATAACAAACAATTTTGCTAGATATGTAAGAGCAAGACAAAGTTTATTCAAAGCCGAAAATTAAACAGATAAATAAACCGATTATTCGGAAAGTTTGATCGGTCGTATTTTATTGTAAAAATAATTTTTAAAACGTCCACTTTAGATCAGGTTCGATCATTATTTCCATATTTTTTACACCGGATGAAACCTTGATTTCTTTTTTCTCGTAGAATTGTCAACATTTTGACTGATTTACAGTTTTGTTCAAAGAATTATTTTTGTTACAAAACATTGGTATTCAAAAAATCTTAAAGGTCAATTATTCATAAAAAAATTTGAAAAAGGAAAATAAATGAAAAAAATAATTTTGTCAGTAATTTTTACGTTGGTAATATCCGTTTCCGCATTCGCCCAAAAAACGGACGACGCGAAAGATGCGATTGCGGTCGTCAATAAAATGTTTGCGGAAATGGCAAGTCATAATCCGGCGGCGATTGCCGCGCTTTATACGAAAGACTCGAATTTGACGGCAGTTATTAAACGAAAGGACGGGAAAACCGCGATTGCCGCTTTTACGGGCGAAGCATTTTCCAAAAATTTCATCGAAAAGAAAAATGAAATCAAGGAAGAAATGTATGAACAAAAAACTTTGGTTGACGGCGATCTGGCTCTTGTGTGGGGCAGATATGTTTTCTTTGTTGATGGCAAGATTTCACATTGCGGATTGAATTCGTTTCATCTCGTCAGAACCGAGACGGGTTGGCGCATTGCCAACGCATCTTCGACAATTGACGCAACAGGCTGCACGGCAAAGGAAACGGCGATGAAAGTTGCGATGCCGGTAAAAACAAATTAATTAAGTATAGGAATTATAACGATTATTGAACAAGTTACAGGTAAAAAAGTACTATAATTTAGCGAAAAAGCGTGTTTTCAAACCTTTGAAATTACAGATGATGTTTTCACAGGCAACCGCGAAATAAAAAATTTGATTCAAGATATGCTGGCTCAGAAAATCTGTTCGTCGGGAACTATTCAGCAAGCAAATTAAAATCTGTTATGGCAAATCGGCTGAACAAAATAAAAACCCTTTATACTTTTATAAAAGAGTAAAAGCCTATTTGCTCGACTCACAATTAAATAAAACATATATTCTTTACTCAATGACGCGACAATATTATGCAAATTGGGCGGGACATTTATCACTCAAATCTTTCTGCAAATGTTTGTTTTTAGACAATATTTGCACAGGAAAATCCATTTGTAGTTTTTTTTAAGAAATTCTCCAATCTTATGACCTTTTTTCCAACATAAACTCGTTTATATAGATAGAAAGGTTTTGATAAAGCAAAAATAGTTCAAATCTAAGAGGAGAAAAAATGATCAAGGAATTAAAAAATTTACTGTTATTTTGCGTAGTTATCGGTTTATTTAGCGCATCGGCAATAGCCGCGGGGAAATCGGATGATAAGGTTTGGCGTGAAATTGATGACTCAAATTTGAGGCAAAGCTCTGCCGAGCGTTTCGTTGCACCGCAAGTTTATAAAACTTTTCGGTTAGACAAAAATGTGCTTCGGGCGATTTTAGGAACTGCGCCGCAGGAATCTTTAACCATTGGGCAAAGCAGCGATGTTATTTTGACAATCCCGATGCCGGACGGTTCTTTCCAGCGGTTTGCGATAAAAGATTCGCCGATAATGGAACCGGCATTGGCGGCGAAATTTCCCGAAATAAAAACTTATCTCGGACAAGGAATTGATGAT
>JBBSAX010000388.1:0-3038 GCA_038251885.1 Pyrinomonadales bacterium | reverse complement strand
TGTAAGTTTTAACCCTGTGCTTCGTAATTAGAAACTTTCAATAGGTTTACAGGTAGCAATCAAAATTATAAATTCGATAGGAATTTTTTAAAGCATAGCTTTCTAGTGAATTATTCACGATTTTTTCTCATTTGCCCCAAATGACCGACAGAGCCAATTTTACGGGTGCAGGTCAAGCCTGTAAAACAGATTGTGTAACTATTCATTAAAAATTAACCTAAAAAGGGAGATAAACAGATGAACAAGACACAAGAAGAGCGCATTGAAACAATTAGCCGGTGAGTTGGCTAAAGATATTTAAACAGGCGAGGATTTGAGTTCTTTGTCAGCCAAATTAGGTCAAACTGACCGTTGAAGCTGCCCTGAGAGCCGAGTTAGAGAACTATCTCACAAATCAAACCGCGAAACGATTTCCGCCAACTAATGATACGACTCATTTATCCGGTTCGTAGAATTAAACTCCCGAATATTCCAAGTCGCCAACAGCAAATTCCATGTATCAACCGTAACCCAAATGTTTTGAGTTTATGCGTTTATCTGACGCATCTTTTCGTCTATCAAACAATTTACAAAGATTCGTGGCGCATTCTGCTTCGCAAATTTCCAGACGCGCTTTTCTATATGGCATCCGATTGATTGGCTTCGACGAAGTTAAAAAATATTTCCCGCTTTTACCAATCGCGCCACTCAACTCCACATACCTGTTATCACCAATCCGAAATCCGTTTATTTTTAACGCTTTGGAGAGGTCAGGAATTTAGTTCTCAATCAAATAAACATTGCCTTTTTCAAAGTCTTTAACTTGTTCCTTGAATTTCGGTAATGACTCCAACAAATTCTCGATAGAGGTTACGCAGTTGAAAAATAAATACTGAAAATAAAAGTTTTAACTTTCGGAATAGATTGGAGATAATAGATGACAGATGACAGTTAAAGACAAGCCAATCTGTCAGTTATCATCTTTCATCTCCAATCTATTCCGCATCTTTTTACTTCAACTGCCTAACTCTTATCTCGATTTTACTTTTTTGGACATCAAGCACGACAACCGCGACATCGTGCTTTTTATGTTTTGCTGATACGACAGGTTTTTGTCTATTGTGAGCAGTCCATCAAATTTTTCTTCAACAGCAACTTTCATCAGATTGCCGTTTTTCAAACCACTCCAATTCATTTCCACAACGGTTTTGACATCAAACTCGGTCAAATAGCTTTTAAACTTTTTTGTAACACATTCGTCAAGCAAAATTTTCATCTAACATTTCAGAAGATTTAATCGTAATTTGCTCGGAGAATTCGAGAAGTTTGATACTCTGTTCACGCTTGACCGAAGGAAAATCTGCCAAAAACTCATCAACCGTTTCGCCTGTTTCCAAATAATCAAACAAGTTCTTTATCGGAACTCGCGTGCCGTCAAACACCGGCTTTCCGCCTAAAATCTCGTTGTCTATATTGATAACTTTCATAAAACTTCACCTCAAACCGAATTATGTCATTCTTTCAAACGATTTTAATCCGCAGATTGTTCGCAAGCTACCTCATTCAAAGCTGAAAATCCGCCTTATTTCCGTCTCTCTTAATCCTTTTGCCATTCACGAGGATTTTCGATTTCGCTAAACATCTCGGCTTTCCGCATCTTGGCAAACACGGCACGCAAATTTTCCTTTTTTGATTTTGGGAAAATCTTCGGCGATTCTTCCAAGATTGTTACCAATGCCCGACGATTTTCTTTCAGATGAACTTCCGACATCAAGCTAACCTTACCCGTCGTTTCAATTATCGCCTCAACCGTTTGAATCATAGAGTCATTTTCACCCAATCATTTCTAAACATCAATCTTTCCAAAGCCTTCAAATCCGGCGAAACTTCCTGAATCGCAATCAAATCAAACCGCGAAACAATCTCCGCCAAATAATGATACGACTCATTTATCCGGTTCTTAGAATTAAACTCCCGAATATTCCAAGTCGCCAACAACAAAGTCTCCGCATCAGTCTTTTTCGGAATCTCTTTATCAAGGTCTTGCCGCAAAAGAAGGAGTTTATCAATTATCCGAGTCTTCTCGGTTTTCTCAGGATAATCTTTGATTGTTTTGTAGTTTGGCATTTTTGGAATATCTGCTAAATATATAAATATTTTAGCGATTCACTTCTTTTTGAAATAAAGGCATCCTATTCTCATTTGCATTCATAGTTGAAACACAGGCTTTCGGTAAAGATGTTTTTCTTTGGACGATTCGTGCCTGATCAATTTTATCAATCGGCGCAGGAATAAAATAATTTTCCGATAATTCCGTCCAATCTTTATAACGAATGGTTACGGCTTCGTTCAAAAAGAAACTTGCCCAAATGTCGCCTATTTTTGAATTCGATTCTTCCTGAAAAAGTTTGCTTTCGGCTATTTCCGAATATAATTTGTCTTTTTCAAATCCAATGTAATTCCTGCCTAATCGTTTTGCAGCTAAAGCCGTCGTTCCCGTTCCTGAAAATGGGTCAAGTATTATGTCGTCTGCATCAGTTGACATTAAGATAACTCTTTCAAGCAGATGAATCGGTAGTTGACAAGGATGTTCATCTCGATATTTGTTATGTTTGACGCGATGAATATCTGTCCAAACATCCGAAACTAAAGAGCCGAACGGATGAAGCATATATTTTTTTTCCGCCGTAATCTTTATGTAGATAACCACATTTTCGACATCTTTTGTGCGGATAACGAAGTTCGTAGAATTTACTCTGTTTTGCATCTTTTGCATAAAATAAAATGCCGTAATGATTTGGTTGGAGAGATTTTCCCATTGGCGCGGTTGGTGCGTCCCACGAAATCCAATGCTTAAAATCTGCAATTTTATTTAGAGATGCCGAATAATAAGTCAGCCATTTCGGAATATTATGAATCTTGGATTCAAGTAGTAAGTGCAACCCTTGATGAAAAATAAAGAGTAAGACAAAAGTAAATTTATCTCTTCAATTTTCATCAAAGAGTTGTTATGAAAAAATACAAACATCTTACTCTTGATGAACGATACCAAATTTACG
>JBBSAX010000387.1:0-3046 GCA_038251885.1 Pyrinomonadales bacterium | reverse complement strand
GCGAAGGCATACAGCAGAGTTTGGCTGTGGCAGCGACTTTGCAAACGGTCGAGATGCGGAAACCGAATCTTGACATCTTTAAACGGTTTCGATTGGTGATTCGAAAATTGCAAAATTATTTATTTACAGCGAAAGAATTTTTTTCAAATTGATTATGAATAGCCAGAACCGCGATTCCGAACAATACCGCCGATATGACTAAAACTACGTTCAACAATCCTTCGGCATCAAAAGAAAGTTTTATCAAAATAGTTGATACAATAAAGCCTGAGTTGCGGATAACTTTGTAAAATTCATTGGTATTTATAAAGGAAAACAGCAAAAGAAAAACATCTGCGAGTATCAAAATAGTGAAAAATTCGACGTAGAATATTTTGTTGATGTCGCTGATCGCAACCGTATCTTGATTCATCGAAATAATAATATCGTAGAACCAATTACCAAAACTGTATATCGCCAAAATTATCAAGATCGGAACGAGACAGGCGGCGATGAATTTTTTGGTAATGATAAATTTTTTCATTTCAGGTGTGATATTCGAGTTCTTGTTTTTGGGTTTGGCATCTATGCGTTTTTGGTTAAGTTTATAAAACAAAAAAATCAGACCGAAAAGTGTGATCGTCGCGATTATATCGTAGGTAAATTGAAGATCGTATTTTTCATTGAACCAATTAGGCGTAATTTCTAAATTCGAAAGATCTTTGAAATTTCTGCGAATGATGATCAACGTGATGATCTCATACTGTTTACCGATATAACTCGTAATGGAATCGGGAAGATAATAAACGAGCAGATAGACCTCGTAGATCAGAATAAAGGAAAAAGGCGTGTAGATGGCGGCAACCGGACTTCCCAAAAGCTTTGGTAATTTATCAAAATGAATCAGTTGGAAATATGCCATACCGATTAGAAGCAAATGAATGACAAAACTGACGATAGCGATAAATACAATCGCTTTTTCGCTCTTTTCCCGTGTCTTTTCCGAAAGCAGTTTGGAATAGATCTGCTCAAATACTTTGTTGGTTTTCTTCACTTGATATTCGATAAAATATTCATATCCGATCAAACAAATGTTTTAATCTTATTTACTTTTGAATCTAAGTTTCAAACGAAATTTTTTGGACTTTGATACATATTCGCACTTGATAACAATACAGATTCAGGGAAGCAATTTTACATAGTTTAGCAACTGCGTTTTTACCAATGGTCGCATACAGAATATTGAAAACAAAACAGTAAAGTATTTGGATAATCAAGAAAAAGATTTTTGCATATTTGCCATCGGTTTTGCCGGGATTGGCGATTCGGCGGAAGTTTATGCGTTGAGAGTTTATATTTAAGTCCTAAATTAACGTGAGTTCGAGATAAGCCGTTGAAGACGGCAACCTATTTGTAGCCCATAACGCCAGTTATGGGAACGCTTTATATTTGACAAAGCGGTAGAAAACCGCGACATACTATTTTATGCCGCCATTTTCAACGGCTTTATCAAATTTCGATCATTTTCCCACGATTGGCATCGTGGGCTACAAATATAACGTCGGTTTCACCGACTAAATCTAAATTTCTTATGTCGAACTCACGTTAAATTAGTTGAAACTCCGGCTAAAAACTCAAAGGCGATGATTTTTACATTTTAGTTAAAAATCATCGCCTTTGAAATTTTACTTCATTACATCGCCGAATGCGACGGCTTTTTCTTTGCCGTCAAGGTCGAATGCGATAAAAACACGACCGATTTTCGGATCAACTCTTGTAACTTTGCCTTCCTTGAACGAACCAACCCAAACAGCTTTGACCTTTTCGCCTTCTTTAACGGCGGACTTGACGGGAAGCGGCGTACAGCGTGATTTGTCGTAAACTCCCATGCGTCCGGCAAATTCTTTAACGAAAACTTTGTCGTCCGCGACGGTGATGACCTGTGCTTTTTTCATTTCCGCACCGTCTTGGACGGCAACAGTTGTTCCCGGTTCCATCGGATTATTGATTTTGACGAATGAATTCAGTGCGAGTTTTTCCTCCATTTGCCCGATGCCGGTCTTTCCGTCTTTGCTTTTTGCCGGATTGTCATAGTCAATATCGAGATAGCGGACAATCGGCTCCGCCGGATTCGCGTCGTCAACAACTATCGCGCGATTCATTCCAGAACCGCTTTGCCACCAAGTCAGAACGATGTCGCCGTTTTTCGCCGTCTGTCCGGCAGGAATCGGCACGATATAAGCATTCGGAACTTTTTTCTTTTCGCCCATAAATTCGACTTCTGACATTTCCTTGTCAGGCTGCGACATTTTCTGGTAATACTAGATCATCGTTGTTTTATCTAAGCCGTAAACATTGGCTTGCTGCAACCATATATAAGAAGGCACGAGAACGACTTCGCCGGGTTTGGCAGTAGTTTCGACTGCCGGAAAATCAGGAAACGGAAACGTCGCCTGATAATTCGGATCAATCGTCGGTGTAGCTTTAGCCGCAGTCGAACCGCTGTTCGCGCTGTTTGAGTTCGAGTTTGAATTGGAATTGGAATTGGAATTCGTTGTCGAAGCATTATTCGCGGTTGATTGTGAACAAGCTGTTAAAGCCAAGCATAAAACAACCATAAAATATATTTTTTTCATTTTTTTATCTCCTGTTTTTCTATTTTATTATTTTGAAAATTACCGACTCCGGCTGTGCGCGAAAGCGGCAAAACTCGCCAGAGTTAAAATTAAAATGGTTAATGTAATTTTCAACATAATTTTTTTACCTTTCGAGAATAGTGTCGAAAAGCGGGAAAATATTTTACTGCCGAAATAAAGTATTTTTCGGCAAATAAAAAATGTGACTGATTTTTCGAGAAAATTAAACGGTCTTTTACTGTGATTCGTGATTTTATGATTCCCGCAACTTGCTCGAAACGCTGATGATCTCGTCCTTTAGTTCAACGTATCTTTCGTCGCCGGATTTCAATTCTTTTTTCCCGACGAGCAAACGAATCAATTCGCCGCCCGCGAAATAAAATCTTTGTTCTTCACTGCTGACGACTTTCGGCGGTTTATCCAGTCCGATT
>JBBSAX010000386.1:0-3050 GCA_038251885.1 Pyrinomonadales bacterium | reverse complement strand
TCGTCATCTAAATTCTGTTTTGTTTCAGTCAGATCCGTTGCTAAATAGACAAACATTTTCTCGCTCAAAAATCCCGGCGAAACGTAAAATTCCGTTAGTTTTTCGATCTTTTCGCAAGTTACGCCGATTTCTTCTTCAAGTTCGCGTTTTGCACCAGTTTCGTAATCTTCGCCTTTTTCCAAAGTTCCGGCTGGAATTTCATACAAATAATCTCGCGCCGGATGACGATATTGTTTAACGAGCGCAACGCGCGAATCCGCAAATACCGGAACGATTACAATGCTTCCGCCGTGCGTGATAATCTCGCGCGCGTATTCGTTTTCGCCTTCTTTGATCGTGTCTTTATATATGTCGAAGACTCTGCCTTCATAGATTTTTTCTGATTTAATTGTTTCAGCTTTCATAGTACATTTTACCGCAGAGACGCAAAGGTGCAGAGTTTTTTAATTATTGTTTTCTTCAAATACAGATTAAATTTTTGCCTATTTTGCTTTTAGATTTAAATTATGTCTTTTATTTTCTCTGCGTCTCTGCGGTTAATTATTTGCCGCTTTCCTTCAAAAAATCACGCACTTGTTTCATATCTTCCCAAACTTCGCGTTTTTTTGACGGGTCGCGCAGTAAATAGGCGGGATTAAAGGTCGGCATTAATTTGATTCCGTTATAATCATAAAATTCGCCGCGAATCTGTGAAATTGCTTTTTTCGTATTGAGCAAGGCTTTTGTTGGCGTATTCCCAAGTGAAATAATAACTTTCGGATTTATCGCCAAAATTTCACGATGCAGAAAAGGTGTGAAAAACTTCAAAATATCGGGCGTTAATTCATCTCCTTGCGAGATGTATTTAACAACATTTGTCAGATAAACTTCATCGCGTTTGAGTCGGATTGAAGCCAAAATTTTCTCCAATAATTGCCCGACCGGACCCATAAAAGGTTTTTCCGAATCCGCATCCGGCGCACCCGGCGATTCGCCGACAATTACGACATCAGCTTTTATATTTCCTGTTCCAAAAATAAAAAATTCCTGTGCAAATGCCGGAAGTGCCTTCGCTTTTGTCAGCAATTCCTGATTAATTTCGTCAACCGTTTCAGTCGAAACAACTTCATTTTCAAATTCGTCAAAAAGTGTGGGATTATTCATTTTCGTCTAAAGTCAGCCAATCGGCAAATTTTTCTTCAACTTCATCACGCGACAATTTGCTTGCGGCAATGTCAAGAAAAAGTTCGATAATCTCGTCTTCCTCAGCATTTAGAAACGCGCCGTTAATTTCGAGAAAAACACCTGCAACCGCTGCCGCAACCCGTTTGTTTCCGTCGAGAAAAGCGTGCGCTTGTGAAAGATGATAGGCATAAGTTACCGCTAATTTTATAAGGTCTTCAGTTTCATAATTAAAACGGTTTTTCGGCGCATTTATTGCCGATTCCAATGCTCCTTCATCGCGCAAGCCGTGAATTCCGCCGTATCTTTCAATGAGTTTTTGATGAATAATGAGAACTGAGGTTTTATCAATAAACTTCATTTCTCATCTGCCCCCTTAGCAAGCTCAACAAAAACTTTATTCCAACGGCTGAAAACTTTTTCTGTCGCATCAGCAATTTCGCGGCTTTTTTCGGCTTCTTTAACCGAACGTAAAATTAAAGCATTATCAGTTTCGGTGACATCTATTTCATCACCAGCCGAAATTCCCAAATTTTTTAATGCTTCAGCCGGAATTAAAACCGCAATCGAATTATCCGAACTATTCGTAGTTTTGATTTTATACATATATAAACTCCTTCAAAATAAATTTTACTTCAATTTACTTATTTCATCACGCATTTTTATAAAAAGATAAAATTCTCAACATTAATTTATCTATTATTTTAGATTCCTTATTTACTGGAAAAAGCTTCTTTAATTTTTTACTTTTTAATTTCTCATAACACCGCGAAATTTGCTGATTTTTATCAACATTGCAAAGTTTATTTTTAACAAACTTTAAGGTTTCGTTAAAAGTATAAACATCATATAGCCTTATGGTTAACTCAATTTTAGTAGATTCTAAATTTTGGATTGTATATTCTTGGAGGCAAGCCACTGCCGAGACTGTGAAATTTTTAACTCTTGGAATTTTGACTATCCCTTTTTCGTCTGTAAACGATTTTACTCTTTGATTATTTGCAAAATAAATTATTTCAGTGTTCGGCACTCTAGCCTCCCCTAGATTTTCTTTTATGACAATTGTTAGAAATTCCTCATTGTTTTCGGTTTTCTCAACCGCTTTTTCGATATAAGGAGGTTTTGGATTATCAAACTTAATAAGATCATCAGTTAAAAATTTCCACGTTCCTCTATTCCCCTCATTATTAAAAAGATCGCCGTATATTAAATAATCAAAAGTGAAATCAGAATTAATCTTTACTGTCTGACAAACATCTACAACGCAGGATTCATAAACTCCAACTGGAGATTTACTTTTTTTCTGAGAAAATACAAAAATTCCTGATACGAGGACTATCAAAACGGAAAGATATAATTTTTTCATAGCGGTTAGGATTTTAATTTATTGATTTCATCACGCACTTTTTTCATATCTTCCCAAACTTCGCGTTTCTTGCGCGGGTCGCGTAAAAGATATGCCGGATGAAATGTCGGCATTACTTTTACGCCGTAATAATCAATAAACTCACCGCGCAATTTGGTTATTCCTTCCTTAGTTTCTAGCAAATTTTTCATCGCCGTATTTCCCATTACCACGATGACCTTGGGCTTTACGATGGCGATTTCGCGGATTAAAAAAGGTTTGCAAGTCTCAGCTTCGGGCAAAGTTGGCGTGCGATTTCCGGGCGGGCGACAACGATTGATGTTGCCGATAAAAACGTCTTCGCGTTTGATTCCGATTGCCTCGATAATTTTCGTCAAAAGCTGTCCCGAACGTCCGACAAAAGGTTTTCCTTGAGCATCTTCATCCGCGCCGGGAGCTTCGCCGACGAACATCAGATCTGCTTGCCGATTTCCCGTCGAATGAACGATCTGCGTCCGACCTTCGTGAAGCGGACAGCGTTTGC
>JBBSAX010000385.1:0-3054 GCA_038251885.1 Pyrinomonadales bacterium | reverse complement strand
TTGCATCGCAGAAAACCTCCTATAATATTAGAAGGTCATTCAATGCACTTGATTGTCAAACAGCAAGTTGGATGAGACCGGACAAAAAGCCTGTCTTTCATCCTACCAATGGACGTGAGGGCGAAACAGCGACTTTCTTATGACGTTGCTTCTTTACCCTTAACTTGCGTGTAATTGGTTTCGCCCCACGTCATCTCAATCGTTGTGCCGCTTTCTGTTATGAACGACGTGAGCGAAGTTAAAATTATGTGGAACGAGTGGAAAGGCATTCCTTTTCCTTCTGATTACGCTGGCGAAGAGGTCGAAGGCATTTGTGTCGTTTCTTTGGACACTTTCACAGCAGGTTGCATAGACACTTTTGTTTCTCGCAAAGGCAGTTTGGGCGCAAAACGAATTTCTATTCTGAAGAAGTGCGAAGAAGACCTTCAAATCGTTGTAGCCAATCTCGAAGGCAACGCAAAACTATATTTCGCGCAACTTTTGAAAATGACTCAAAGGATTTTGGCGGCAGTTAAACTAAAGTAGAAAATCGCAACAGCAAATTTTTTGATTCACAAGTTTATCATTTTAATTTTGGCTTGTGTGAAGGCAATGGCGGCGTGGTGAAAACAAACGGCGGCACAACAAATCAGCTATGAAAGAAGCAGTCAAGCACACGAGATGATCTGTGCCGCCAGATTGTTGATCTGCGGCAGGAATAATGTTTATGATCGCCGGATGGCGCAATAAGTTGATTGACAAATATCTCGAAAATCACCAATTAAAGCCGATGATGCCGTATTTGCAGAAGACCTTTTTCAGTGTTTGAACCAGTTTTTCTGTCCCAGTCAGCTATTGGAGACTTCAACTATAAAAGTTGGTCTATGGTCGCACGCGGGTAAATGGCTTATTTGGTTGGCGGCAGCCTGCGCCTTTGGACGAAACTCGAAGAATAAATCCTCGGTTTATGAATTAAGTTTGGAGACTTACCGCTGAATAATTGAAGCAACCCAATTGGAAAGCTCTCCGGCTTCGAGATGTACGCGGACATCGCTGTTAAGATTGGCAAAAGCCGCCCGCAAACTCTGTTCACTGGTCGGAATCAAACGTGCCAGACGGAGCGCACTATCAGAATTAATGACCGATTGATAACACTGGCTTGAACCCAAATTCAAGCCGACATAAAATGATTCTTGCATCGTAAAAACCTCCTCTTAAATTAGAAAGTCATTCAATGCACCTAATTGTCAAACAGCAAGTCGGATGAAACCGGATTAAACACTGTCTTTCATCCTACCAATGGACGTGGGGGCGAAACAGCGACTTTGTTATCAACGGCTCTCGTTAAAATTTAGCTTGTGTGTTGGCGGTTTCGCCCCACGTCATCTCAATCGTTCGGTGTTTTTAGGTTTATCCAAAACGATGCGAAATGCGCGGCAAAATCTTTATTGCTTACTTTTGAATTTATTGTAGTTGACAATTTCAAGTATGGATTATCGAGATTACATTACAATCGAACCGAATAAGCGCGGCGGTAAGCCTTGTGTGCGCGGCTTGCGGATTACGGTTTATGAAGTTCTTGAATATCTGGCTTCTGAAATGACTGTCGAAGAAATACTTGAGGATTTTCCCGATTTGACGCGTGAAATTACTTTTTGACGAAAACTGCCTGACAAAATTAAAATATTGCCAATTTTACTGCAAACTTGCCATCGCGCCGAAAAAAGTGTTTAATTATTGTTTGCTCTTTCGGGCAAGATTTTATGCCTAAAAGGGGGTGATAGCGAATATGGCTTTTATATCATTAAACAATAATGAATCAATCGAAAACGCATTGCGACGTTTTAAGCGTAAGGTGATGACGGAAGAAATCATCAAAGATTTTAAAAAGCATCAGCATTTTATACCGCCCGGTCAGAAGGCAAAGCTGAAATCGGCAAATGCTCGTAAGCGAAACCGTAAGCGTTTCCGTCGTCCATTTCGTCCGATGAATGCTACAACCGGAAACACCGGCGGCGGCAGATAAATTTTGGAATTTTTACTAAAAATGATGCGTTATGCGATATGCGTTTTGAAAACAAAAACATCTCGCATTTGACGCATCTTTTTCTTTTTATATGGCAGCGGAAAAAAAACGGATTTTAATTACGAATGACGACGGTTATCATTCGGAAGGCATAATTGCTTTGGAAAACGCCTTGCGCGAGATCGGCGATGTTTACGTTGTCGCTCCCGAATCGGAAATGAGCGGCGCATCGCATAGTTTGACTCTGGCAAGACCTTTGCGGATTCGCCGGATTGACGAACGCCATTGGACGGTTGACGGCACGCCGACCGATTGCGTAACGCTGGCATTAAATCAGATTTTGCCGCCCGAAGAACGTCCGCACATTTGTGCTTCGGGTATCAATCCGGGGGCGAATCTCGGTGATGACGCGACTTATTCGGGAACGGTTGCCGGTGCGCTCGAATCAACAATTCTGGGCGTTCCGGGTTTAGCTTTCAGTCTGGTGGTCAGTCGAAATCACGATTATACCGAATCGGCGAAGATTGCCAGACAGTTGACGGAAAAAGCCCTGAACGAAGGTTTGCCGGACGGAACTTTGCTCAATGTAAATATTCCGAAAGGCGAACCGAAGGGAATTCTTGTCACCAAACAAGGCTTTAAGAATGCGCGTCCGGTCATTACCGAACATATTGACCCGCGCGGAAAATTGTATTACTGGATCGGTGAAGTGCGCGAAGGTTTTCACGCCGAAGGCGGAACGGATTTTGAAGCGATTGACGAAGGTTTTGTTTCCGTCACGCCGATGCGAAGCGATCTGACTAATCATCGCGCGATTGAGTTACTAAAAAATTGGGAAAATAAATAGTTTGCGATTTTCAATTTTTAATTTGCGATTTGTAATATTTATTAATCTAAAATCTAAATGGTGGATGAATTTCAAATTCTGCGTGATCGAATGATTGAGCGGCTGCGCCAGCATTACAACATAAAAGACGAGCGCGTTTTAGAAGTAATGCAAAATCTGCCGCGTCATTTTTTTGTTCCCGAAGCCTTGAAATTTCAAGCCT
>JBBSAX010000384.1:0-3075 GCA_038251885.1 Pyrinomonadales bacterium | reverse complement strand
CTTTAAGTAATAAGATTTATTCGCAAAATTATTTTTCGGAATTTCGATGGCGGTGATAAGTTCGCCGTGTTCGAGATTGTTGTCTTTTTCCGGCGTATTTCCGGGCAAGCGGTGATAATCGGCAAACGGAATCGAGCGCATCGTGCCGTCGGATTTTTGCACTTTGACGACTGCGTCCAACGCGACGAGCGCGATACACATATCGGACGGCATTACGGCAACGCAATCTTTCGACCAGCCGAAAATCGCGTGCATTCGGTTAATTCCTTCGAGCGCACCGCAACCCGAATTTGGTTCGCGTTTGTTGCAGGGCATTGCCGTATCGTAAAAATATGTGCAGCGTGTTCGCTGATTTATGTTTCCGCCATTGGTCGCCATATTGCGGATTTGTCCAGATGCCCCCGCTAAAATTGCTTGCGATAGAAGCGGGAAATTCTGCCGAACGAGCGGATGATTTGCCGTGTCCGTGTTGTTTGCCAGACCGCCGAGTGATAAATTACTTCCCATCATCTGAATCTGCCCTAAATTTAAGCGATTGATGTCAACGAGTTCGTCGGGACGCGCAACATCTTCCTTCATTAAGTCAATGATATTCGTGCCGCCCGCTAAAAATTGCGCGTTTTTATTTGCTGTTGCCGCTTCCGTTGCCTTTGCCGCTTCCGTTGTTCTTGTATATTTAAATGGTCTCATTTTACGCGTCGCCTCCCGTGTTCTGTTCGTCTGTATTTTCAAAAAGCGCGACATTATTTTCTCCGGCAAATTGCCAGTTTTGCGCCTGTGCTTTTCCTGTGTGAACTTCCTTGATCGCCGCTAAAATATTCGGATAAGCTCCGCAGCGGCAAAGGTTTCCCGACATTCTTTCGCGAATTTCGTCGTCAGATAATTGCAGACTGCGTGCTTTTGCCTGAATGTTTTCCGTAACATAACTTGCTTCGCCGTTTTTCGCTTCGTTTAAAAGAGCGACGGCGGAACAAATCTGTCCCGGCGTACAGTAACCGCATTGAAAACCGTCGTGTTTGATAAACGCGGCTTGCATCGGATGAAGTTCATCGCCGCTTGCAAGTCCTTCGATGGTCGTTACGTTTTTGCCTTCACAAGTTGCGGCAAGCGTCAAACACGACAAACTGCGGCGACCGTCAACAATCACCGTGCAAGCACCGCATTGTCCGTGATCGCAGCCTTTTTTCGTTCCGGTCATCTGCAATCTTTCCCGAAGTGCGTCCAAAAGTGTCATTCTCGAATCAACATTAAGAGTCTTTTCGCTTCCGTTGACTTTGAATGCTACTTTGACGGCATTTTCGATCTTCGCGGCAATTTCTGCGGATGTTTCGCCCGTTTCGAGCGTTCCGGCAAAAGCATTTTGTTCAGCCAAGACTTGCAGAGCCAAAACGCTCAAGCCTGCCGCCGAAACTTGTCCGAGAAATCTGCGCCGCGATTCGCCCTGAATGCCGAGTTCATCAAGCAGTTTTTCCTCGTCAATACTCATTTGATCGTCGGTCTGCTCCGCCCAATCCTCTTGGTTTACCCAATCTTCATCACCCATTTTCTTGTTCATTAATTTTCTCCCTATTTATTTCTGTCTGTCTTTTTTTCTCGATTTTTCAAAAATTAAACTAATTTATCCGGCGTTAGAGGCAAATCACGGATACGTTTTCCGGTTGCATTATAAACCGCGTTAGCAACCGCCGCCGCAACTCCCGTGATGCCGATTTCACCGATGCCGCGTGCGCCGATTGGCGAAATGTGCGGATCGGGTTTGCCGATAAAATGCACGTCAATGACCGGAACGTCTAACTGAACCGGAACGTGATAATCGCCGAGATGCCGCTGGATCGGATTTGCCCAGCGTTTGTCATATTGTGTTTCTTCCATCAGAGTTTGTCCGAGACCGTAAATCACGCCGCCGATGATCTGCGAACGCGCAGTTTTTTCATTTAAAACTCTGCCGATGTCTTGAACGCTCGTAAAACGTGAAACGCGAATTATTCCCAAATCTTCGTCAACTAAAACTTCGGCAAACTGCGCTCCGAACGAATGAAACGAATATTTCTGGGCATTCGCATCTTCTTCGGACAAAAATTTGTCCGGCGCACACGGCGCGAAATTTCCGCCGAGTCCGCCGCCGTTTTGCGGAACTGATGTGGCGCAGACTTCCATCATTTCCTTGCCGTTGCGCTTTAAAATGTCCGTGTATTCGTCTGTTTTTGATGTATCGCTTTTGACGAAAAACTTGGCGTTGGCGAATTCGATTTCTTCTGGTTTTTTGCCGCCGATTTTTGATTTTCCGTCTTTCATTGCCAGAGCCATCAGATCATTTTTGAGCATTTCGCCCGCCGTCAAAACTGCTGCTGTAACGCTCGCGGCGGTCGTCGAACCGCCGGAAACAGGCGCGGTCGGTAAACTGGAATCGCCAATTTCGACCGAGATTCTCTCAATCGGAACGCCGAGTGCATCCGCCAAGGTTTGCGCCATAATCGTGTAAGTTCCAGTGCCGATGTCCTGCGTTGCGCTGAAAACTTTGACATTGCCATTTGCAAAAATCTGAACTTTTGCCGAAGCTGTCGAACGAATCGCCGGATAAGTCGCCGTCGCCATTCCGTGTCCGACGAGATATTTTCCTCTGCGCGTCATTCGCGGCTTATCTTTACGATTTGCCCAACCGAATTTATCTGCACCAATCGTGTAACATTCTTTGATATTTTCAAGCGAAAACGGCAATTTAGTTTCAGGATCAATCGAAGTGTGATTCAACATTCGCAACTTGATCGGATCAATTTTCAGTTCGACGGCAAGTTCGTCCATTGCCGATTCTAATGCGAAACAACCCGGTGCTTCCCCCGGCGCACGCATAAATGTCGGCGAATTCACATTGAATTTAGCAATTTTATAAGTTACTTCACGTTCGTCAGCGTCGTATAAAATTTTCGTCTGTTTGCCGCTTTCTTCAAAATACGATGAAAATGATTTATAAGAAGTATTTTCATGGCGCATCGCTTTGAGTTTTCCTGATTTATCCGAAGCGAGCGCGACTTTTTGTATCGTTTCCGGTCTGCGTCCGACGTTTGTAACCATCAT
>JBBSAX010000383.1:0-3077 GCA_038251885.1 Pyrinomonadales bacterium | reverse complement strand
GCGCATCTTTTTCGCCTGACGGAACAAAAATCGCGTATATGCCGCTCGCTCCGGCGTTTGCTCAATGGAAAAAATATCGTGGCGGACGCACGACGAAAATCTGGATCGGAAATCTGAGCGATTCGAGCGTCGAAGAAATTCCGCGTCAAAATTCAAACGATTTCACGCCGCTTTGGATGGGCGATAAAATTTACTTCTTATCTGACCGCAACGGGAAAAATGTTACGCTTTATTCATTCGACACGAAAACGAAAAAGGTTACGGAAGAAATCAATAATTCGGGACTTGATTTAAAAACCGCCTCTGAAGCACCGGACGGAATTGTTTATGAACAATTCGGTTCGATAAATGTTTTTAATCCGAATTCGCGCAAAGCCGATAGAATAAACATCAGCGTCAGCGGCGACTTCCCGCAAGTTCGACCGCGTTATGAAAAAGTCGCACAGAGAGTTGCAAACGTCGCCATTTCGCCGACGGGCGCACGAGCCGTTTTTGAAGCTCGCGGCGAAATTATCAGCGTTCCGGCGGAAAAAGGCGATGCGCGAAACTTAACAAATACTTCCGGCGTTGCCGAACGCGATCCGGCGTGGTCGCCCGACGGAAAATATATCGCGTATTTCTCGGACGAATCCGGCGAATATGCTCTTCACTTGCGCGATCAAAGCGGAATGGGCGAAGTTACGAAAATTTCTCTCGGCAATCCGTCGTCGTATTTTTATTCACCGAGATTTTCGCCCGACAGCAAGAAAATTTTGTTCACGGACAAGCGTTTGAACATCTGGTATCTCGATCTTGAGAAAAAAACGCCCGTCAAAGTTGATACGAATACATTCGAAAATCCGTCTCCCGTTCTCGACCCGAATTGGTCGCCGGACAGCAAATGGATCGTTTACACAAAACAACTCAAAAATCGTCTATGCGCCGTTCACACATTTTCGCTCGAAACCGGAAAATCTACTCAAATCACCGACGGTTTGAGCGATGCTCGTTATGCGGCTTTTGATAAAAACGGCAAATATATCTATTTCACGGCAAGCACCGATAACGGTCCGACGACGGGATGGCTTGATATGTCGAGTTTCCCTTTTCAAACGACACGCAGTGTTTATGCGGTCGTTTTGAATAAAACCGATGCGTCGCCGCTTGTTCCCGAAAGCGATGAAGAAAAACTTTCGGATGCGAACGCCGAAAAACCGAAAGCTCCGCCGGCAAAACCCGAACCTGTCAAAGTTTCGATTGATTTTGAACAAATCGGTCAAAGAATTGTCGCGATGCCCTTGCCGGCGCGTGATTATCAAGGACTCGTCGCGGGAAAATCGGGAACTTTCTTTTTGCTCGAAAATGTTCCGACATCGGGAACTGCCGCGACTCCTCCGCAAATTGGCGCGGTGGTTCATCGTTTTGATTTGGACAAACGAAAGGCGGAAAAAATTCTCGACGGCGTAACGCAATTCGATGTTTCCGCCAATGGCGAAAAAATGCTTTTCGGACAATTTCCCGGAAGATTTACGATTGCTTCGACCGTCGCGCCGATGAAACCCGGCGAAGGCGCATTAAAAGTCGGCGATATGGAAGTCGCGGTTGATCCGCGTGCCGAATGGCGGCAAATGTATAAGGAAGCGTGGCGCGTTCAGCGCGATTTTTTCTACGATCCGACGTTTCACGGTTTGAATCTGAAAGCGGCGGAAGCGAAATACGAACCGTTTCTCGAAGGAATCGCCACACGCGCCGATCTGAACTATCTTTTCCAAGAAATGCTCGGAAATATGTCGGTCGGACATCACAATTCAGGCGGCGGAGATTCGCCGAATCCGACGCGCTATTCCGGCGGTTTGCTCGGCGCGGATTACACGATTGAAAATAATCGTTATCGTTTTGCCAAGATTTACAACGGCGAAAATTGGAATCCGAATCTTTTCGCGCCTTTGACGCAACCCGGCGTGAACGTCAAAGAAGGCGAATATTTGATTGCCGTCAACGGACGCGAAGTTAAAGCGACAGATAATATTTATTCGTTTTTCCAACAAACCGCCGGAAAACAAATAATTATCAAGGTCAGCGCAAATGCCGATGGCAAAGATGCGCGTGAAGTTACGGTTGTTCCGGTTGGAAATGAAGGCGGTTTGCGAAACTTGGCGTGGATCGAGGGAAATCGCCGCAAAGTTTCCGAACTGAGCGGCGGAAAACTCGCCTACGTTTATCTACCGAATACGGGCGGCGCGGGTTATACGAATTTCAACCGCTATTATTTCGCGCAGATTGATAAACAAGGTGCGGTCATTGACGAACGCTTCAACGGTGGCGGTTCGGCGGCTGATTATATCGTTGATTATATGCGCCGACCTTTGAGGAATTACTGGTCAACGCGCGAAGGCGACGATTTTACCACGCCAATCGGCTCGATCTACGGACCGAAAACGATGATTATCAATGAATACGCCGGTTCGGGCGGTGATTTAATGCCTTGGCTTTTTCGTGAAGCAAAGGTTGGAAGTCTCGTCGGCAAGCGAACTTGGGGCGGACTCGTCGGAATTTACAACTATCCGACTTTGATTGACGGCGGACAAGTTACCGCGCCGCGTGTCGCTTTCCGAAACTTGAAAGGCGAACTAGACATCGAAAACAAAGGCGTTGCGCCCGATGTCGAAGTTGATCTAAACCCGCAACTATGGCGAGCCGGACGCGATGTTCAACTCGAAAAAGCCGTCGAAGTAACGCTTGGTGAATTAAATCGAAACCCACAGAAAAAACCTGTAAACGGTGCGTTTCCAAATTATCAAAAGCCGTAAATTCAAAGTTTTTAGTTTCATTTGATGATCTTTGAAAAATAAAAGCCGTTTTCAAAGACCATCAGCCGGAACTAAAAACACGATACAAAAACCAAAGAGCCTGTAAAACAGATTGTGTAACTGCCATTTTTACATATACGGAGCAAGCTGCTCCGCGAACTCGATGGCGAAGCGATTCATCGCCGCTTTCCAGTTTTTGATCGGCATCGTCCATTTCTTTGACGCGGCTTGCGTTGCTAGAAAAACGACCTTTAGTGCCGATTCATCGTTTGGAAAAACTTTCCGTTT
>JBBSAX010000382.1:0-3079 GCA_038251885.1 Pyrinomonadales bacterium | reverse complement strand
TTTATGATCGCCGGATGGCGTTACAAGTTGATTGACAAATATCTTAGAAATGACCGATTTTGCCGATGATGCCGTATTTGCAGAAGACCTTTTTCAGTGTTTGAACCAGTTTTTCTGTCCCAGTCAGCTATTGGAGACTTCACTCGATTAAGAGCGGTCTATGGTCGTATCGGGTAAATGGCTTATTTGAATGGCGGCAGCCTAACCAATGGACGAAACTCGTTTATTAGCAAACGGTTTATGATTTAAGTTTCGAGACTTGCCGCCACCCGTGCCACGAAGCATTCATCTTTGATTGGCAAAAGCAGTTGATTTCTCAAGTTGTTTTGTCAAAGAACGCGCCGCCGATTCGGACGCTTTTTGAAAACTTCCAATCAGCCTGAATCATTCTGAAAAGGCTGATTGCTCATCCACATCGCTCTGAGAGTCGCCAGAATTTTCCGTTGTGTCGAAAGGCGGGCGTGAACCTGATTTTTGGTATTTGCCAGAGACATTTCATAAAACTGCTTGAACGAATTGTCAGTTTTAGTGCGTCGCGCCGCTTCAAAGATTTTTCTGGAAACGTCCTTTAACGAACCGACACCCGCTGAATCAAGTTTGGGATGAGCCAATCTTTTGCCGTTCGATTCACGGCGCGTAACTCCCAAACGACAGAACCGCCAGAGCTTACGTTTGTTGGAAAATCTCTTGGGAGTTTGCAGATAAGCGACGAATCGGAAAGCTCTCCGGCTTCGAGATGAACGCGGACATCGCCGTGCAAATGAGCAAAAGCCGCCCGCAAATGTTGTTCACTCGTCGGAATCGAACGCGCCGCCGAGAGCGCACCGTCAGCATTGATAATACTTTGATAACATTGACTTGAACCCAAATCCAAGCCGACATAAAATGATTCTTGCATTGTAAAAACCTCCTATAATGTTAGAAGGTCATTCAATGCACTTGATTGTCAAACAGCAAGTCGGATGTCAGCAGGTGAAAACCTGCTGACATCCGACCAATGGACGTGAGGGCGAAACAGCGACTTTCTTATCAACGTCTTTCGTTAAACTTCGGCGGGCTTGGTGGCGGTTTCGCCCCACGTCATCTCAATCGTTCGCTTGCTTCTCATTTTCGGCGTATAGCTTGCTTGCTGACGGGCAAAGATTTATCATCGTGCTATGAAGAATTACCACGACATTATCACTATTGAACCCGGCAAACGCGGCGGCAAACCTTGTATTCGCGGAATGCGAATGACGGTTTATGATGTGCTTGAATACTTGGCTTCAGGAATGACGACGCAGGAAATTCTTGACGATTTTCCGTATCTGACGCACGACGACATTATGGCTTGTTTGGCGTTTGCCGCAGACCGCGAGAAAAATTTGCTGGTGGTGCAGGCGTGAGCGTCAAGCTGCTCTTCGACCAAAATTTGTCGCCCAAACTTGTCAAACGGTTATTCGAATTGTATCCAAACTCCGACCATCTTGATTTGCTCGGACTTGGCACAGCCGAAGATATATTGGTTTGGGAACACGCTAAAGACAACATTTCATCGTCGTAACGAAAGACGCTGATTTTGCGGACTTGAGCGTATTGCGTGGGTTTCCGCCGAAAGTTGTGTAGATCAGGCGCGGCAACTGTTCAACGACAGACATCGAAAACCTATTGCGCGCCCATAATTCAGCAATCGAAGACTTGGCAAAGGATTCGACTTCAGGCATCTTGACGCTATTTTAGCAAGGCGTGCTTACAAT
The DNA here is from genome assembly GCA_038251885.1 of Pyrinomonadales bacterium. Classification (GTDB taxonomy): domain Bacteria; phylum Acidobacteriota; class Blastocatellia; order Pyrinomonadales; family Pyrinomonadaceae; genus JAHCHG01. The sequence continues at coordinate 1,343 of JBBSAX010000382.1, read as the reverse complement.
AACGGACAAGCGAACAATTCAGCTATGAAAGAAGCAGTCAAGCACACGAGATGACCTGTGCCGCCAGATTTGTTGATATGCGGCAGGAATATAAGTTGATGATCGCCGGATGGTGTTCGATGTTGATTGACAAAGAACTGTTTAATGAGTTGGCGGCAGCCTGCGCTTTTAAACGTGAGGGCGAAACAGCGACTTTGTTATGGCATTGCCTTTTTTAACTCAAACGGGCTTGGCGGCGGTTTCGCCATGCGTCAACTCAAATCTCAAAACTAAATTATTCCGCTTCAAATCTCGCCTTGCAATTCGGGCATTCGATCATCTTTTTCTTGCCGCTGATCGGGATTGTCGGGATGACGAAAAAGAGCGTGATAAAACGCATTCCTGTCTTTTCTTTGAACTGCGCGAGAGTTCCGCATTGCGAACAGCGGATTGTTTCGTTTGTTTTTTCCGATCCCCAACTAAAAAATTTTGTGCCGATTATTAAAAACATTATTTCCCCCCTCAAATTGACTGTTAAAATTTAACATAACCGGGTTAAAATAGTCGAAAATTTTTGTCAATAACTATTCAAAAAGCCGTCAATTTTTGTCAAAAAATTTCAGACATATTTTAGGAGAACGACAAAAAACTTTATGAAAAAGATCGCAGTATTTATTGTAGTTTTAATCTTTACGCTGACGGCATTTGCCGATCAAGCGACATACATTACGAAAAATGAAACCGAACGCGCCGTCGCGCTTTTGAAGGGAAAAACGCAGATCAAGCATTATTGCGAGCCGTGCGATAACAAATCGGTTCGGTCGGAAGAAATCCAAACTCTCGAAGCAATGCCGACAGGTTATCAAGAAACCCGGGAAGTAAAGGTCAACGGCGAAGGCATTGATCTCGCTTATGTTTATTTTCTGGAGAAAAAAGATAAATGGAAAAATGTCGCAATGGAACTGAAAATTGACGTTTCCGACGTGCCGAAATATCTGCCGAAAGAAGGCGAATAAATTTTCAATTTAATACTGCGAAAAAGTTTTCGGCTTGACGGTCAGACGTTAATCTGAAAACTTTTATGTCTTTAAACTTCTGCAAACGCGACACTATTGCAGGATTTTTATCACGCGGAAAATCCCATACATATTTTAGAAATTTCAGGTCGAGTTTTTCACGGCAGCCTTCTGCCATATCGGGACGACTGTTTTTCTTGTAAAAAGCGATTCTTTTTAGAACGCGCCGCACACAAACCGTTCTCGGAAAATCAAGCCAGACGACCGTATCGCAACGCGACATACGCATTTCCATTGTTCCGCCGTAATTTCCGTCAATTATCCACGAATCGGCTTTGATAATTTCCT
>JBBSAX010000381.1:0-3091 GCA_038251885.1 Pyrinomonadales bacterium | reverse complement strand
CGTAAACAATGTGCTTTCATACATCAATATCGTTCTTGCAACAGGCAAGATCGGTGAACCGGGGAAAGGTTACGGCACGATCACCGGACAAGGCAACGGGCAAGGTGGGCGCGAACATGGGCAGAAAGCCGACCAGCTTCCGGGACAGCGTTCGATGAACGATCCCGAACACCGCAAATACATCTGCGAAGTCTGGGATTTGCCGCTTGATGAAATGCCCGAAGCCGGCGTGTCCGTCGTCGAGATGTTTCAAAAAATGCGCGAAGGCGAGATCAAAGGGTTTCTTTCATTGTGCAACAACGGAATGGTTTCATTGCCTGACACGAATAAAATCCGCCAATCGCTCGAAGGTTTGGAGTTTAACGTCAACATAGATTTCTTTATGTCGGAATCCTCGCGTTACGCTGATGTCGTGTTGCCCGGAACGTCCTGGGCGGAAGACGAAGGCGTGACGGCAAGCGCGGAAGGTCGCGTCGTGAAAATCAACAAAGCGGTCGAACCGCCGGGCGAAGCGAAAACCGATTGGGAAATTATCGTCGAAATCGGCAAAAGAATGGGACGCGGGAAATATTTTAATTTTAATTCTCCGCGTGAGATTTTTGACGAATTGCGCGTCGCTTCCAAAGGCGGAAAAGCCGATTATTACGGCATTACTTACGAAAAGATCGAAAAACAAAACGGCGTGTTCTGGATGTGTCCAACGCTCGAACATCCCGGCACACCGCGCCTTTTTGAAGACAAGAAATTTTTTCTGCCGGACAAAAAAGCGAAGTTTCATCCGATTGAATACAATCCGCCGAATGAAGTTCCCGACGCAGAATATCCGCTCGCGCTGACGACCGGAAGAGTCGTTTATCAATATCTGTCGGGCAATCAAACGCGCCGAATCGGTTTTTTAGTTCAGCAATGCCCTGAACCGTATGTCGAAGTTCACCCGGAAACTGCGATGAAATTGAAAATTAACGATGGTGAAAGAGTAAAAGTGATTTCCCGTCGCGGCGAAGGCGTTTTTCCGGCGTTAGTTGTCAGAACAATTCGTCCCGACACGATTTTTATTCCGTATCACTGGGGCGAAAATTTAGCGGCGAATCAACTGACGAATCCCGCGCTCGATCCGATTTCAAAAATTCCCGAATACAAAGCGTGTGCGGCGCGAATCGAGAAAATTCATTCGCGGGAATTGCCGATTTTAGGAAAGGGCAGAAAAGGAACTTCGATGAGCGAAGTGCAAAAAGGAAAATAATGGATAATTGATAATTTAAGAATCAATATTATCAATTATCAGTTATCCATTTTAAAAAATTATGGAAGAAACAATGTTCATAGACCCGCAGCGATGTATCGGCTGTCGTGCGTGCGTCGCCGCGTGCCGCGAATGTTCGACGCATAAAGGATATTCGATGATTTTTGTGGATTATATTGACCGCGCCGAGACGACCGCGACGATGCCGACGGTTTGTATGCACTGCGAAGAACCGACGTGCGCGCTGGTTTGTCCGGCGGATGCAATTAAGCAAAATGAAGACGGCGTTGTTATGTCGGCATTAAAACCGCGCTGTCTGGATTGCCGAAATTGTGTCAATGCCTGTCCGTTCGGCGTTCCGAAATATAATACTGAAATACATCTGCAAATGAAATGCGATATGTGTTACGACCGCACGAGCGAAGGATTAATGCCGATGTGCGCGAGCGTGTGTCCGACGGGCGCGATTTCGTTCGGGAAATACGAACAGATCGTTCCTTTGCGAAGAACAAAGCCCGTCAACGCTCACGTTTTCGGGAATCAAAAAGTGAAAACGAAAGTTTATCTGATGCTCCCGACCGACGAGACGGAAGTAAAAGTTGACGGCTGCGGCGTGTTTGAAGGAAAAGTTTTAGTCGAAGAAGGACAAGCAGCGACTCAAGAATCGTGGATTGACATGCAGGTTGAAGAAACTGACAGATCGAATGAGTTTTAGAAGAAGTTTAGCCACGGATTTGCACAGATAAACGCGGATTGAAATCAATGGATAACGAAAAATGGATAGTGGATAATTTTCTTTATTATTATCCACTATTCACTATCCATTATCCGTTTTATCTCTGTTTATCTGTGAAAATCCGTGGCTAAAAATTGATTTAAAAATATGAGTCAAAGCAACTTATCAGAAGCAATCGAAAAAATTTTATCCGATGAAGGCGACGTGCGTGAGGCGACGGCTTCGCATCAGAAGGAATTTCCATACGAGCGCGAAGAAGAAGCGCAGGTTACGCGGCGCGAATTCTGCAATTTTCTGGCAGTTACGTCAACCGCACTTTTTCTCAGTGCGGCGGGTTTTGCGGGAAAATCGCTTTATGATTCGACCAAAACCGAAACTTTTTCACCGCTGAAAATCGAAAACGCAAACAATTTGCAAATCGGTTCGGCGTTAAATTTCCGTTATCCGAATGAAAACGACACGGCGATTCTGATCCGTGCGGCGGACGGCGAGTTTTATGCTTACGGGCAAAAATGCACGCATCTTTCGTGTCCGGTTTATTACGCCAAAGAAAGCAACCGGATCGAATGTCCGTGTCACGAAGCCGGATTTGATGTCAAAACCGGCGATGTGCTTTATGGTCCGCCGCCGCGACCGCTCGATCAGATCGTCGTCGAAATACGCAACGAAGAAGTTTGGGCAGTCGGCAGAATCGTCGGCAGACACGAAAGTTGAAATGATATGAGAAAGGAAATTGACAAAAAAACTTATCACAACCGAAAGGGACAAACAGCGATTTTGCAGGCGCGGCTGACACTTCTGGTAATGATAAATGTCGCCCAACTTTGGGTTTTGGCGGCAACGGTCGAAGCCGCACTCGCACATCATTACAAACAGCTTATTCCGCTCGTCATCGCGTCCGGCGTTTGTTGGCTGATCTCGCTTTCGATCATTTTTTGGTGGAAACCGAATTCGCGCCGCAATAATTAAAGTTGTGTTGGAAATTATAAATGAAACGAAAAATTATCGGTTTTGATAAAGACGAAGAAAATCATTGGCGGGCGAAACTCGAATGCGGGCATTTTCAGCACGTTCGGCATAACCCGCCGCTCATTTCGCGTGAATGGATTTTG
>JBBSAX010000380.1:0-3122 GCA_038251885.1 Pyrinomonadales bacterium | reverse complement strand
GTCATTGATTTTATTGACGTTCAATTCGGTAACTGGCATTATCCGACGTTTAATGTCGCCGATGCCGCAATCTGTGTCGGCGCAGGTTTGCTGATCTTAGATATGTTTTTGCGAAAAGAACCCGAAAAAGAAGAAGCGAAAGTAGAAGCGGGAAAATAATCTTTGTTGTTAAAAACAAACGTAAATGCCTTTTTATACATTCATAATGGAATATGATGGTGGAACTTATGTTTCACAATTAAAAGCGCAGTCAAAACAAAGGGCTTGCATAAAATGGGCGCAACAATTGAATATTTCAGAAATTCATAACTTCGGGCAATCCAGCAAAGAAAAATTGATTGAAGAAATGAAAACAGAAGAACCTATTTTATTAAATTCGCTCAAAAATGTTTGGTGTCAAATGACTTGGATTGGTGGTAAATCTGCATTAATAAATTTTGTTCAAACAGACGAAAACAACTGACAACCGACCACCGACCACTGACAACTAAGAATTATGTATCCAGAACTTTTTAGAATCGGCAGTTTTCCGATAAACACTTACGGCGTTTTACTTGCTGTCGGATTGCTGCTTGCGCTTTATGCTGCCGCAAAACTTGCGGTGCGGGACGGTTTGCCAAAGGAAAGAATTTACGATCTCGGACTTTGGACAATCATCGGCGGGCTTATCGGTTCAAAGATTCTAATGTTTTTCACCGAACCGAATGTTAATATCTTTTCGCTCGATTTTCTGCGTTCGGGCGGCGTTTATTACGGCGGATTTCTTGGCGGACTTCTTGCTGTGGCGATATTAATTCCGCTTTATAAATTATCTTTCTGGAAGGTTTCCGATGCTTTCGCTCCGGGAGTTGCGCTCGGGCAATTTTTCGGGCGGCAAGGATGTTTTTCCGCCGGATGTTGTTGGGGCGATGTCTGTCATCTGCCGTGGGGCGTTCATTTTACCGAAGCGGCTCACGAAAACACGGGCGTTCCAATCTACGGACCGGGCGGCGAAGACCTTTTTCTGCATCCGACACAACTTTACGAATCTTTTGCGATGCTCATCGTTTTTGGGCTTTTAGTTTATCTGCACCGCAAGAAAAAATTCGACGGACAAGTTCTGATCGGTTATATGATTCTTTATCCGATTATTCGTTTTACAATCGAATTTTTCCGCGACGACCCGCGCGGCGATCTGTTCGGTTTAACGAGCGCACTCGGAATTTCGACTTCACAGATAATTAGTCTTTTAGTTGCCGCCGGAGCGATTTTATTTATGATTTGGCGTTTGAAAAAGAAGCAGATAAATGAGTAAAGAACTCGTTCCGGTAAAAATAGTTCACGATTTTGCCGAACGCATCGAACCGCTTGGCTTTGAATATATGCTCACGGGTTCGATGGCAATGATGCTTTACAATTATTATCGAATGACGGCTGACATTGATGTTGTCATCGAACTCAACTACAAAGACGCAGATAAAATTATAAACGCTTTTGAACCTGATTATTACGTTCCGCACGGCAGAGTGCGAGATGCTATCGCCCGCAAATTTATGTTTAACGTAATTCACCAGGAAACTGCTTTTAAGATAGATTTGGTCATTAAAAAATCCGACGAATTTCAACAAAACGCTTTCAATCGCCGACAAAAAAAAGATTTATACGGAAGAGAAATTTATGTTATCAGTTTGGAAGATTTGATAATTTCCAAACTTTTATGGGCAAAAGACAGTCGTTCAGAAAAACAATTGACTGATGTGGAAAATTTGTTGCAAAATGATTTTGATGCTCAATATGTGGAGTTTTGGATAAATAAACTCGGACTTGATGATTTATTCGGTCAATGTCAAAACGCCAATAAAATATGAGAGATACAACCGCCGAAATGCGCCGCGTCCAATTTGAAATGATGAAAAAACTTTCATCAAATCGGCGCATCGAACTCGCGTGTGAAATGTTTCAAACATCGCGGGAAATGATTATCGCCTCATTGCCGAAAGATATTTCTGAAAAGGATTTTAAGCGTCAGCTTTATTTCAAAACTTACGGCGAACACTTGCCCGAAGATTTCTTTAAGGACGAATTATCCGAAAATGATTGAAGAAAAAGATGAAAACGAATCTTTGATTTTTTATTGTTCTGAAGAAGATGCCGGAAAGCGTCTCGATGTTTTTTTGTCTGAAAAAATCGAAGATTGGAGCAGATCGCGTCTGCAAAAATTAATTGACGATGAAGACGTGATGGTCAACGGCAAAAAGTCTAAATCTTCGCAGAAACTAAACGAAGCGGACGAAATCGAAGTCGAATTAACCGAATTACCGACCGATAATTTTGAACCGGAAAACATTCCGCTCGACATAATTTACGAAGACGAATATCTCGCCGTCATCAATAAACGCGCCGGAATGGTCGTTCATCCGGGCGCGGGCGTGAAAAGCGGAACGCTTGCCAATGCAATCGCTTATCATTTCAACTTTGACGAAAAAGAAATCCAAAACCCGCAATCAAAAGTCCAAAATCGCGTCGGAATCGTTCACCGTTTGGACAAAGATACTTCCGGTTTGATTCTCGTTGCCAAAAACGAACGCACACACGAAACGCTCGGCAAACAATTTCGGGATCGTGAGGTTTATAAATCTTACATCGCTCTCGTTCACGGCGCGGTGCGCGGCAACAAAGGAAAAATTGACCAGCCAATCGGACGCGACCGTTATAATCGTGTAAAAATGTCAATCAACAAAACGGGCAGAAACGCGATTTCACTCTGGAAAGTCCGCCAAAATTTTGAGAAATTTACGTTGCTCGAAGTCGAGATCAAAACCGGACGAACTCATCAAATCCGCGTTCATTTAGGTTTTCTAAATCATCCGGTCGTCGGCGATGAAATTTACAACGAAGGACGCGATAATACGGTCAACGACATAGAAGTTCGCCGCGCAATTTCAGATTTGAACCGCTTTTTTCTCCACGCCGAAAAATTGAGTTTTAAACATCCTGTTTCCAAAGAAAAAATGGATTTCACCTCGCCTTTGCCGAAAGAATTGACGGATTTACTTAAACTGCTTTAACTTAGAAGCAATATGAAACCACAGATTTACACAGATAAACACAGATTTATTCTGATTTCTTTTCTCGCAATACTG
>JBBSAX010000379.1:0-3149 GCA_038251885.1 Pyrinomonadales bacterium | reverse complement strand
TTTTCCGAAAATGCGTGAACTGATTGTGCGGGCATAGATTTTGTTAGTGGTTATTTGTTAGTCGTTAGTTGATCGTTGTTAGTAGTATAATTTGAACTATAAAAAATTACTAACGAGTTAATAGGACAAGAAACAACTAACTACGAACGACTAACTACTATCTACTTCAAATGGCAAAAACTCCAAACACGATTTACGTCTGTCAAGAATGCGGCAGACAGGAACGAAAATGGCACGGAATGTGTTCCGATTGCGGGAAATGGGACACATTTGTCGAAGAAACTTTTCGACCGAGCGCACAGAAAGTTTCAAAAACCGGCGCGATTATTTCTAATTTTCGCAACACTCAGCCGATTTCCTACAACGAGATCGAATCGCAGGACGATGCGCGAATTTCAAGTGGAATCGAAGAATTCGACAGAGTTCTCGGCGGCGGAATTGTCGCGGGTTCACTTGTTTTGATCGGCGGTTCTCCGGGAATCGGGAAATGTTTAGCCGGTTCGACGCGGATTTTTGATGCCCGAACGGGAGATTTTCTTCCGATTATCGAATGGAAAAATAATAAAAGAAACGTGCTTTCTCTTGATGAAAACGCATACGAATTTTCCGTCCAAAAATCAGTTGCTTTTCACGAGCAAGGTGAAAAAGAAGTCTTTGAAATCGAAACAAAATTGGGACGAAAAATCCGCTGCACGGCGAATCATCCTTTTTTGACGGTCGAAGGATGGAAAATGCTTTCTGAACTGAAACTCAATGACAGAATTGCTTCGCCGCGATCTTTACCGTTTTTCGGCACGGACGAAATGAACGAACACGAAGTAAAATTAACTGCTTGTCTTTTGTCTGACGGTTCGCCGCAAAAAAGCATCACGATCACGGCGACATTGCCCGAACTTGAAAATGACATTTATAAAATCGCCGATTATTTTGGTTTAACTGTTCGCGTTTATCAAAAAGCCAGAACGAATGCCAAAGATTTTCGTCTCACCGTTCCGAAATCTGAAAAAGCTGTTGCCCGTCGCGCTTTCGCTCAAAATTTTATTGAGATTCGTAATCAAAAACAAATTTCGTGGGCGAAAATTGCGCGTCAAGTCGGAGAAAAATATGAAACTGTCTGGATGTGGCGCAATGGGAATGTAACGCCTTCTAAAAGTCAGTTTGAGCGATTGACGAATGTTTTTGGCATTGATGAAAATAAATTGGGGGTAAAGAATCGGGATGTCGGCGACACTTTAAATCCGGCTTTGCATTTTATCGAGTCAATCGGTTTGCGATTTAAGACGGCAAAAAATAAATCTGTTCCTGACTGCATTTTTCGTCTTCCAAAAAGACAATTATCGGGTTTTCTCAAAATCTTGTTTTCCTGCGACGGCTCGGTTTATGTCAACGGGCGCGGACAAGCCGGAATTTCTTATTCGACAATCAGCCGACGTTTAGCCGAAGATGTTCAGCATTTGCTTTTGCGTTTCGGTTTCGTTACAAAACTGCGAACTAAAAATAGCAAATTTAACGAAAAGCCATATACAGCTTATGAGATTCAACTTTTGGGAGTTGAAAATGTAAAAAGATTTCTGTCTGAAATCGGTATCTATGGACGCGAAAAGGCTAAAGACAAAATTGCTCGAATGAATTCGCCAAAGTTACCTTCAACGCATAGAGATACAATCCCGACAGGCGATTTATTTTGGGAAAAACTGAAGAAATTATTCGGTAATAATTCATTTGAAACGGTTTCTACAAAAGCCGGGATTAGATTGCAAAATAGACGGCACGAAAGACCGCTTTGCCGTTCGACAATTCAGGCACTTGCCAATATTTATCCGAATTCTTTTTTGGAAACTTTGGCTTCCAGCGATGTCTATTGGGATGAAATCAAAAGTATTGAATTTGTCGGAAAAGAAGAAGTTTATGACATTTCCGTTTCGGCGCACGAAAATTTTGTCGCCAACGATTTAATTGTTCACAATTCGACAATAATTATTCAAATTGCCGATAAATTAAGCCGAAGCGATAAAAAAGTTCTCTACGTTTCGGGCGAAGAATCTGAAAGACAAATAAAAATGCGCGGCGAAAGATTGGGTTTGAATGCCGAAAATCTTTTTCTATTGCCCGAAACAAACCTCGAAGCGATTCTTGGCGAAATTGATCGTTTAAAACCTGATTACATAATCGTTGATTCGATTCAAACCGTTTTCAGCGAAAAACTCGAATCTGCTCCGGGTTCGGTTTCTCAAGTCCGCGAAGTCGCCGGACAATTTATGATTTTTGCAAAATCCACATCAACGCCCGTGTTTTTAATCGGACACGTTACCAAAGATGGTTCGATTGCCGGACCGAAAGCATTGGAACACATTGTTGACACGGTTTTGTATTTTGAAGGCGACCGCCATCACAATCATCGAATCATCCGCGCTACAAAAAACCGCTTCGGCGCGGCAAATGAGATCGGTATTTTTGAAATGACAAACGCAGGTTTGATTCCCGTTGGAAATCCTTCGGAAGTTTTTTTGCAGGAACGTCCCGAAGGCGCAAGCGGTTCGGTCGTCACGGTTTGTATGGAAGGCACGCGCCCGATGCTCGTTGAAGTTCAGGCACTTGTTACCGGAACAAAATTCGGTTCTGGCAGACGTATGGCGCAAGGCTTCGATTACAACCGAACTTCCCTTTTGATCGCCGTTTTAGAAAAAAAAGTCGGTTTCCAACTTGCCAACGACGACGTTTACGTCAACATCGCGGGCGGTTTGGAAATTGACGAACCGGCGGCAGATTTAGGTGTCATTGCAGCAATCGCTTCGAGTTTCCGCAACCTGCAAATCCCGCCCGAAACCGCAGTCTTCGGCGAAGTCGGATTAACGGGCGAAGTGCGCGGCGTTCAGCAAGCGCAAAGCCGTGCCAGAGAAGCGCAAACGCTCGGTTTTAAGAAATTGATTTTGCCCGCTTCAAATAAAAAAGGATTGGAAAAACTTTTGGGAATTCGCGTTGTCGGTGTGCGAAATCTGGAAGAAGCATTGGACGAATTGTTTTAATGGATTTTATTATAAAAATTGAAAACCCGAAAAACTGGAACAGCCGCGAGGATTGGAACTCTTATTACGACGCGATAATTGCAAATGGAAATTTTTATCAGCAAAACTACGGCGGAGCGACAG
>JBBSAX010000378.1:0-3176 GCA_038251885.1 Pyrinomonadales bacterium | reverse complement strand
CGCAATAATTTCACATCTTCGGGACAAATTCCGCTCGATTTCGTAAATGCGGGCGAACTCGACAGATTCGGTTTTATTGATCCCGAAAACGGCGGACGAGTTAAACTCGGAAATCTTGGCGGTTATTACCGAAAAGAATGGAGTTCGGGCGCGACGCTCAAAGCCGACGCATTCATCGGGCGTTCGCTATTCGATCTTTTTTCAAATTTCACATTCTTTTTAGCCGACCCGATTTACGGCGACGAAATTGACCAACACGATTCGCGCTTGCAAGAAGGCGCGAACGTCCAATTTTTAACGCCATATAAACTTTTCGGCAAACAATCGCTTTTAACCATCGGCGGAAATTTTCTCGCAAATCAAATAAACGTCGGACTTTATCCGACAATTGACCGCAATCCGAACCGCAAATTTCAGCCGGAAAATATTGATAACCCGAATGTTCTTTACACTTCGGCACACGCCAATGTCAATAATTATGCGGGTTACGTTCAAAACGGAATGAACTTTTTCAACGGACATTTAAGACTCGAAACGGGTTTGCGTTTCGATGTTTTCACGTTCGATGTCAACGGCTTGGAACTCGGCGGAACGGAAGAAATTAACAGGGATGAACAGGATGAACGGGATAATTCTAGGTTTTCGTGCGGTCAATTTTCTGCGTTGAATTCATCTTGTTTGAATCTTGACGGCAAAGAATCTGCGGCGAAATTTCAGCCGAAAATTTCGCTCGCGTTGTCGCCGTTTGAAACTATTCCGATTTCGTTTTACGCCAATTACGGGCGCGGGATTTCTTCGCAAGACGCGCGTGGAATTATCAGAAATCCTGACGCGCCGAAAATCTCGACGACGGATTTTTATCAAGTCGGAACTTCCTACAATTCGCGCCGCTTTTCCGCCGTTTTCAGCTCATTTTTGATTGACCGCTCAAACGAACAAGTCTATATTCCCGACGACGGTTCGATTGAATTCGCCGGACCTTCGCGCTCTTACGGAATCGAAATCAAAAACTCGGTTCGCCTCAATCGCTACTTGAGTTTTAACGGCGGTTTGACACAGGTTTTGCAGTCATTTTATCGCGGACAATTTTCTGAAACCGATCAGACGCAAAGAGTTTACGTTGACAGCGCACCGCACATCGTTTCCAATGCAAGTTTTGTCTTATCAGAGTTTTACGATTTTAATTCGTCGCTCAACTGGCGGCACATTTCCAATTACCGCTTGGATGGTGAAGACGATTCGATTCGCGCCGCCGGACACGATGTTGTAGATTTTTCCGTTTCCAAACGCTTTGCAAAATGGATTGATCTCAATTTTTCGGTAGATAATCTGCTAGACAAAAACTATTACGAAACGCAAAACTTTTTTGAATCGAGAACCTGCCCGACGTGCGATGTTGGCGAACGAATCCACGCTACGCCGGGTTATCCGCGAACCTTTAATTTCGGCGTGACATTCAGATTATTTGCTAAAGAAAATTAAATTCGTGATAAACTGTTGAAAAAGTTTTTACCAATCTTATTTCAAACAGGAGAAAATCAGAATGCCCCTTTATTCAAAGTTTTTGAGTATCGTTTTTTTATTGTGTTTATCAACTGTAACTTTCGGACAGAGCGAATGGTATGTTGCGCCTTCGCAGGGAAACAGTTTCGGGAAATTTACACAATGGACGAAAGGTTTCGGAAAAAGTTCGGATATTTTGTTGGTTGGCGATGTTACCGGCGACGGCAGAGCCGATGCAATTGCGATGAACAGCGCGACCGGAGAATGGCAAGTTGCCGATTCAAAAGGCAAATCATTTAGCAAAGGCAAATCAAAAATCACAAATTACGCGGTCGGTTCTTCGGCGCAAATGATTGGCGATGTCAACGGCGACGGCAAAGATGATGCTGTTTCATTTTATGGGGATAAAGGCGATTGGTACGTTGCTTTATCACGCGGCGGCGGTAAATTTGACAAACACACGCTCTGGCTGAACGGACACGGAATCGGCAGTAATAAACAATTCTTAGGTGATGTCAACGGCGACAAACGCGCTGACGCAATCATCTATTTTGCGCGTGAAGGACTTTGGTTTGTCTCGCTTTCGGAGGGAAATTCCTTCAGCACGAGCAATATTCGTCCTGAAAATTTTTGGGCAAAAGGACACGGAATCGGTTCGAGCAATCAAATCGTCGGTGATGTAACAGGCGACGGAAAAGCCGATGCCGTCGTCTTTTTCGGTCAAAACGGACAATGGTTCGTCGCCCCTTCGTCCGGCAGCAATTTTCAAAGTTTCAACCGTTGGATTGACGGACACGGCACAAACTCGAACACCCAATTTCTCGGCGACACGGACGGCGACAAACGCGCCGATGCCGTCGTTTTCTTCGATCAATTCGGTTCGTGGTATAACGCCTCTTCGACGGCAAATTCGTTCGGTTCTTTCAACAAATGGATCGAAGGACACGGCATAAACTCACAAAAACAATTTCTCGCAGACGTGACAGGCGACGGCAAAAATGACGCGATTATTGTCTTTGTTAGATAGTTTCGAATTTTAGTTTTGGTTTTGAAAAGGCAGATTCGTCTGCCTTTTTATTTTCTTTATTTCAACGATTTTAGGCTATAATACAAAAACTAAATCTACCGGAGAATATTATGAGTATTGCGACATACAAAGGCACAGTCGAAAAAGGGAAAATCAAACTTCAAATTAATGTAAAACTACCCGAAAATACAGAAGTTTACGTCATTGTGCCGAATGAAAAACCAAAATTTAATTTAGAAGAAATGGCAGCAAAAATGCCGAAGGATTATAAACCTCACGAAGAAGATTTCGGCAAACCTATCGGCAAGGAAATTTGGTAATGGCAAAATACATTCCCGAAAAAGGCGATTTCATCACGCTCACATTTGATCCGCAATCTGGACACGAACAAAAAGGCAGACGACCTGCGCTTGTCGTCAGCAATTATCTTTTTAACAAAGCGACAGGTTTAGCAATCGTCTGTCCGATTACAAATACCGACCGCAAAATTCCGTTTCATCTTTCCGTTTCCGCTTCGAGTTCGCTGACAGGTTTTGTAATGGTCGAGCAAGTTAAATCGGTTGATTTTAACTCCAGAGAAGCTAAATTTGTCGAGAAAGCATCTCAAGAATTGATTGATGATGTGCTTGCTGTAATTGATGTTTGT
>JBBSAX010000377.1:0-3176 GCA_038251885.1 Pyrinomonadales bacterium | reverse complement strand
ACGCCTTCTTCGGGACTTGCACCCGATGAAATCGAGCTTTTGATTATGGAAGCCGAACATTCGATTGAAAAAGATCAGGAATCCAAACAGTTGATTATGCATCGCAACAAACTCGATTCGCTCATCAAAAATACGAGAAAGGCTTTGATTGAATTTGGCAATTCGTTAAATGCGGATCAGCATAATAAGATGAACGTGATTTTGACCGAAGCCGAAGAGATCGTCGAATCGGAAAATACAAATTTGATAATGATGAATTTAACCAAGGTTGAGAACGCGGCGAACGAATTGACAACTGCACTTTTAGCCGCTGTTTAATTTTCCGAACTTGAGAAAAATACTGCATTATCGCAAAATATATGGAACGCCGGTTTAATTGGATTGGACTGGCGTTCTCTTTGTTTTAAGTTTCGGATATAAAATTTGAGATTTAAAATATGAGAATTAAAATTTGTGAATATGAGTAAAAGAGATTATTACGAAATTTTAGGCGTTTCAAAAAACGCCACAGATGTTGAAATAAAAGCATCTTACCGCAAAATGGCAATCAAATATCACCCGGACAAAAATCCGGGCGATGCCGAAGCCGAAGAAATGTTCAAAGAATGCGCGGAAGCCTATTCGGTGCTTTCCGATTCGAGTAAACGCGCCAGTTATGATCGCTTCGGACACGCCGGAGTCGGCGCAGGTGCGGGTGCAGGCGGATTCGATCCCGGATTTACAAACATCGAGGATATTTTCGATCTTTTCGGATTCGGCGATATGTTCGGCGGCGGACGCGGCGGCGGCAGACGCACGACCGTTCAGCGCGGTTCGGATTTGCGTTACGATTTGGAAATCAGTTTAGAAGATGCGGCTGCCGGAAAGGAAGAAAAGCTGAAAATTCCGCGTCTCGAAAAATGCGGAGAATGTAACGGCAAAGGCACGGAAGAGGGAACTGATCCCGAAACTTGCATAACTTGTCAGGGAAGCGGTCAAACGCGTTTTCAGCAAGGCTTTTTCAGCGTAATGAGAACTTGTGCGAACTGTGGCGGGAAAGGTCAGATCATCAAACATCCGTGCAAAAACTGCAAAGGCGCGGGCAGAATCGAAAAAGAGAGAAAACTCGAAATTAAAATTCCGGCTGGTGTCGAAACAGGTTCGCGTCTGCGAATTAACGGCGAAGGTGAAGGCGGACCGAACGGCGGACCTTCGGGCGATTTATATGTTGTAATTCACGTTGCGGAACACGAATTATTTGAGCGACAAGGCGCGAATCTTTACGCTTCCGTGCCGATTTCCTTCGCGCAAGCCGCACTTGGTGCAGAAATAAAAGTTCCGACGCTTGAAGAAGAAGAAGAATTAAAAATTCCCGCCGGAACGCAGACCGGAACGGTTTTCCGTATCAGAAATCAAGGAATGCCGATTTTAGGCGGACGCGGCAAAGGCGATTTTTTCGTCGCCGTAACGCTGATTACGCCAAAAACTTTAACCAAAGACCAGCGCAAGATACTCGAACAACTCGCCGAAATCGAAGATGTTGATTTTCAGGATCAATCTTTTATGGACAAAGTGAGAAACATTTTCGGGTAGAAAGTTTTAAAGTAAAAAGGTAAAAAAGTCAGTCGTTTTTTTTCAACAAAACTTTTTTACCTTTTCAGCCGTTTAGCGACCGTAATGACGAAAATCAAAACTCAGTGTTTTTATTGATGATTACGGGCAAAGCCCGTCGCTAAACAAGTCATTATTTCTGCTTTAAAGATTATTGAAGTTTTGCTTTAACTGTTTCGCTGACCAATTTTCCGTCAGCGGTTTTTCCCTGTAACTTAGCAAGTGCGGCTTTCATTACTGCGCCCATTTCCTTCATTGAACTTGCGCCGGTTTCCGAAACCGCTTCTGCCACTGCCGATTCGATTTCATCTTTCGTGGCGGCTTGCGGCAGATATTCTTCGATAAAAATGATTTCCGCTTTTTCCTTTTCGGCAAGTTCGGGGCGACCGCCATTTTCGTACTGCTCGGCGGAATCGCGGCGTTGTTTAACCAATGTATTCAAGGCTTTTTGAATTTCTTCGTCGGTTAATTCCTCGCCTTTTTCGATTTTTTTGTTCATCAGATTGGCTTTCACCATTCTTAAAACTGATAAGCGATCTGCATCTTTTGCCTTCATCGCTGTTTTTATGTCTTCCAAAATTTTATTATTTAAACTCATATCTTTTGTCATTTATCATTTATCATTTATCATTTATCACTTGCGGCATCGTTCAATAAAAATCGAAATTAAAAAATGGAATTTTATCGTTTGATATGAAAGCAATAAATAAGTATTAGATGATAAATGATAATTGTTCAATGACAAATGTAAAATGGCGTTTTGGAATAATTGCAGGAATTTTTGTGGCGGTTTTCGCTCTCTATCCGCAATTTAAGATGATTTATCTGCGCGGAAGCGATTGGCAGGGCAATTATGCGTATAACGATATTGACGAGGTTGCCTACGCCTCGTATTTGCGTGCGCTGATTGACGGCAGACCGCGAAAGAACGATCCATATACCGGACGCGACGACACGTCAGAAAATCCGCAACCTGAGTCGCTTTTTTCGATACAATTCGCCGCACCTTATGCGGTGGCGATTCCGGCGCGAATTTTCGGCATCGGTGCGCCTTGGGCAATGACTCTGGCGGGTGCGTTTGCAGGTTTTTTCGTCGCGCTCGCGGTTTTTTGGTTGATCGCGCAAATTACGGATAATTCGTGGTTTGCGATGATGGGAAGTCTAATTGTGATCGCGGGCGGTGCACTCGCGGCGGGCGAAGGAGCAATCGGCGAGATTTCCGGCTGGAGTTACGCTTATCCGTATTTTCCGGGTTTGCGAAGATATATTCCCGCGATGGCGTTTCCCGTATTTTTTATTTTATGCGGTTTGATTTGGGAAGTTTTGAAAAATTCCGAAAAGAAAAAGCGAATTCTATACAGCGTTTTAGCCTGTTTTAGTTTTGCTTTTATGGTCTTTTCATATTTTTATATTTGGACAACGGCGGCGGCGTGGCTTTTTTGTCTTGTCTTTTTATGGATTTTAGTGCGTCCCGAAGGTTTTTGGAAAGATTTTAAAGTGTTTATTGCTATCGGCATCGGTTGTGTTTTTTCGCTCATTCCTTATGCGATTTTGCTTTCAAAGCGCACAGAATCAATGGATAATGT
>JBBSAX010000376.1:0-3178 GCA_038251885.1 Pyrinomonadales bacterium | reverse complement strand
TCCGATTGGCAGAGCGACCATTGAGGCTTTGAAACTCAACCGCAAAGGCGTTAAAAATCTTCGTTGGGCGTTATTTTCAGTCGGAAAACATCCGCCGAAATAGATAAAAATTATGACAACAGATTTCCTGACAGGCACGGTCAAAGGTCCGGGCGAATTGCCGCACGAGTATCTTTTTATTACCAAAGACAACGAGAAAACGCGCAGTGGCGAGTTTGTTTATTATCAAGCGAAAGTCGGCGAAAAGGAACGGCAGATTATCGGCACGATCAAAGGCAGAAAGCTCGTGCGGAATTTACCGGACGCTTTTTTGTCCGATCCGAACACGCCGCCTTCGATGGTTTCATCCTTAATCGGACTCGACGGCGACGGCTGTGAGATTTACGAGATTCAGGTGGAAACCATCGGATTTTTCGACACGACCGTTAAGGATTTTAACAATCCGCGCATTCCGCCGAATCCGGGGCAAGCGGTTTTTCTGGCTTCGTCGGAGACGCTTTCGCAGATGTTGAGCGCGAAGAAATCCGCTGAAACGGGTTCGGCGCATATCGGTTCGCTTTTAACCAGAGAAGCGGGCGAAGTTCCGATTGTGTTGTCGGTCAAAGATGTCGTTTCTACGCATCTTGCGATTCTTGCATCAACGGGTTCGGGAAAATCTTACACGGCGGGCGTTTTTGTCGAGGAATTGATGAACAAATACAACCGCGCCGCCGTTCTGATCGTTGATCCGCACGGCGAATATCACACGATGAGTTCGATAATGGGCAACGAACAGTTTTTCGGCGAAGACGGTTATCGTCCCGAAGTCAAAATCTTTACGCCCGATAAAATAAAAGTCCGCTTTTCGACTTTGACCGAAGCCGACGTAAAATATCTCCTTCCCGAAGGAACTTCCGATAAAATGGCGCATTTCTTGTCGCAGGCTTTTCGCAGTTTGAACGAACGCTTAAAAGCCGAACGCCGCGCCGATTACGCCTACGCTTATCACGATTTGCGCGACGAGGTGAACGCGCAGAAATACGGCGACGAGTCGAAAAAAGACGGTTCGGGCGGTAATGTTTCTTCGATTGACGGTTTGTTGTGGCGAATGGATTCAAGATTCGACAAGCCCGACAGCATTTTTTCGGCGAGCGATCACATTCCGCTAAAAGATTTGTTCGCGCCCGGACGTTGCACGATCTTGCAATTATCCGACATCGAACAACACGAACAACAAGTCATCGTCGGCACGCTTTTAAGACGAGTAAATAAAGCGAGAATGCTCACGACACGAGGAGAAGCCGCGCCGAACACGGAAAGTTTCTTAAATTATCCCGTTTTCACATTATTAGAAGAAGCGCACCGTTTCGCGCCTGCCGGAGCGAGTGTCGTTTCGACAAATATCTTAAAACAAATCTTGTCCGAAGGCAGAAAATTCGGAGTCGGCATCGGCTTGATAACACAGCGTCCGGGCAAACTCGACCAAGACGTTTTATCGCAATGTATGACACAAATCATTATGCGAATCGTCAACCCGATTGACCAGCAAACCGTCGCCCAATCCGTTGAAGGCGCAGGACGCGCAATGCTCGCCGAACTTCCCGCGCTCACCAAAGGTCAAGCCGTAATTTCGGGTGTCGGCATCAACACGCCCGTGATGTGCCGAATCCGACCAAGATTAACAGCACACGGCGGCGAAACCTTCGACGCGCCCGACGAGTGGATGAAATGGCATTCATCCGATTCACAAGAAAAACGCGAACAATCCGACGCGCCGTATTTAAAACCGTCTTCGGATAAAAAACCTGAAAAGATTGGGAATATTAGAATATAATTTTCGTGTTAAAATGTTTTTGAGAGGTTAAAGTTATGACACATTCGATTGTTTTAGAAGTTCCTGAAAATATTTATAAGGGAATTGTGAAAGAAGCCGAATCGAAAAAGCGCAAGGTTGAAGAAATCGCTCTTGAAAGATTGGCGAAGGATGCGCCTCACGGAATTGAAGACCCGTTTGAAAAATTTATCGGTGCTTTTGACAGCGGCGGAAAGGATTGGGCAAATCGGCACGATGAATATTTGGGCGAAAATCTGATGAGCGAATTGCGCGGTGATAACGAATGAATAAGATTTTCGTTGACACTTCCGGTTGGGCAAGTTTGGCGGATGTTTCCGAACCTTTTTATCAAAAAGCGAAAACTGTTTATACCGCCGCCATCCAAAACCGTCAACGGTTTGTTACGTCAAATTACGTTTTGGCGGAACTCGTTGCTTTGATGACGAGTCCGTTGCGTTTTCACCGACCGCGAATTATTGAATTTGTCGGAAGTATCAAAGAATCGCCATTTTTTGACATCATTCATATTGACGAATATTTGGACACGAAAGCGTGGGAATTGCTCACAAACCGCACCGATAAAAATTGGAGTCTGGTTGATTGTTCGAGTTTTGTCGTGATGCGGGAACATAAAATCGTCGAATCTCTGACGACCGATCATCACTTTGAGCAAGCCGGATTCGTCCGATTGCTCAAGCCTTAGCCTTTTCAAATACTTGAGCAATTGCAAACGAATAAAGCAGCGAAACCTTCGACGCGCCGACCGAATGGATGAACTGGCATTCGTCCGATTCACAAGAAAAACGCGAACAATCCGACGCGCCTTATTTAAAACCGACTTCGGACAAAAAGCCGGAGAAAATCGGGAATATTAGAATATAATTTCGTGATAAAATACAACGTATGAAAGTTTTAGAAAGAAACATTCAAATTCGCAAGACTTCGCTCAAAGAAGAAACCGATGATTTGAAAAATACGACACCTGCCAAGCGTTGGGCAATGATGTGGCAACTTGCCCAAAATGCTTGGGCGTTCAAAGGAGAAACTGTTGCTGAACCCGGACTTCACAGACATATTATCCGCGTTTATCGCCGAGAAAGTTGAATTTCTCGTGGTCGGCGGTTACGCGATGGCGTTCCACGGTTACGTCCGTGCGACGGGCGATATTGACCTGTGGATTCGCCCTTCGGATGAGAACGCCGAAAAAGTTTGGCGAGCCTTACGAATATTCGGCGCACCGCTTTTTGATCTGAATATCGAAGATTTGAAAACTCCCGGAATGGTTTTTCAAATCGGTCTTGTTCCGAGCCGCATTGATGTCATTTCGCAAATTGACGGCGTTGAATTCGACGAGGCTTGGAATGA
>JBBSAX010000375.1:0-3183 GCA_038251885.1 Pyrinomonadales bacterium | reverse complement strand
GTTCCGCCTTATTACGATTCGATGATCGCCAAACTCATCGTTCACGCACGAACAAGGGAACTCGCTATCCATCGGATGAAACGCGCTCTCGGAATGCTTGTTATTGAAGGAATAAAAACGACGATTCCGCTTCATCTGCAAATTATGGACGACGAAAAATTTCAAAAAGGCGATTTTTCGACGAAGTTTATGGAAGAATTTTTCGACAAAGAAAGATAATTGTAAAATATTTTACAAAAATCACATTGACAAATATCAATTAACTGTTGAAAATAAATAACTAAATCATACGCGGTTATCATTTTAAAAAAGTGAAGCTACTGCGTCCAAGGAGAGAAACTACTTTAATAAAGTTATGACACCAAAAGAAGTAAAAGAAGACATCGTTACAGATTACAAAACACACGAAAGTGATACGGGTTCGTCGCAAGTTCAGATCGCGCTGTTGACGCAGCGTATTAATGAATTGACCGAACATTTCAAAGTTCACAAAAAAGACAATCATTCGCGTCAGGGACTATTAAAAATGGTTTCTCGCCGCAGAAAGTTACTCGATTATCTCAAACGCAGAAATATTACTGAGTATCACGAAATAATCAAGAAATTAGGACTTAGAAGGTAAAAGTAAGAGGTAAAGTATTCGGTTAAGAGTTTTTAAGTTCATCATGGTTTTTTACCTTCAGATACCGAAAGTTTTACCATTGCCCATTACCTTTTACTTTGTAAATGACTTCTTCGAGTCATTAAAAATCAGGTTCTCTCGAAGATTTACCGGAGACTGCTGAACGTGACAGCTTATAAATCACTTGGTAAAAAGAGAACAGACGCAATTAGATCATCTAAAAGCGGCAGGGCATCACGAATAGTCCTTGCCGCTTTTTGTTTTGAAAACGAGTGAATCGGCATTTGTGAATAAATGTTGAATGAAAATATCGAAATGCGAAGCACCGAAGTCAAGAATTTAGAAATAGTTTCACAAGACTCGATTCACTTTCCAATGAGGAAAAAATGTCAAAGAAAAAATATTTGAAAGAATCAATAAAATTAGGCGACAGAGAATTGACCGTCGAAACGGGCAAAGTCGCCAAGCAAGCCGATGGTTCGGTTGTCGTAACATACGGTGAAACAATGGTTTTGGTTACGGCTGTTAGTGCAAAAACAGCTAAAGAAGGACTCGACTTCTTCCCACTCACGGTCGAATACAGAGAATCAACCTATTCTGCGGGGCGAATTCCCGGAAATTATTTTCGGCGCGAAGGTCGTCCGAACGAAAAGGAAGTTTTAACCTGCCGTTTGATTGATCGCCCGGTCAGACCGCTTTTCCCGGATAATTACAGGTTTGAAACGCAGATCGTCGGAAGTGTCATTTCGTCGGATTCTGAAAATGATCCCGATGTGATAACGATTACGGGCGCGTCCTGTGCGCTTTATTTGTCAGATATTCCGTTTGAAAATCCGATTGCAGGCGTTCGCGTCGGTTTGATTGACGGCAGATATTTGATAAATCCGACTTTTGAAGAAAGACGCGAATCGAAATTGGATTTGGTCGTCGCCGGAACGGAAGAAGCCATCGTAATGGTCGAAGCCGAAGCCGGAGAAGTCGAAGAAAAAATTATGGTCGAAGCGATGATGCTCGCGCATAAGGAAATCAAACGGCTTTGTTTGTGGCAGAAAGAACTGTTCAAAGCTCTCGACATCAAAAAACGCACGTTTACCGCACCAACTCTCGACGAAAAACTCATCAAAGAAATCGAAAAGAAATATTCGGACAAAATGCGTGAAGCGTTAGACTCTACCGGAAAAGATAAAATTACCAGTTACGCGGCGGTTGACGCTTTGAAGAAAGAAGTTGTCGAAAGTTATCCCGAAGATGATTCGGAAAAACGCTCGATGGCTGGAAAAGTTTTCGGTCATTTGAAGGAAAAAATCTTCCGCGAAGATATTTTAGGAAATCGCCGTCGTCCCGACGGGCGCAAATTCGGCGAAATTCGTCCGATTTCTTGCGAAGTCGGTTGGCTGCCGAGAGTTCACGGTTCGGCACTTTTCACGCGTGGTGAAACCCAAGCGATTGTGACAACAACACTCGGAACAAAAACTGACGAACAGTTCACGGACGATCTCGAAACCGGCGAGGTTCGCCGAAGTTTTATGCTTCATTACAATTTCCCGCCGTATTCGGTCGGTGAAGCCGGACGCTTCGGCGGAACTTCGCGCCGCGAAATCGGACACGGAAATCTTGCGCGTCGCGCTCTGCAAGCGGTTTTGCCGGAAGATACCGAATTTCCATATACGCTTCGCATCGTTTCCGATATTACCGAGTCAAACGGTTCATCTTCGATGGCATCGGTTTGCGGCGGTTGTTTATCCTTGATGGACGCGGGCGTTCCGATCAAAGCGATGGTCGCGGGCGTTGCGATGGGATTGGTTTTGGAAGAAAACCGCTACGCAATTTTGTCCGACATCGCCGGTGCTGAAGATCACTATGGCGATATGGATTTCAAAGTTACGGGAACAGAAGAAGGAATTACCGCACTGCAAATGGACATCAAAGTTGCCGGAATTAACGCGATGATTTTGCAGGAAGCTCTCGAACAAGCCCGAAAAGGTCGCCTTCATATTCTCGAAATAATGAAACAAGCGATTGAAACGCCGCGCGAAGAAATTTCACCATATGCGCCGCGCATCATCACGATGAAGATTCATCCCGACAAAATCCGCGATGTCATCGGACCGGGCGGAAAAGTCATTCGTTCGATTACCGAAGAAACAGGCGCGAAAATTGATATTTCCGACGATGGAACGATCAATATCGCAACCGCCGACGGCGATGCGGCAAACGCGGCGGTCGAACGTATCAAGGCTTTGACGGCAGAAGCAGAGATTGGCGAAACGTATATGGGAACTGTTTCACGCATCGTTGATTTCGGCGCATTCGTTGAAATCTTTCCCGGCGTTGACGGACTTTTGCATATTTCGGAAATCTCCGACAGAAGAATCCGCGACGTACGCGACGAACTTAAAGAAGGTCAACAGGTTATGGTCAAATGTATCGGCAAGGAAGGAAATAAAATCAAACTTTCTCGTAAATCCGTGCTGACCGAAGAAAAATCCAGCGCAAAAGAGCAATAAAGTTAGCAACAAATAAAGTTGCCGAGGGAAATTTTAAACATCCCTCGGCAACTT
>JBBSAX010000374.1:0-3221 GCA_038251885.1 Pyrinomonadales bacterium | reverse complement strand
TTCAAATACTTTCAAATCGAGTCCGAGCGGAATTATTTCAAACTGTTTTTCGCCTCCAACACCGAATTTATTGTGAATTTCTTTAAATTGCTGCTTGCTGATAACGACGATTTTGTCAGTCGCAATTCGTGCCAGAGTTTTCTCGATGAAAAGAAATACTTTCGTCTTAAACGCGCCGTAATAACTATGAAAAACGTGTCCGTGATAAGTGTGAACTGTTTTCACCCGGCGTGGTTTTCCGATCAAAGTTTTTGGT
Organism: Pyrinomonadales bacterium; assembly: GCA_038251885.1. GTDB lineage: Bacteria > Acidobacteriota > Blastocatellia > Pyrinomonadales > Pyrinomonadaceae > JAHCHG01. Next base: position 2,965 of record JBBSAX010000374.1, on the reverse strand, counting down.
GTGAACCAGCGATAAAAAAAAGCCGCGACTCTGCCGACAGTTCCGGCTTTTGCCGTGTGCGTGTGAATTATGTCGGGTTTTTCCCTTTTTATCAGTTTGAGAATTTTCCAAAAAGAAACCGCGTCTTTAATAGAAAGTTCGCGGCTCATTTCTTCGATAAATACGGGCGAAACATTATTTTCGTCTGCAAAGTATCCCATATCTTCTTCGCCTTCGGGAACAGAACCGGCAGTCAGAACTGATTCAAATCCGTCGCTCTGCAATTCCTTCGTCAGCCAGACGACGTGCCGCGCCGGACCTCCGACATTCAGACGGGCGATGATGCGAAGTATTTTCATAGTAAATTGATATTTTGAACTTTTCGAGCTTTCGAGGTTCTAATAATTTGATTTTATTTCAGTTTCAAGATTTGTCGAACTAGAAGGAAACGTCACGATAAATTCCCGTTAAAACAAATTCGCACGGCACGGATTCCAGTTTTACTATATCGCTTAATTCGTTAAATTCCTTCTGAATCCAAAAACTGTCGCCGTGCTTTGTAAATTGGGAAACGTGCGGACGATGCTGTGCGACAAGGAGATATTCTTTGAAACTTTCAATTGATTTGTAGTATGAAAATTTATCGCCGCGATCAAAACCTTCGGTTGAATCCGACAAAACTTCAATGATTAATTGCGGATTGATTAACATATCAATTCCGCCAATTTTTTCAATCTCAGCCTTTCCGCACAAAGCAGTTAAATCGGGATAACGATACGGCGAGTATTTCGGAACTTTTATCCGCATATCAGAAGGGAAAACATCACAACCTTTTTCTCGAAGTTTAGTGCCGATTTCGATGGATAAATTCATTACGATTCGGTTATGAGCGAAACTCGCGCCGCTCATTGACCAGACGTTTCCATTCCAAAACTCAAATTTTTCGTTGGTTGATTTTTCGAGTTCAAAATATTCTTCGAGAGAGTAATTTTTTTCTTTTTTTATCGCTTCCATTCTACACTTCCGCAGTTTTCGCTTGCGGCAGAAATCCCTTTAATTCTGTAACGATTTTCTGCACGTCTTCGTCGTCTTCGAGCGAGATCATAAAAAATTCGTAACCTGTTTTGAAACAAAGCAAGCCGTTGCCGAAATACCACGCGCCTTCGAGCAGCGGATTTCCCCTTAAAATCCAACTGATCGGTGCGCCCGTTACGGTTTTCGGATTTACCACATTCGCCATTAAAACTGCACCGGAAGCAAAGGAAAATGCGCCAAGAAGCGGTGCGCCGACGTATTTGACGATTTCGCGTTCAAATTGAATACGTTCGGCTTCGGCTTTTGTCAATTCGCCTTTTTTGACCAAATCTTCCTGAGTTTTGAGATATTTGTTAAATTCCTCACCGACCTTTTTGACCGACCAGATGGGAATCATCGAACTGAAAAACCAGAATGAACTGATGCCCGTAAAAATAACGCCCAAACCTGCGCCGATTGCAAGCGAAGCTCCGGTCGTCGCGGCTTGCAGAGGTTTTTCCGAAATCCAATCCGCCGTATTTTGAACGGTTTTGAAGGCAGAATTTATCGTCCGCGTCCAACTTGCGCCGAAATTAAAAGCAGTTGAAACACTTTTTGCCGTCGCGCCGACCGAATCTCTTGCTTCGCCGAAAATTTCAACGGCTTTTTCGCTCGCATAACTGAAAACTTCGCCCGCTTTTTCGCTGACGACCTTCAGAACTTCACCCGTATTTTGCGAAGCGTTTTCAAAAACTTCTCCGGCTTTTCCGCCCGCATCTTCCGCCGCTTCGCGCATCGGTTCGCTTGCTTCCCACGCTTTTTTCGCAGTTTCTTCAGCCGTTTTATAGGTTTCTCCGGCAACTTTTTCCGCAGTTTTATAAGTTCCTTCGGCGACCTTTACGGCTTGTTTTCCGACTTCGGTTTTTTCGGCTTCGTGCTTGATTTTCTCCGCGCCTTCGCGCAAAGTGTCCGCGCCTTTCTGCGCCGTTTCGACCGCAACTTTCGCGCCTTCCGCCAATTTTTCTTTCAAACCGATCTGTTTGTCGAAATCGTCAAAGCGTTCTTTCGCATCCTTCTGCCATTTTTCAAACCTTTTTTTGTAATCTGCCATTTTATTTAACCTCTGCTTAAAATCTTTACTCTAAAATACGTTTCTGTAAATTATTTAGTTCGCCGACTTAAATTTTATGCGAATTCCGCCAAAGTTTTTGATAAAATCTGCGGGACACTTATCGGCAGAAACCATTCTTTCGGACATAAAAAGGCTTCACCGTCTTCATCAATGACGCGGACATTCGGCAATTGCGGATAGATTTCCACTTCATAAATTTTTCGCGGAATCAACGAATCATCTTCATTCGACACGCAAACCGCCCAAATTTTATAACTCGAAAGATTCGATTTTAACTGATCGTCAATTTCAATGGTAAATTTACGTGCTTCTTTATCTTCGCCGCGCGTAATTTTTCCGGCTTGTCTGATGCTGTTTGCCAATCGCTCAAAAGTTTCCTGACTCATTAATTTATTTCCTTTTCCTTTATTTTAACGAGCATTTTCAACTCATCTTTCGTCAAATCCGACTTTTCGTTTTTGGCATAAATGTCCAATAGTAGAATTAAATCATTTTTTACCGCAAAATAATAGATGATTCGTGCGCCGCCGCGTTTGCCCCGACCTTTCATCTTCCAACGAATTTTCCTGAGTCCGCCGCCGCCCGGAATCAAATTTCCAGCTTGCGGATTTGCCACCAAAGCCATTTGAAGTTCGGCATATTCTTCATCAGCCATCAATTTCAAAATCTTCTTTGTAAAATCGGGCGTTTCCAATAATGAGAAACAGGGCTTTCTCATAAAAATTGAAAACAAGGCGGCAAAGAGTTATTTTTATAGTTTTGCGAAACAGAAAAGTAACCAATTATGCTGCCTTGTCAAGAAAATAGTAGAAGTTTTTTCGAGAAACTGCAACGTGCCGA
>JBBSAX010000373.1:0-3287 GCA_038251885.1 Pyrinomonadales bacterium | reverse complement strand
GCGTTAAATTTGTTGTAATTGAATATTTGGGTGGATTGGCAACAGAACTTTTTTCATTAATTTTATCCGAATTAACTTCGTATGTAGCTTTTTCTTCAATTTTTGCGATTTCTTCTTGATTTTCGATTGTTGACTTGGCGATTTGAAGATTTGATCTGACATCCTGTGCAAAAATACCTGAAACCCCGAAAAACGTCAGGACTAAAATTAAAGTAAAAAACCGCAAATTCCTATGAAATATTTTCATTTATATAAAGGCTCCGAGTTTTGAAAATTGATTAAAGTAAATGGTTAAAAACTCAATTGGTTACTACGAGAAAAATTTTTCCTTTGTTTCAATTATTTGGAATAGTTTTCAATTACTGTATTTTATTAATTTTACATTAAACCCAACAAAAGCATACTTTGAACTTTGGTAAAATATAAGCTATCTTCAAGTTTTTATCAGACAAATAATTTTCAGGAGGAATTTTCAGAATGGCAATAAAAGTAGGAATTAATGGTTTCGGACGCATCGGACGCAACGTAATGAGAACGGCTTTGGGGGACAGCGATATTGATTTTGTTGCAGTAAATGACTTAACAGACACAAAAACTCTGGCGCATCTTCTTAAATATGATTCGATTATGGGAAACCTCGATCACGACATTTCAGCCGAAGGCGACACTATAAGGGTTAATAATGACAGTTTTAAAGTTTTCAGCGAAAAAGACCCGGCATTGATTCCGTGGGAAGAAGTCGGCGCGGAAATCGTCATCGAATCAACCGGACGGTTTACGAAAGCCGAAGATGCGGGCAAACATCTGCGCGGTGCGGTCAAAAAAGTAATTATTTCCTCGCCGGGTAAAGGTGAAGATATTACGATTGTTCTTGGCGTAAATGAAGAAAAATATGATGCGGCAAATCATCACATAATTTCAAACGCATCTTGCACAACAAATTGTCTTGCGCCGGTTGCAAAAGTTATGCACGACAAATTCGGCATCAAAAACGCCTTAATGAACACGATTCATTCTTATACGAACGACCAGCAATTATTGGATTTACCGCATAAAGATTTGCGTCGCGCACGGGCGGCGGCACTTTCAATGATTCCGACTTCGACCGGTGCGGCAAAAGCTGTTGCACTCGTCATTCCCGAACTTGAAGGGAAATTTGACGGGATTTCCGTCCGCGTTCCGACACCGAATGTTTCATTAGTTGATGTTGTAATGAACCTCGAAACCGAAACGACGACCGAAGAAGTCAATCAGGTTTTGAAAGACGCGGCGAATAATGAATTAAAAGGCATTCTAGCGTTTAGCGAAGAGCCTCTAGTTTCGATAGATTTTCGCGGAAATCCGCATTCTTCGATAGTTGATGCGGAAAACACAAAAGTAATCGGCGGAACAACCGTGAAAATTCTTTCGTGGTATGACAACGAATGGGGTTATTCGTGCCGCGTTCGGGATTTGGTTAAATATATTGCCAATAAAGGTTTGTAAAAATCAAAAATCGGTATAGTGAGCGGTAGCGAACATCATTGCTTTTGATAAATTTATTCGACAGCAAACTTGCTCATTACCGTTCACTCTACCGATTATTTTTTAAGATTTATGGAAGAGCCAACGACAAACCGATTCAAAATTTGGATTTTGATATTCGCGCCTTTTTTTTCGTTGATATTGCCATATCTTGTTAGTTGGTTCGATAAGAATTCAAAATGTAATATTTTTCCTGTGATAAATGTTACTGATACGTTTCTTGGATTTCTTACAATAATATACTTTGGCTTTCCATTTATTGCGGGATTTTATGGTTTTTATTTGGTTTCTTTACATTCTGCAAATCAAATACACGATACCGATAACGCAATTCAAGCCGAAACCAAGCCGAAATTAATTTATGGATTGATGATTCTTAACTTTTTTTCGCCGTTTTTACTTATTGCTTGGCTGATTTTGTTTAGATTTAGCACTACTTGTTATCAACTGAAATTGAATGTGATTTTTTAATTATGAATAAGAAAACAATTAAAGATATTGATATAAAAGGTAAAAGAGTTTTTATACGCGTGGATTTTAATGTGCCGATCAAAAACGGCAAAGTTGAAGACGACACGCGCATTCAAGGCGCGTTGCCGACGATAAAATATGCAATTGAACAAGGCGCAAAAGTCATTCTCGCATCTCACTTGGGCAGACCGAAGGGCGAAGTTGTCGAAAAATATTCGCTCAAACCTGTTTATGAATATTTAATTAAAATGCCCGAATTTCAAGATATTTCGAGTCGAGGCGATAATCCACCGCAAATTGATTCGATGGGAACTTCGCTCGGAACTGCGGAAGTTAAAAACGATAAAGTTTTCTTTGTAAATGATTGCGTTGGCGAAAATGTAAAGGAACGAGTTGAAAAACTTGAAGCTGGCGAAATACTTTTGCTTGAAAATCTGAGGTTTCACAAAGGCGAAGAAGCAAACGACGAAGATTTTGCGAAACAATTAGCCGAACTTTGCGACGTTTATGTCAACGACGCATTCGGCACGGCGCATCGCGCACACGCTTCGACTGCCGGAATTACGAAATTTGTTGACGATTCGGTTGCAGGACTTTTGATGGAAAAGGAACTCGAATTCTTAGGCAAAGCATTGAACAATCCCGAACGTCCGTTTATCGCAATCTTAGGCGGCGCAAAGGTTTCGGACAAAATTCCGGTCATCAAATCTTTGATTGAAAGAAAGGTTGACAAACTTCTGATCGGCGGCGCGATGGCTTATACATTTTTCAAAGCAAACGGCTACACAGTCGGAAAATCTCTAGTTGAAGACGAAATGATGCCGACCGCGCTCGAAGTTGAAAAACTAGCTAAAGAATCTGGTGTTGAACTTCTTTTGCCGACCGATCACGTTGTCGTAGATTCTTACGATCCGCTGAATTCCGCGAAAACAATTCCGGTTGATTTTACAAACACGGGACTTGTTGGGTTGGACATTGGTAAGGAAACGGCGGAAATTTTCAAAAACGCACTCGAAGGCGCGAAAACAATCATCTGGAACGGTCCGATGGGAATGTTTGAAGAAAAACCCTTCGACGAAGGCACAATTGCAATTGCCCAAGCAGTCGCCGAAGCAACGGAAAACGGCGCAACTTCAATAGTCGGCGGCGGCGATTCGGTTTCAGCCATCAATCAAGCCGGACTCGCCGACAAAATCTCGCATATTTCTACGGGCGGCGGCGCGACTTTAGAGTTTCTTGCCGGCGATGAACTTCCGGGCGTTGCGGCTCTAGATGATAGATAATATTTCCTT
>JBBSAX010000372.1:0-3302 GCA_038251885.1 Pyrinomonadales bacterium | reverse complement strand
TCGCTGTTATAAACCGGAATCACGATTGAGATTGAAAAATTATTATTCTTTTCGGACATTACTTTATTTTATTGAGTTTTCCATTCTATAACAGTTTGAATAACTTTATTCTGCTCCGTTTCAGTAAGGCTGTTGTAAAAAGGCAGACGAACCAGTCTGTCGCTTAAATCTTCCGTTATAGGACAGTCGCCGACTTTTCCACCGAACTTTTTCCCCATCTCCGAAAGGTGCAGGGGCAAGTAATGGAAAACCGAAAGAATACCGTTGCTTTTCAAATAATCTAAAAAATCAGTTCTTTTTTCAAGCGACGGCATTATCATATAAAACATATGATAGGCTTGGTCGCACACTTTCGGGACAGTCGGCAATGAAACATTTTTTTCCTTTGCCCAATCTTCTAATGAATTTTTATAAGTTTTCCATATTTGCTTTCGCTTATTCTGAATATTCTCACGAACTTCGAGTTGGGCATATAAAAAAGCGGCTAAGATGTCAGACGGCAGATAACTGGAGCCCAAATCAACCCACGTATATTTATCAATTTGCCCGCGAAAAAAACGACTTCTGTTTGTTCCTTTTTCGCGGATGATTTCCGCCCGTTCAATATACTGTGAATTATTTATTAATAATGCTCCGCCTTCACCGCATGAAAAATTTTTAGTTTCGTGAAAACTCTGTGTTGCCATCAAGCCGAAAGTTCCCAGATATTTATCTTTGTATTTGCCAAAAAGCCCGTGAGCATTATCTTCAATAACAGGAATATCGTATTTTTCCGAAATCTTCATTATTTCATCCATTTCGCAGCCTACTCCGGCATAATGAACAACAACTATTGCTTTTGTTTTCGGCGTAATAAGCGATTCAATTTTCGTTTCATCAATATTTAATGTATCCGAGCGAATATCGGCAAAAACGGGTCTTGCCCCACGCAACACATAAGCATTAGCAGTAGAAACGAAGGTAAAAGACGGTATTATAACTTCGTCATCCGGTTTTATATCAAGTAATAATGCCGTCATTTCCAAAGCATGTGTGCAGGAAGTTGTCAACAAAGACTTTCTTACTCCCAAACTTTGCTCAAGCAACGTATGACACTTTCGGGTAAACATACCGTCTCCGGCAATGTGCATATTACTCAGACATTCCGTTAAATAACCGATTTCTGTTCCGGTTAGAGTAGGTTTATTAAAAGGTATATTGATCATATCTGTTTCAACTCTGAGGCATCGGTGAATTTTGTCATAAAGAAATTTTGTATTAAGTGATTCAAAGCTATGGAAATAAAAAGAAATGAGAAAAATCTTACAGGCAGCATATACCGACTTTCCAGCGTTAGAGGCATAAATAGGACGGTATAATAAGAAATCAGAATGATGCCACCTATTAAAATCGGATTTTTTGATTTTCTTGAGAGCCACATACCCCAAAGCATTAATACAAACAGAGTAAAATAAAAGACAAGCAGCAACACTTTTGCAAAAATCGGCATTTTTCCTCCACCCAACGGAATCCACAAACGTGCGCCGGAGGTTAGAGTCGCCAGTCCATAATGCAGCGGATCTGCTTTAATTCGATTTATGGCGATTTCTTGTAATTTTAAGTTTTCATTGTGAAAATGAATATCGCCTATCCCAAGTCTTTGAAGTTCATCCGTAACGAATTGATCAGATGTCGCGTCATGCAATATATCCTTATAACTTGCAACCCACAGTCCATATCCTAAGCCTATTGATGTTAACATCGGCTTACCGAAATGATAATAATTTCTGACTCCCCATAACCCGACAATTAACCAACAACTTAATGCCATTACCGCAATTCTTTTTAATGTGAAAGCCGGATTACGAAAAACGAAATTTCCAATAAAAAAAGCAAATGGTAACAAAATCGGATAAGGTCTGACAATACAACCCAACCCAAGCACTATTCCTGACAACAAGAGAGAAGAAATTTTTTTATCCGTTCTGAAAAAGAAAAAGGTAAATAAAGCAATAAGTAACGAAAGTTAAATAAAGTTATCCATTTAGAATAATTTGCATCAAACCACAATGAGGAAACCAAACAGTTATTATGCAGATGAGTTTTTAGAAAAGCAATTGAGCTATTATCGGAGTTTGCCCGAAAAGCAGCGGCGACATTTTTTAGCGATGGAGTTTGAACGCTTGGGAGTTGGGAGTAAAAGGTATTTAGCGCGTGTTTTTGGAGCGGCGCGCCAAACGATTAACAAAGGAGTGCAGGAATTGTCAGAGAATAATTATGAAACTGATTATTCCCGGCAACGCGAAATCGGCGGCGGACGTAAAAAAAAGAAGTAGAAATTGATGAATTAGCCGCTTGGATATTGGCATATGTCGAACAAAACACGGCGGGAAGCCCAACGGATGAAACAGTTAAATGGACACATTTAAGAAATTGCGACATTGCCCTTCATTTGGAAAAGAGCTATCAAGTCGAAATTGAAACCAAATGTATCAAGCGGATATTACACGCTCAAGGTTATCGAAACAGGAAACCGGCAAAACAGATTCTAACGGGAAAAAGCCCGGACAGGAGCGAACAGTTTCGGGTCATTTCATTTTTGTTAGCGATGTTTATGCTGATGGAAAACAACCCGATCATCAGCATAGACACCAAGAAGAAGGAAATTTTAGGTAACTTGACCAGAAACGAAGCGGTCTTAACTAAGGGAAAGAACGCGGTTGAAGTGTTTGACCACGATTATCCGCATCTTGGAGTCGGGAAAGCGATTCCGCACGGGATTTACGACTTGAAATTGAATGAAGGGTATTTGAGTATTGGCTCATCGCACGAGACCGCCGAATTTGTGGTGGATAATTTAGAGTGGTGGTGGGAAAGGGTCGGGAAATTCGAGTATCGGAACGCGACGCGAATCTTGATTTTATGCGATAGCGGCGGAGCGAACGGGCATCGGCATCATTTATTCAAGAAATTGTTGCAAGAATTAGCTCGGAAAATTGGCAAAAAGTTAGTAATTTGTCATTATCCGCCATATTGCTCGAAGTATAATCCGATAGAAAGAAGATTATTTGCCCAAGTGCATCGAACAATTAAGGAAACGATTTTAACAGATTTAGAGCAAGTGAAGGAATTGATGAAGAAAACAGCAACTAAAACAGGCTTGCGGGTGGAAGTGAGAATAAACAAAAAATATTATCCACTCAAACAACCGTCATTAGTTGAAGAGATTGACCAAAAAAGACTATTAAGGCATCCGACAATGCCGAAATTATCTTATACGATTTTACCTTAATGGGTAAGGTTATTTAACTATTGTTACTAAG
>JBBSAX010000371.1:0-3354 GCA_038251885.1 Pyrinomonadales bacterium | reverse complement strand
TTTATGATTATGCCCGTCGGCGCGGAATCCTTTACGGAAGCACTTCGCGCGGGCGCGGAAATCTTTCATAATTTGAAAAAAGTTCTCGCATCGCGCGGATATTCAACCGCCGTCGGCGACGAAGGCGGTTTTGCGCCGAATCTAAAATCAAACGAAGAAGCGGTCGAAACGATTCTCGAAGCGATTGACAAAGCGGGTTACAAAGCCGGCGAAAATATTATGATCGCGCTCGATCCGGCGGCGAGCGAATTTTACGACAACGGCAAATATGTTTTCAAAAAGAGCGACAAACGCGAATTGTCTTCCGAAGAAATGGCTGATTACTGGATTGATTGGACAAAGAAATATCCGATAATTTCCATCGAAGACGGGATGGCGGAAAACGATTGGGACGGGTGGAAATACATCACCGAGAAAATCGGCAAAAAAGTCCAACTCGTCGGCGACGATCTTTTTGTTACGAACGTCAAATTTTTGCAACGCGGAATTGACGAAGGCGCGGCAAATTCGATTCTTATAAAAGTCAATCAAATCGGAACTTTAACTGAAACTCTTGACGCAATCGAACTCGCCAAAACAAATAATATGACCGCCGTAATATCGCACCGTTCGGGCGAAACAGAAGATTCGTTCATCGCCGATCTCGCCGTTGCAACAAATGCCGGACAAATTAAAACCGGAAGTCTTTCGCGTTCGGATCGCATCGCAAAATACAATCAACTTCTCAGAATCGAAGAAGATTTAGGCGATTCGGCGCGTTATTTGGGACGAAAATCGTTTTATCAAATCAAACAATAACCGTGATAAAAGTTGTTCGTCAAAGGAGGTTTTTTTATGGGACAAGTAACAATCGAAATTCCGCAAAATGTGAATCGTTCGTATCAGATAAACGATTCCGAATTTGGCGAACAACTTTTACAAGATTTGGAAGAATTTGAGAAAAAGTCAAAATCCGAAAAATCTTCGGCAATCATTCCGCCGCGCCGGAATAGTTTGAAAGAAGATTTAGAAGCAGTTGTCGGAATTTGGGCAGACCGCGAAGAATCGGCTGAAGAAATTGCCCGACAAATCAGAGATAAAAATAACGGGAAAATATGATCGAGTTTTTGCCGGACACAAATGTTTTTTCAAAAATTTTCAAAGGAGACTCAGCCATTGCTAAATATGTCGGAAGTCTTGAATGTGCGATTGATACGACTATTTATATCGAATGCTTGCAAGGCTCGAAATCGAATCAAGAAAAGCGAATAGTAAAGCGATTATTAGATAATTTTCCTCTAATATCTTTTTCTCCGGCAATCTCACAAATTGCCATCGAATTAGTTGATAATTATTCAAATTCTCACGGACTATTCCTCGGAGACGCGTTGATTGCCGCCGTTGCGCTCGAAAATGATCTGACCGTTTTAACTTACAATGTCAATGATTTCAAATTTATCCAAAGCCTGAAATGGCTTAAACCAACCGTATAAAAAAATGAAAATCTTAATCATCGGCGGAACAAAATTTCTCGGTCGTCATTTAATTTATGCGGCGTTAGAAAACAATCACGAAGTTACGCTTTTCAATCGCGGGAAGAATTATGCTGATGAAGAACTCCCCAAAGTTGAACAAATGCACGGCGACCGCAATTTTGATTTAGAGAAATTAAGCCACAGAAATTGGGATGCCGTGATTGATACTTGCGGTTATTTGCCGCAAATCGTGAAAAAATCAGCGGAATTTTTGAAAGATAAAGTCGGGCAATATGTTTTCATTTCGAGCAGTTCGGTTTATTCGGATACAAGCAAATCAAATTACGACGAAACGACCGCGACTGCTAAACTCAGCGATGAAGAGCGAGAAAAGTTTGAAAATCTTGATCCGAATCAGGAATTAAACGGCTTAGTTTTGGGCGAAAGTTACGGCGCGTTGAAAAAATTGTGCGAAGAAGAAGCCGAAAAAGCGATGCCGAATTGTGTGTTAAATGTCCGCGCCGGAATGATCGTCGGCGCATTTGATTGGACTGATCGGTTTAATTATTGGGTACTGCGCGTTGCAAGCGGCGGCGAAATTCTCGCGCCGGGAACGCCGGAGAAATTTGTTCAATTGATTGATGCGCGTGATTTGTCCGGGTGGATTGTCAAAGCGGTGGAAGAAAATATAACAGGAACTTTTAACGTCACGAGCAAATCGCTTGATCTGACATTCGGAAAAATGCTTGATGAAATAAAAAATGCAACGGCAAGCGACGCGCAATTTATCTGGGCAGACGAAAAGTTTTTGACCGAAAATAAAGTCGCGCCGTGGAGCGAAATGCCGTTTTATTTGCCGGAATCGGTTGAAGATACAAAGAATTTTTTGACGATGAATGTTGATAAAGCACTGGAAAAAGATTTGAAATTTCGACCTTTGAAAGAAACGATTCTCGATTTAAGAAGTTGGCGCGAAAAACAGAATTTTGAGATGAAAGCCGGAATTTCCCTAAAACGCGAAAAAGAACTTTTAGAAAAATTGCGCGAACAATAAGATCGTCTGTTCGTAAATAAAAATCTATGAACAGAGTTCTGATTATCGGTTCGTGCGGCGCGGGAAAATCTACTTTTGCAAGACGACTTCACGAAGCGACGAATTTAAAACTTATTCATCTCGATAAAATTTACTGGAAACCGAATTGGACGGAAACTTCTGAAGAAGAATGGTTGGAAAAAGTTCAGGAAATTATCAAAGCCGATTCGTGGATAATTGACGGAAATTACGGCGGAACAATGGAAATGCGTATGTCGCGTTGCGATACGGTCGTCTGGCTTGATTTTCCGAGAACGGTTTGTGTGTGGCGCGTTCTAAAAAGAATCGCTTTTTACAAGAAAAACGGTCGTCTCGATATGGCGGAAGGTTGCGATGAAAACCTCGACCTGAAATTTCTAAAATATGTATGGAATTTTCCGCGCGATAAAAACCCGGCGATCCTGTCGCGTTTGCAGAACTTTAGAGACCTAAAAGTTTTCAGATTAACGTCCGACCGTCAAGCCGAAAACTTTTTCGCAGAATTAAATTGAAAATTATTCGCCTTCTTTCGGCAGGTATTTCGGCACATCGTCAACGTCTATTTTTAGGTCTTTGGCGACATTTTTCCATTTACCTTTTTTGTCCTCAAAATAAACATAAGCGAGATCAATGCCTTCGCCGTTGACTTTTACTTCCCGGGTTTCTTGATAACCTGTCGGCATTGCTTCGAGATTTTGGATTTCTTCCGACCGAACCGATTTGTTATCGCACGGCTCGCAATAATGCTTGATCTGCGTTTTTTCCTTCAAAAGCGCGACGGCGCGTTCGGCTTCATTTTTCGTAATGTATGCCGCTTGATCGGCAACT
>JBBSAX010000370.1:0-3394 GCA_038251885.1 Pyrinomonadales bacterium | reverse complement strand
GATGAAGTCAGAATTTTTTCCGAACCGACACCGGAAAATTTAATTAAAGAAATAAAACCCGATGTCTTGGTCAAGGGCGGCGATTGGGCGGAGAATGAAATTATCGGCGCAGATTTTGTTAAAAAAAATGGCGGCGAGGTTTTTTCTTTGCCGTTAGTTGAAGGATTTTCCTCAAGTTCCATTGTCGAAAAGATCAAAAGTGAAAATAATAAGGAAGGAAAAAAAGAAATTCAAAATTTAACTCAAAATACAAAAATAATAGAAAATTCTTTGAAAGATCATATTAAATTGTTTGAAAAAGTTTTAGAAACTGAACTTTCCATCATAGAAGAATGTGCCGAACTGATTTTTGAGACGCTGGAAAAAGGTAAGAAAATCCTGATTTGCGGCAACGGCGGAAGTGCGGCAGATGCTCAACATCTGGCGGCTGAATTTGTCGGACGCTACGAAACTGAGAGAAAAGGACTTCCGGCAATTGCTCTAACAGTAGATACGTCTGCTTTAACCGCACTCGGAAATGATTATGGTTTTGAAAGAATTTTTGCTCGACAAGTGGAAGCCTTAGCCGTCGAAGGCGATCTTTTAATTGCGATCAGTACCAGCGGAAATTCGCCGAACGTGATTTCCGCCGTTATGTCGGCACGGGAAATCGGTTGTAAAACGCTCGGCGTAAGCGGCGCGAAAGGCAAAAAACTCGCTTCGTTGTGCGACAAATGCGTTTTAGTTCCTGCTCAGAGAACGGCGCGTATTCAGGAAGTTCATATTACGATGTTTCATATTTGGTGTGAAATCGTTGATGCTAAATTGCTCACACAAGTTTAATAAATGCAGATTTTAGAAAATTTTTTCAAAGTAAAAGTTCTAGTTTTCGGCGACGTGATGCTTGACCGATATTGGTGGGGAAGCGTCGAACGCATTTCGCCCGAAGCTCCCGTTCCGATTGTTCGACTTGATAAAACAACTCTGATTGCCGGCGGCGCGGCAAATGTCGCGGCAAATGTCGCCGGACTCGGAGCAAAACCGTTTTTAGTCGGCGTTGTCGGCAATGATAAAGAAGCAAAAACATTTCCCGAAATTTTGGCAAAATCGAATATTTCACCGGAATATTTAATAGAAATCAAAAATCGTCCGACGACAGTTAAAACCAGAGTTATCGCGCACAGTCAGCAAATAGTCAGACTCGACCAAGAAACAAGCGAAAATCTAAATATCGAGGAAGAAAATATTGTTTGGCGTAAACTCGAAATGTTATTAGACGAGGTTGAGATTATTATTGTTTCCGATTATGCCAAAGGCGTTTTAACGGAAAACCTGCTTTTGCGTCTGATAACGATTGCCAGAAAGAAAAATATAAAAATTTTAGTTGATCCGAAAGGCAAAAATTACCACAAATATAAAGGCGCAACTCTTTTAACTCCAAATAAAAGGGAAGCGGCGGAAGCCTGTAAATTGGAAGAAAACGGGCAAACTTTAGTAGAAGTTGCCGGAAATCAGCTTATTTCTGAAATTGAAACCGACGCGATTTTGATTACCAAGGGTGAAGAAGGAATGACACTTTTTGAAAAAAATAAAAATCCTTTAAATCTAAAAGCCTTGGCAAGAGATGTCTATGATGTAACAGGCGCGGGCGATACGGTAATTGCGACCTTAGCCGTCGCACTCGGCGCGGGTGCAAGTTTGGCAAAGGCGGCTGAACTCGCAAATATCTCTGCCGGAATTGTCGTCGAACAAATCGGAACAACAGCAATAAAATTTAAAGAATTAGAAGAAGCGGCTTTGAAATACAAAACATTGACCGCATAAAATTTGATAAATATTTTGGACTTCAAACGTATTTTAATTTTCAGAATCGGTCACTTGGGCGACACTCTGGTTTCACTACCCGCATTTTGGGCGGTTAAAAGAGCGTTTCCAAATGCCGAAATCTCGCTATTAACAAATACTGATGCGAACAATCCAAATTACATCGCCGCCCAAAATGTTTTGCCAAAAGAAGGGCTTTTTGATAAATGGCTAAAGTATCCGACCGGATTGGATAAATATAAGACGATCAGAGCATTTAAGAAACTATTGTCAGAAATAAGAAGTAATAATTTTGATGTCGTTATTTATTTAATGACGAGAAATCGAACACTCAAACAGATTAGAAGGGATAAACTTTTTTTTCGGCTTGCCGGAATAAATAAAATTATCGGTTTGGAAAATTTAAAGATAAATCTTATTGATTTAAATCAACAGAAACCTCTGCCGGAACTAAATTCCGAAATTAATTTTTTATTAAATTGTCTTTCTGCCGAACATTTTCCAATCGGCGATATTGAAACATTGAAGCCGGAGATGCTTTTAACTGAAGATGAAAAACAATTTGCACAAAATTGGTTACGGGAAAATTGTGGTAAGAATTTTGAACAAAAAAAATTAGTCGGAATTGCCCCGGCGAGTAAATGGGAATCAAAGGTTTGGTCGGAAAAGCGTTTTCTGGAGGTTGGTCAGCGGTTGATTAAAGAAAAAGAAATTTTTCCGATAATTTTTGGCGGAAAGGAAGACAGAGAAAAAGGAAACAGACTTTTGGAAAAATGGAAAATTGGTGCAAATGCTGCCGGAAGTTTAAATATTCGACAAGCGGCGGCGGCTCTCGCAAATTGTCAACTTTATCTTGGTAATGATACGGGAACAATGCACTTAGCCGCTTCGGTCGGAACGCCTTGTGTCGGAATTTTTGCGGCGATTGATTATCAGGGAAGATGGAAGCCGTTTGGAAATCAGCATCAAACTTTTAGAAAAATCGTCGAATGTGAAGGCTGTTTTTCGCCAAAATGTTTTAATAATCGAAAATGTCTGGACTTGATTTCAACCGAAGAAGTTTATCAAGCCTCTCTGAAATTACTTACAAATGATGGAAAATAGAAAACCTAAAATATTAATGTTTTGCGATTACTATCTACCGGGATACAAAAGCGGCGGCGGTATGCGAACGATTGTAAATATGGTTGATCGGCTTCATCAAAATTATGATTTTTGGATTGTGACGAGAGATCACGACGGAAAATTAGACAAAGCACAATATAAAGATGTAAAAATCAATGAGTGGAATTCAGTGCGGAACGCCCAAGTCTATTATTTATCAAAAGATAACATCAAAATCTCGAAACTGCGTGAACTAATTCTTGAAGTTGATCCCGATTCCATTTATTCAAACAGTTTTTTCGCAACTCTTTCAATAATTGCCGTCAAACTCCGAAAATTAAAACTGATTCCTTATAAAAATATTGTTATTGCGCCGTGTGGCGAATTATCGGAAGGTTCACTCGAATTGAAATCAGCCAAAAAAAGAGTTTTTATAAATTTGTCCAAAATTTCCGGTTTGTATAGAGACATTATCTGGAAAGCCTCT
>JBBSAX010000369.1:0-3404 GCA_038251885.1 Pyrinomonadales bacterium | reverse complement strand
TTATATCCGAAAAGTGAACAAAGAATTTGAAAATGAAAATGATGTAGAAAAGCTCATCGAAGAAGTTCAAAACAGCGGAAGTCAGCTTGTTTTCGCACCTGACAGTGAATTCGCCGCCGTTCACGCCGCCGGAGAAGGTTTGATTGCGGTAAACGATTTAGCCGAAGTTCATCACGAAAAAATGCTCGATGAAAAAAATTAAGTAAAACCATTCGGAAAAGATAATAACTGACAGATCACAGATGAAAAATTAAATCTAACAGTTATTATACCAAGTTTAAAATGGCGGAAACGCGACTGCAAAGGAGTGTGCTGCTAGTGTTATTGAACACGCTCCTTTGCAGTCGCGTTTCCGCCTCGCATCTCGTTTTCTACATCATCCTATTTACGCAACTTGGTATTATTTTTCACCTGTGATCTGTTCCGAATTGTAAAGTATTGAAAATATAAATACTTTAATTTTCACACGCATTCAATTATTTACTTTTTATCCATCGAAGCAGCTTCTTTCTTCTGCACTGCGGCTTCGATCTGAAGATTGATTTTTACTTCGTCGGAAAGCACTGCAACGCCGTTCGGCATATTGCTTCCGTAATTTACGCCGTAATCGCGGCGATTGATCGAAGTTTCCGCCGTGATGCCCATTTTCATTGTGCCGCGCTGTTCGGCAAAACCCGTCACATTAAATGGAAAAGTAACTTGTTTCGTCACGCCTTTCATCGTCAGATCGCCTGAAACCATCAATTGATTTCCTTTTTTCTCGACTTTCGTGCTTTTAAAAGTCATTGTCGGAAATTTTTCGACCTCAAAAAAATCAGCCGTGCGAAGATGCTTGTCGCGCCCTTCAACGCCCGTGTCAACGCTCGTCATCTGCGCGGTGAATTCGACCGAAGATTTTGAAACGTCTTTGGCGTTATACATAGCAGTTCCCGTAAAATCGCGGAAATAGCCCGGAACATCAACCAAACCCATATGTTTTACGCGAAAACCAATCGCACTGTGCGACTTGTCAAAATTGTAAGTTCCGCTCATATCCGCGTCATCAGGATTTATATTTGTCCCTTGTGCAGAAAAGTTTGCGGCAAATTCTTCTGCCGAAACCTGCGGTAAACTTCCGAAATTAAAAAATCCGAAGACGGCAGAAAGTGCTAAGATACCAACAGTTAAAAATACAGTTAGTTTAATTTTCATAATTTTATCTCCTTCAATGTTTCTATTTAATTTAGACCTTTTTGGAATAAAGTAGAAGTGTGAACGGATTATTCCGACAAATTCGGAGAAATATTTTTTTTATGTGGGAAGCGATAAAAGAGTGGTTTTTTAGTTTAGGCACAAATTACGGCGTGAATCCGATAATTTTCGGCGCGATTTACGTCGGCGCGATTCCGTTTTTCTCGCTTTCGATTGCGTGGCTCATTCGCAATTATCGCAAAGGAAGGTCAATCGCTTTGCCCGCTTTATCGGCGATGTTCTTCTTTGTTTCCGCGTATATTTATTTAATTTTTGCCGGAAAAAATGTGCCGATCTGGGTTTATATCATTGTCGTTTTACTGGTCATTTTCGGCGCGTATTCGACATTTAACAAAGTGCGGCGGCAGATAAATGAAACGGATTTAGAAGTTGAGAAAGAAAATTAACCATAGATGAACACAGATAAACACAGATTTTAAAGAATTTATTAATTTTATCCCTGTTCATCCTCTTCATCCCTGTAAAAAATATTCGTATTCATCTGTGAACACAATAAAAATATGAGCGAAATTTACGATTTAATTGTCATCGGCGGCGGTTCGGCGGGACTCGTTGTAGCGGGCGGCGCGGGGATTTTGGGCGCAAAAGTTGCGCTTATCGAAAAAAATAAACTCGGCGGCGATTGTCTTTATACGGGATGTGTTCCCTCAAAAACTCTGATTCGCTCGGCACGGCTTGCTTCCGATATGAAACACGCCGAAAAATATGGCTTTGAAACGCCGAAGATGAATTTCAAAGATAACAATTTCGCTTCAATTACAAACCGCGTTCAAAACGTGATTTCGACAATCGAAGAACACGACCGACCGGAAGTTTTTGAAGAAATGGGCGCGGAAGTCATTTTCGGTTCGCCGAAATTTATCAGCAAAAACGAGATCGAAGTTTCGCTCAAAGATTCAAATAAAAAACGCATTATGAAAGCAAAACGCTTTTGTATTTCAACAGGTTCATCGCCGTTCGTGCCGCCGATTGAAGGCATCGAAGAAACCGGATATATCACCAACGAAGAAATTTTTCACCTCAAAGATTTGCCCGGAACATTGATCGTTCTCGGCGGCGGCGCAATCGGTGCGGAAATGTCGCAGGCGTTTGCCCGTTTCGGTTCAAAAGTTACGATCATCGAAATGTCGGAACATATTTTGTCGAAAGAAGATGCAGAAGTTTCGGAATTTATCGGAGACGTTTTTGAAAAAGAAGGAATCATTCTAAAAACAAACGCCAAAGCCGTCAAAGTTCATAAAACTGACAAAGGCAAAAAGGTCATTACAATCGAAAAGAAAAACGGCGAAAAGGAAGAGATCGAAGCCGACGAAATCCTCGTCGCCGTCGGCAGAACGCCGAATACAAAAGGTTTGGAATTAGAAACCGCAGGCGTAGAACTCGAAAAAGGAAAAATAAAAGTTGACGATTATTTGCGAACGACCAACAAAAACATCTACGCGGCGGGCGATGTCAACGGCGCGTTTCAGTTCACGCACATGGCGGATTACGAAGCGCAAGTCGTTCTCCAAAATTGCTTTTTATTTTTCCCTTTCACCAAAAAAGCCGATTATTCCATTGTTCCGTGGACAACATTCACCGAACCGGAAGTCGCGCGAGTCGGTTTGATCGAAAAAGATGCAATCGAGAAATTCGGACGCGACAATGTGAAAATCTACAAAGTGCATTTCTCGGAAAACGACCGCGCCCAAGCCGAAGGCGACGCGCACGGCTTTGCCAAATTAGTCCTCAAAGGCGAAAAAATACTCGGCGTAACCATCGTCGGAATTCACGCCGGCGAACTTCTCTCGGAATTCACCGTCGCCATGAAACACGATCTTTCCATCGCCGATCTCAACAAAGCCATCCACGTTTACCCGACACTCGCCAAAATCACGCAAGCATTAGGAACAGAAAAAACAATCGAATCTTTGAAAAAACCTTGGGTGCAAAAATGGTTCGGAAGATATTTGAAGATTTGGCGATGAAAATTAGCTATTAAATGACCGATTATAATTGTTGAATGATCCTAAGAGAATGTAAAATGAATTGTGTAACTGTTCATTAAACTTTAACCTAAATAGTGAGGTAAATTTATGAACAGAACACAAGAAGAGAAATTGAAACAGTTAGCCGGCGAGTTGGCTAAAGATATAAAAACGGGTGAGGATTTG
>JBBSAX010000368.1:0-3418 GCA_038251885.1 Pyrinomonadales bacterium | reverse complement strand
GGTCTATACTGGAAGCGATAGCTTCGATCATTGAAGTTATCGGCAACAAAAGTGTGTTGAATAGTGTTTGATTCACACTTAAATATCTCTTTTTTCACACTTTTGTTGTAGCCGCAATTTCTATACCGCTCAGTAATGAATTTAACTTGATTTTTCTAGTAAAGAACTCTCGTTCCGAGTCCCTGCGTAACTGCTGAAACTCCGAGTTTCCCGGTACCTAAAGCAAATTCCAACATTAATTGACCGATGCTTTTCTTCGCTTTGTCAACTTCGACAATATCATACGGTTCGAGTACCACATCTTTTTGCTCACCTTTTTTAATTAAATCATAATTAGCGGCAATTACTTCTCTCTCTTTTGAATTTTCCTTCAAACGATAGATTTTGATTTCTTTTGTTTTTGCTTGACGGTTAACGCCGCCGATTTTGGCAATCGCTTCTGTTAAAGACAAACCGCCTTCTTTTAAATAGATTCCTTGCGGCGCAAGCACTTCGCCGGTAATGTAAACGGGTGATGCTTTCTGAACGACGATAATATCACCGGGAATAATTTCAGGATTTGCTTCTTCGCGCCCCAATCGCAGACTTGTCAAACTATACATCCGCGAAGGAACTTCCAAACTATTTCCGGCTTCTTCCTTCCACCTATTTTCATCACTCGCATCGGCGCACATCGGCGGTTGAGTGCGGAAAATCTGAATCATTCCACCCGCTTCTTCCGTTACGCCACCGGAAATCGAGATTAATTCCAGCAAAGTCGCTTTGCGGAGTAGTTCAAATTGTTGCGGAGTTTTAACCGCGCCGTAAACTGTTGCCGACGGACGGCTTTTTTTCTCACTTATATTGACGCTGGTTTGCGGATTTTTCAGATACTTTGCTAAAAGTTGTGTAACATCGGCGCGAAGTTCCTTTTCCGAACGACATTTAGCGGAAATTCTTTCTTCAAAAAACGGAACTTGAAACTTACCGTCCTCATCAACTCTGGCAACCGTGTCAAATTGCGGTTCGCCGAGAACTTTGATCGTGATCTGATCGCCCGGACCAACTAAATAACCCCTTTCTTGATCTTGAGTTACGGAATCTTTCTTGACAGAATCTATCTGTCCGAAACCAACCTGAAACAAACTGAACGTAAGAGCAAATAAAACAACAAACTTGAATTTCATAAAATTTCCTAGTATTAAATATTAAAATAATTTCTTATTTCGCATAAGAATAACGCAGTTCCGTGTTTGATTCAACCTTTTATAAATGCGGTTGCCTGTTATAATTACACAGTAATTGAATCTACTGAAAGAAACGCCGCGAAAACTTGCTTGATTTTGTAACAACTCTAATCAGAAACTTGAATACTCTAATAGTTGACAGTTTGGCATTTGCCGAGTAATTTCAATGTGTAATAAACAACTACTGTGATGAATTTTTTTTCAAAGACAAATCAAACCGAAGAAAGTCTTTGGTTCTTACGCCGACCTTTCCAGTTCATATCTGATGTCGCCGTTTTATCGGGCGCATTTTTTCTTGCTTATATTTTAAGGTTCGAGTTCAAACTTGATGAGTATTATTTGGACAATGCGCTCAAACAGCTTCCGTTTGTCGTTTTTGTTCAATTCGCCTCGCTCTTTCTCGTCGGCGCGTATTCGATAATCTGGCGTTACGTCAGTTTTGAAGACATCAAAGCCTTCCTCAAAGCCGCGTTTATTTCCGGCGTGATTCTAATTTTGGTCAGACTTCTTTTGTCGCCCGAAAGATTTATTCAATGGCAAGTTCCGCTTTCGATCATTTTGATGGACACGCTTTTCGCGTTTGCCGGCATTCTGACGTTGCGCCTTCTGCGCCGTTTTATCTATGAGATCAGTGAAAAACGCTCATTTCAAGTCGGAAAACGCCGGAAAATCAAGCAATCAACGCTATTGGTCGGCGCAGGGAGAATCGGTGCGTTAGCCGTCAAAGACGTTATGGGGCGCGGCGATACGGAATTTGAGATTAAAGGCTTTGTTGATGACGACAAACATAAAAAAGGCGGAAGCGTCAACGGCATCAAAGTTTTAGGAACAATAGATGATCTGGCACGACTCATTGACGAATTGCTCATTGAACAAGTGGTCATTGCGCTCGATCAAGCGCAAGGCAAAGATATTCGGCGGGTTTTGGATATCTGCAGTGCAATTCCCGTAAAGGCGCGAATCGTGCCGAGTTTGCACGAAATCATGCACGGGCGCGTCAAAGTCAGCCGCATTCGCGATGTACAGATAGAAGACCTTTTAGGACGCGAACCCATTCAACTCGATGATAAAAATCTGCACGAGTTTCTGACCGGAAAAGTCGTAATGGTCACGGGCGCGGGCGGCTCGATCGGTTCGGAACTTGTGAGGCAGATTTCGGAATTCAAACCGAAATCGCTTTTATTAGTCGAACGCACGGAATTTCCGCTTTTCCAGATCGAACGCGAACTTTGCAAGAATTTTGAGAACTTAAACTATGTTCCGCTTCTGGCAGACATCGGCGACGAATCGCGGATGCGCGAGATTTTTGCGGAACACAAACCGGAAGTTGTTTTTCACGCCGCCGCGCACAAGCATGTTCCGATAATGGAATCGAATCCGACTGAAGCAATAAAAAATAATGTTTTTGCGACAAAATTGATTGGCGGACTTGCAGGAGAATCCGGCGTAAAAGATTTCGTTTTAATTTCTACGGACAAAGCCGTCAATCCGACCTCCGTGATGGGTGCGTCAAAACGCATCGCGGAAATTGTTCTGCAAGGACTCAATCAAATTTACCCGACAAATTATATGGCGGTGCGCTTCGGAAATGTTCTCGGTTCGACTGGTTCGGTCATCCCGATCTTCCGCGAACAGATTCAGCAAAGTAAGCCGATTACCGTTACGCATAAAGATATGACGCGCTATTTTATGACCATTCCCGAAGCCTCGCAGCTTGTTTTGCAAGCCGGCGCGTTGGGCGCGGGCGGCGAGATTTTTATCTTGGATATGGGCGAACCCATCAAAATTCTCGATCTCGCCGAAGATATGATTCGACTTTCCGGTTTGCAGCCTTATGAAGATATTGACATCATTTTTACCGGAATCAGAAAAGGCGAGAAACTTTTTGAAGAACTCGAAATTACGGGCGAAAGTCTTCTAAAAACCAAACATCCGAAGATTTTTATCGGCAAAATCGCCACTTATTCCAATGAAGAAGTTTCACAAATTTTGAGTAGTTTTCGTCAGGCAGTCGGTGAAAACGACAAAGCAAAAATTCGCAGTCTTTTAAATCATTTTCTGCCCGAAGCGAAGATTACGGAAGAAGAAAACAAACGCATTTCAGTAAATACGGCAAAAGCGGTAAGTTCGGAAAATTTATTGAAAACTCGGCACTCTGCATTAAAAACTTAAATTCTTAAAGGATAAATGTG
>JBBSAX010000367.1:0-3427 GCA_038251885.1 Pyrinomonadales bacterium | reverse complement strand
GCGATATGCGTTCGGTTTTTAATAATTATAAAAAAAGCCTCGATTTCCGGCGCACATCCACCGATTGGAGCGAAGATCAAAAATGTGAATGGATTTTGAAAATGCTGCATTTTTCTGTTCGGCGTGCGGAGAAAGAAACGGATTATTATCAAAATCTTTTTCAAGAAATCGGTTTTGATGCAAGTGCGGATTTCAGTTTTGAAGATTATGCAAAATTGCCTGTTTTGGAGCGCGAAGATATTCAAAAAGCCGGTGAAGGTTTGATTTCAAAAGTCGTTCCGCACGAAAATCTGCAAAAAGACGCAACCGGCGGTTCGACCGGAACGCCGACGGAAATTTGGCTCGGCGCGGAAGAACTCGGCTGGAAGGAAAGCGGGCTTGAATATACTTTCGATTTGGTTGGAGTTCCGAGAGATTCAAAAATGGCGTTTTTCTGGGGACATCATCTCGATCCGCAGGCGAGCGATAGTTTGCGCGACCGCCTTAAAGGTTTTTTAACAAATACGCGCTGGTTTGATTGTTTTCGGCTTTCGCCCGAAGTTTTTCAAAAATATCACGAGGAATTTGAAGAATGGTCGCCCGACTGTATCGTCGCATACTCAAGCTCACTCGGACATTTTGCCGAATATTTAAAGGAAAAGGGAATTCGTCCGAATAATTATCCCCAAAAATGTTTTGTTACAGGCGCGGAAAAACTGTTTCCCGAACATAGAAAAGTTATTGAAGAAGTTTTCGGAAAACCCGTTCACGAGCGTTACGGCGGACGCGATTTCGGTCTTTTGGGAATTCAGACAAACCCGCGAGAAAATCTGGAATATACGATTGATTGGGCGTGGGCGTTGGTCGAACCGGAAACCGACGAAGAAAATTCGCCGATTTTAGTTACAAAACTTCACGCTGACGGAATGCCGATGCTGCGTTACCGCGTTGGTGACATCGGGAAATTTCCCGCGACGAGTAGAAGCGGTCATCCGAGTTTTGTTCTACAAGAAGTCATCGGACGCGAACTCGACCGAATTTGGTTGCCGGACGGAAGATTCGTCAGCGGAATAAAACTGCCGCATTTGTTGAAGGATTTTCCGGTCAAAGAATATATGCTGATTCAGTCGGAAAACTACGATATTGAACTGCAAGTCGTTTCAAAAAATGATTTCGATTCAAAAGACGAGTCGAAAATCTCGCAGATTTTATCGGCAAACTTTGAAGGTTTATCGGTTATAATAAAACGGGTTGAAAGCATTCCGCGAACAAAAGCAAACAAATGGCGACCTGTGATAACAAAGGTTATAAGATGAATATTAATGTAAAATTGAAAACGGAAAATGGAAAATGAAGAGAAGAATTTTATGCAGAACGAACTTCAAAAATGTCTAAAAGATTCGCGTGTTTCGGCTGTCAAAACGGCGGCGGAATATCCGAAATTGTCAGACAAAAATGACGACGAAATTTTTCAGGCAATTTTTCAAAACGCCGAAAATCTCGGTTGGACAGACGGAAACCGCGGAGCTTTCGGCAAGGTAATCAAAGAAGGTGCAAAGGTTCTGGTCAAGCCGAATCTTGTTCTTCACGCTAACCAAGGTTCGGGTGGGATTTTGCCGCTTGTTACACATATTTCGTTGATAAATGCCGTCGTGGTTGAAGCGTTAAAAGCAAATCCCGCGCAGGTCATCGTCGGCGATTCGCCCGTTCAAGGCTGTCGTTTCGATGAACTTCTGCGCGTCAACGGTTTTGATAAATGGTCGGCAGAAATGCAGAAACGCGATAGCCGTTTCAAAGGAATAATTGATTTTCGCCGGACGGTTTCCGTCTTTAAAAATGATGTTCGACAGGCAACGGAAAACAAAGTTCCGCTCGATCAATACGTTTTGTATAATCTCGGCGAGGACAGTTATTTAGAACCGATCACGGATGATAACAATTCATTTCGCGTCACGAATTATGATCCGCGTCTGATGGCGAAAACTCATTCGCCGGGAAATCATCAGTATCTCGTTGCGCGGCACGTCATCGAAGCCGATGTCGTGATAAATCTCCCGAAACTCAAAACGCACAAGAAAGCCGGAATCACCAACGCTCTGAAAAATCTCGTCGGAATCAACGGAAACAAAGAATATCTGCCGCATCACCGCATCGGCGGTTCGGCGGGCGGCGGTGATTGTTATCCGGGAAATGATCTTGTCAAACGAAGTTGGGAATATATTGCCGACCAACAAAATATGACGAATTCGCCGTCGAAAGGAAAAGTTCTCGCGACGGTTAATCAGCAATTGACGCGAATGATGCACTTAAAAGGCGACAAAGTCGGTGTCGAAGGTTCTTGGTCGGGAAACGAAACAGTCGCGCGGATGTGTCTTGATTTGAATAGAATTTTGCTTTACGGAAAGCCTGACGCGACGCTTGCCGACACGGTGCAGCGAAAGGTTCTGCATATTGTTGATGCTGTAATCGCCGGACAAGGCGACGGACCTTTGCGCCCGGACGCGCTTCCTTTGGGAATGATTTTAGCCGGAGAAAATGCTGCCGCCATGGATTGGGTTTGCGCTTATCTGCTCGGTTATGACGCGGAGAAAATTCCGCTGACTAATTATGCATTTGCCGATTTTCGCTGGCGAATCGCTGATTTTGAACCTGACGACATTAAACTTTTAGGCGATTGGGAAAATATAACGCCGGTCACTTTGATTGATTTGGCAAGAAAGCAAAATGTTGATTTTCCGTTCGGTTGGCGCGACGCAAGTGCAAATTCTGAGAAAATGCTGTAAATTAGGTTTTTCTTAACCAAAACTTGGTGTAAAGTGTAGATATTTTAAATGTTAAGAATCCTTTTTTCAGGACGTAAATATCTGAATTAAATTACATTGATTCCTGTAAACAATCAGACTAAAAAATGGCAAATCCTCTTGATACATTAAGAAAAATCAAAGGTAGAAGCTGGTCGGAGATTCGCGCACGCAGCGAGCAGGTTTTTTCCGTTTATGCCGAGCAAGCCGGCTTGAGCGGTAAATTTCCAACGGATGAGGAATTTTTTGATCTAATAGATAAAACCGCCTTTAATAAAAACGAAATAAATGCGGCGGATTTGCTTGAACAATTTTATAAACATTCCGAGTATAGTTTTTTTCCGTCCTTTCGTCAGGAAGCAGAAGTTTTTGAATTTTATCGGGAAATCTTCGGCAGCGATGTGACAAAAAAAGTTTTGGAAAAAGCCGACAATCTAGTTGATGGGAAATTTGACCTACTTGGATATAAACAACTCGATTTCGGAAAGGAAGTTGACTGGCATCTTGAACCGATTGCCGGAAAACGCTCACCGCTCAAGCATTGGAAACAATTTGACGAACTCGATGCAGATGAAACCGGCGACAAAAAAATCGTCTGGGAACTCAATCGGCATCAGCATTTTTTTACGCTCGGCACGGCTTACGGT
>JBBSAX010000366.1:0-3535 GCA_038251885.1 Pyrinomonadales bacterium | reverse complement strand
TTGCAAATCTTCTTCATCCAGCGTGTAGGTTTCGTTGCAGAATCCACAGGTCATTTTTGCGCCTTTGTCTTCCGAGAGCATTGATTCGACCTCCGTTTTGCCGAGCGAACCGATGAGCGACACGGCGCGGTCGAATGAACAATTGCATTCAAATTTGACATCGCGTTCGCCTAAAATTTCAAATTCGATTTCGCCGAGTGCGAGTTTTATTAAATCTTCGGCAGTTGCGCCCTCGTTGATTGCGGTTGTGATATGCGGCGCGTGGCGGATCGTGTCTTCGATCATTGTGATGATATGTTCGTTTGCACCCGGCATCATTTGAATCATCACGCCGCCGGAAGATTTAACGAAAGGCTCGGTATTATTAAGCAAAACGCCCAAAAGAACGGCGGACGGGATTTGTTCGGATTTTGCCAGATAATACGCAAAATCTTCGGCGATTTCGCCCGAAATAATCGGTACGGAACCGATATACGGATCGCGGTGGAGTCCGAGTTCAAAACCCGATTCGCGGATGACGTAGAACATTCCTTTGCCGATGATTCCGCTCACATCGAATTTACCGTTTTCTTTCGGCGGCATCCGAACATGCGGATTTTTCACATATCCGCGCACTCTTCCGTTTTTATCGGCTTCGGCAACGATTCCGCCGACTGCGCCGTCCGCTTCGATCTTGACTGTCAAGCGGTCAAATTCCTTCAAACTCGCGCCTAAAAGCAATGTTCCGGTCAAAACTCTGCCGAGTGCGGCGGAAACCGTCGGCGAAGTATCGTGTCTTCTGACGGCTTCGGTGGTTGCCTCCGTGGTGATCGCCGCTATCACTCTGACTGTTCCGTCAGCGGCTGTTCCGTGAATCAATTTATCCATATTTTTAGTTAGACAAATCGCGTTGAAGTTGTCAATTTAAGCCTAATTGAAAATTTATTTACTCCATCAAAAAAAAACTTTAACGACGAAAACCTAAGAAATTACTTTAACTTACGCATCATTTAGTTTGTTCAAAAGTTAAAGGCACAACATATTGTGTATTTTTTCTATTGACACACAAAATAACATAGGTTATTCTGCATAACACTTGAGAGAAAAACCAATCTACATTATCTCGAGAAAGAATCTTCAGCTTCGCATTTTTAATGATGCATTAGACGAATATTTTAACTAAAATATAAAAATAGAAGTGTCTTTAGGAGACGCAAAAATAGGAAGGGTAAAAGAAAATGAGTACAGTCTTTGAGCCTGTCGTGTCGGGCAATGTTGTCGTAAAAAGTGGAAATGGTAACGGAAACGGAGCAGGAACTTCACTGAAACGTGAGATCAAACCCGTTGGATTAAACGGTCAAAAGGTGATTGCCAAACGCTATTCTTTGAAAGATGAGCAAGGCGAACCGCTTGAAAAATGGGATGATATTGTGCGCCGCGTCGTCGGTTTCGTTTCGACCGCCGAACACGATTCGGTGATGCGCGATTATTTCTACAATTCGATGGCGGAAATAATGCTTAACCGTGAATTTATCCCTAATACTCCTTGTTTAGTGAACGCCGGAAAACCGAAGGGACAGCTTGCGGCGTGTTTCGTTCTGAATGTTCCCGATTCGATCAATGCGATTATGGAACACGCGCAAGCGGCGGCGATCATTCACCAGACCGGCGGCGGAACGGGAATGACTTACGAATTTATTCGTCCGATGGGCGCGATGGTCAATTCGACGCGCGGCGTGGCAAGCGGTCCGGTTTCGTTTATGAACATCGTCAACACGATGACCGAAGTTGTCAAACAAGGCGGCGTGCGGCGCGGTGCGAATATGGGAATGATGAGATGTTTAAGCGGCGACACGATGATTCACACACTTGAAGGACGTTTTCCGATTAAAGAATTGGTCGGACAGAATCCATATATTTACGCTTGCGATCCCGAAACGAAAAAGACTCACGTTATTCAAGCTCAAGCCGTTTTTGTTTCAGACAGAAACAGAGAAATGGTTCGTGTTTGGATGGACAATGACGAATATATTGACTGCACACCGGATCATCGCTTTCTGCTCTCGAACGGCAAATATAAAGAGGCACAGAAACTCGATTTAGGCGACAGTTTGATGGCTTTTTCCAAATCTATTGCGCGGCACGGTTCTAAAAGACGTTACATTAAATATATTGGCAATACGGGCAATCGCGGCATTCCAGAGCATCAGATAGTTGCAAAAGATATTTTGGGCGAAACACCGAGCAAAGACCTTCACGTTCACCATATTGACGGTGATTCGCTTAACAATCATCCATTTAATTTGCAAATGCTTTCGCGCCGTGAACACGGACAAGAACACGCCGGAAACTTAGTAGAACATCAAAAGCGTATTGCCGATGAAAGACGCGGACGCAAACTAGAAGACGTTTATGGCGAAGAAAAAGTGACCGAGTGGAAGGCAAAAATGAGTGCTTCAAGTTGGATGAAGAAAAAAGCGCAAACAAAAGCCATAAAAAACCACAAAGTTGTAAAAATCGAATCTATCGGCATCGCGGAAGAAGTCTATGATATGACCGTTCCGGTATTTCACAACTTTGTCGCTAACGGAGTTTTCGTTCACAATTGCAGTCATCCAGATGTTTTGCGATTTATTCACGCGAAAAACGATCAAACTTCCTTGACGAATTTTAATATTTCCGTAAATGTGACCGACAAATTTATGGAAGCCGTTGAAAATAACGAATGGTTTCAAACCGAGTTTGCGGGCGAAAAATGGACTCAAGCCATTTTTGATCCCGTAACCGGCGAAGATTACGTTGTTTATCGCCGACCGAACGGCGAAACCGTAACATTTGCCGACAAACAAGCCTTTGAAACTGCCGATCTTTCCGATTGCGAAATCGAAACTCCGCCCCAAATCGGAATGATCTATGCGCCCGACATTTGGAATCGAATCATCGCTTCGGCGCACAAATACGCCGAACCCGGAATTGCATTTATTGACCAAGTAAATCGCCACAATCATATGATGAACTCGATGGGACCGATTTACGCGAGTAATCCTTGTGGCGAACAGTTTTTACACTTTTCAAACTCGTGTAATCTCGGAAGTATTGATCTTTCAAAGTTTTACAAAAAAGTCGGCGACGGCACGAATGTTGATGAATGCGTCGAATGGGAAAAACTCGCCCGTGCGACACATCTCAGCACACAATTTTTGGATAATGTAATTGATGCCGGATTTTTCCCGCTTCCCGACATTGATGATGTCGTTAAAAGAACTCGTCCGGTCGGTCTCGGAATTATGGGATTTGCGGATTTATGTTTGAAACTGAAAATCACTTATGGCGGACAGGATTCGATTGAGCTGATGGACAAAATGATGGGATTTGTCCGCAAAGAATCGTGGCGTGCGTCGCTCAAACTAGGCGCGGAAAAAGGAACATTCCCTGAATTTGAAGCAAACCGCGATGCTTACGCAAAATTCATTTATGACGAGATCGGAATTTCCCGCGATGTTCCTTTAACGCCGCGCAATTATGAAACGACAACGATTGCGCCGACCGGAACGAT
>JBBSAX010000365.1:0-3584 GCA_038251885.1 Pyrinomonadales bacterium | reverse complement strand
CGACTGCAAAGGAGCGTGCTGTCAGTGTTATTGAACACGCTCCTTTGCAGTCGCGTTTCCGCCTCGCATCTCGTTTTCTACATCATCCTATTTACGCAACTTGGTATTATTTGAAAACGCCTTCGCCAAGGAAATTTTCGCGCAAATAAGAAATCGTATCCTGCAAAGTTTCCTGCGGATCGCGGGTTGTAAACTTTAATTCTTCAATTGCCTTATCTGAATCGAAATACCAGAAATATTCGCCCATTTCGACTTCCGACGCTTCAAACGGCATTGTTTTATTAAAATTCTTGTAAATCGAATCAAGGAAATTCGCACCGAAAACTGCGACGGATTTAGGAATTTTGAGCATCGGCGCAGAAACTCCGGTTAATCTTTCAAGACGCTTGAAAAATTCCGAAAACGACCAATTTACTGCACCGAGCAGGTATCTTTCTTGATGAGTTCCCTTTTCGAGCGCGTTAAAAAAAGCGTTTGCGGCATCGCGTGCATCAACAAAACTCAAACCGCCCGTCGGAGTTGTCGGCAGTTTTTTTGCCATAAAATCGAGAACCGGTTTGGTCGAACTCAAACGCTCGTCGCCGCTTCCTAAAAGTAATGACGGATTCAAGATCACGAGCCTTTCGCCTTTATCGTTAAATGCCCTGAGCGCGGTTTTTTCCTGATAAAATTTTGACGCGTAATATGCCCATTTTGTCAAAATTTCAACCGGTTGCGGATAAGTTTCGTCAACAATTTCGCCGTCTTCAGTAATTGCAGAAGTTCCTGAAGATGATGCGAGAATGAAATTTTTAACCTTATTTTCCTTCGCCGCTTCGCATAAAAGACGCGTTCCTTCGACGTGAATTTTGTTCATCTGCGCCGCGCCATCGTAAGAAAAGCTCACTTTTCCGGCAAGATGATAAATCGCCTCGCAATTTTTCGTCGCCGCCGCAACATCTTCTTTGCGCGTAACCGAACCCGCAAACGGCTCAACGCCAGCGTCAGTCATCCATTCGGGAACACTCGAAGCCATCACACGCAGATTTTTCGCGCCGGAATCAAGAAATTGCCGAACTAGATGCGTTCCTAAAAATCCCGTTCCGCCTGTGATTAATATTTTCTTTTCGTTTTTCTTTGCCATTTTTATGGTTCAAACATTTCCTGTAATTTATCTAAGACCTCGCTTTGAGTTTGTTCTTCAATTTCACCGAGTTTTTTTCCCAAGCGCATTTTATCAATCGCCCTAATTTGGTCAAGCACGATAAATCCGTTCTTTTCCTCAAACTCACACGCGACACGCGATGGAAAAGTGTGGGATTTTGTCGTCATCGGCGCAATGATTACCGTTTTGACAATTTGGTTCATTTCGTCGGGAGAAACTATTAAACACGGACGACGTTTTTGAATTTCTACGCCAACGGTCGGATTAAGATTGGTCAGATAAACCTCAAAGCGTTTTACCATTCCCATTCTTCCTCATCAAAACTATTTTGAATGTTTTCGCCGAAAAATTCTTCTTTTTCGGCGTTTTCGGCTAAGGATTGCTTGAACTGTTCTGTCCAACCTTGACGCGGTTTGCGGGCGGGCGAAATTATTATGCTTTCACCTTTAACTTCCAATTCGACTTCGCCGCTGAGTTTGCTTTGTTTGAGCAGAATTTTCGGAATTCTGATGCCTTGCGAATTTCCGATTGTAACGATATTCGTTTTCATAACCACATTGTAATTACATCGTAATTTCTTGTCAATTTATTTATTTATCAAAACAGGATCGCCGAATCCAAGTTCCTTCAAGCGCGGCAATTGCGTTTTCGCGTCGCCGACGACGAGCCAGATCATTTTATTTGCATCGAGATATTTCGCCGACAAATCCTTAATTTGTTTGACGGTCATTGCCATGACGATCTCTTCCCTGCCTTTGACGTAATCGTTTTTGAAACCGTATTTGCTGATGTTTTCGAGCATATTGAGTTTCGCACCGGCAGTTTCAAAGGCTCGTGCATTACTTTTGATCAGAAAACCTTTGGTTGTTGCCAAATCTTGTTCCGAGTAATTTTTACCGTAATTTTCAAGAATCTCTTTGACTAATTGCGCCGATTCGAGCGTTACATTTGTTCTCACGCCGCTTGCAATTGTGAACGATCCCGGCGATTTTGTGCCTGAAAATCCTGAACCGATGCCGTATGTGTAGCCTTTTCCTTCGCGCAATTGCTGCGTTAATTGCGAAGCAAAACCGCCGCCACCGAGGATGTAATTCATTACAGTTGCAGGATAAAAATCTTTGTCGGTTTGCGCGAGCGCGGGATAGCCGAAGCGAATGACCGATTGTTTTGCGTCGGGAACGTCGTAGAAATAAATCTGCGATTTAGTCGGCGCGGACGGTGTTTTGTATTCTGGAATCTCGACTTTTTTAGCTTTCCAATTTTTATTGAGATCGCTCAAAGGTTTTGTAATTGACGCTTTATCTAATGCGCCGACAACGTGCATCCGCGCGACCGACGGCGAAATATTTTTCGCGTAAAAAGCCTTGAGATCGTCCATCGAAATTGCATTTACAGATTCGACCGTTCCTAAAATATTGCGCGCTCTGATATTGTCTTTTCCGTAAATTAATTGACTAAAACTATTCTGTGCGATGGCGTTCGGATTTGCTTCCTGTTGGCGAATCTGACTGATCGTGCTTTGTTTGACGAGATCGAATTCTTTCGCGTCCCAGCGCGGTTCGAGCAAAATTTCTTCGACCAGATCGAGCGTCGGCTGATAATTTCTTGCCAAAGTATTGACAACGATGCGAACTTCTTCCGTTCCCGGAATAACATTGATCGAAGCACCTAATTGCTGAATCGCTTCTTCGAGTTCTTGCGGCGTTTTGTTTTTCGTGCCTTGCGTCATCATCCGTGCCATCAAATTTGAAACGCCGACTTTGTTTTTGTCTTCCAAAAGCAAACCGCCGTCAATGACGATCTCGAATTGAACAAGCGGAACTTCCCTGTTTTCAATGCCGTAAACACGCAAGCCGTTAGCAAGTTTGTCTTCCCAAATCGTCGGAATTTTCACTTCCGGCGCGTCGCCATACGGCGGTTCTTTGCTGCGGTCAAAACTCGAAGGCGTTTTTTCGTATTTCGCCTGTTTGCTCGGATCAACTTCCGTTTCCGCGCCCGCGACGATTTTTTCTTCAACGACTTCGGCTTTTTTTGAACCTTCTAAGGCGAGTTCCGTTTTACCTTTCGGCACAAAACTCGTCGCTGCAAAATTTTTGCCTTTGATATATTTTTCGTAAACGCGCTTCACATCCGCCGGAGTTACGGCGAGAATATTGTTAATATCTTTTTCGACACAGCCCGGATCGCCCGTCAAATAATTGCATTGCGCGAGTTGCGCCGATTTGCCCAAAACGCTCGAAAGCGAATTGTAAAATTGCGTTTCCTGTCCGGCTTTGATGCGCGATAAATCTTTTTCCGAAATGCCTTCTTTTTCAAATTTTGCAAAGGCTTCTGTTATCGCTTTGGCAACTTCATCCAAATCTTTGTCTTGAAAAGCGCGAACGGATAATTCAAATTGTCCGGCAAGTTCGGACGTATCATTTCCCATTCTCACATTCGG
>JBBSAX010000364.1:0-3585 GCA_038251885.1 Pyrinomonadales bacterium | reverse complement strand
GATACGAGTGTCGAACCTAATGAAACATTCTTTGTTAATTTAACCACGCCGACAAATGCAACCATTGCCGATAATCAAGGACAAGGCACGATTCAAAACGAGGATATTCCGACGATTTCAATCAACGATGTTTCGTTGGCAGAAGGTGATTCGGGACCGACAATATTTGCCTTTACAGTTTCGTTGTCCCAAGCTAGTGAACAATCTGTGACGGTTAATTATGCGACGGCGAATGGCACGGCAACGGTTGCCAACAATGATTATGTGGCAATCCCAAGCACGACTTTAACCTTTGCACCGGGCGAAACGACCAAGCCGGTCAATGTTACGGTCAATGGAGATGGAGTAGTCGAATTTAATGAAAACTTCTTTGTCAACTTGAGCAGTCCGACAAATGCGACGATTGCCGATAATCAGGGACAAGGAACGATTATTAATGATGATATTCCGTCGCTTTCAATTGGAAATGTGACGCAGATCGAAGGTAATTCGGGAACGAGCATCTTTGTGTTTACCGTTTCAATGTCGAAAATCAGCAATCAAACCGTTACGGTTAATTATCAAACGGCAAATGGAACGGCAACCGCCGGAAGTGATTATAATCCGGCGGGAGCCACGCTGACATTTACTCCGGGTGTTTTAAGCAGGACTATTAGTATTGCCGTTATAGGCGATACTCTTACCGAGTTGAACGAAACTTTCTTTATTAATCTGACCAGTCCGACCAATGCGACAATATTCGATAATCAAGCACTCGGAACTATTTTGAACGATGACTCGCAATCTCTGAGAATCAACGATGTTAGAATTGCCGAAGGCAATTCGGGAAATTCGACCGCCACATTTACTATAAATCTGACACAGAATGCCAGCCGACCGGAAGGTGGAGGTGCAATTGTTACGGTTGAATACCAAACGGTTGATTTTACAGCACGTGCGAATTTAGATTATCGTCCGATAAGTGGAAGTTTGTCTTTCAACCCCGGCGAAACTCAAAAGACACTTCAGGTTACGATCTTTGGCGATACGATCAAGGAAGCAACTGAGATATTCTCTTTAGATTTGTTCAATCCGGTGAATGCCACTATCGCGCAGGATCGGGCGTTCGGCATCATTGTTGATGAAGATCGGTCGTATCCTAGCGATTACGACCGCGACCGATTGAGCGATTATACGGTTTATCGTCCAAATACAAGTATCTGGTACACCTTCCAAAGTACCAACAATATTCCAAAAATCACGCCACTGGGACAGCCGGGAGATATACCAGTTCCGGGAGATTATGACGGCGATCTGATTACTGATCTTGCAGTCTATAGACCGTCAACGGGAGATTGGTTTATTCTTCAAAGTCAGGGTGAAATTCTGCTGACCGTGAACTGGGGAACTTCGCAAGATAAACCTGTTCAGGGCGATTATGACGGCGACGGAAAAACCGACATTGGTGTTTTCCGACCATCGGACGGTAGATGGTATGTTATTCAAAGCACGAATGGTGTCAGAACCATCAAGCAATTCGGTGTGGGAACAGATACGCCTGTAACAGGCGATTTCGACGGCGATTTCAAAAATGATCTGGCAGTATTCCGCAATGGAATTTGGTATATACTCAGAAGTTCTGATAATGGAATCACCATTGCTAATTGGGGAACCACCGGCGACAGACCGGTTTCAGGTGATTTTGACGGCGACGGTAAAACCGATCTGGCAATATTCCGGGGCGGAACCTGGTGGATATTCTACAGTTTGAGAGGAACTTTTAGTGCTATCAGATGGGGATTACCGTCAGATATTCCGGCTCCGGCAGATTACGACGGCGACGGAACATCGGATATTGCGGTATTTAGACCTTCGGAAGGCAACTGGTATGTCCTCAGAAGTTCAAATAATTCCTTTAATGTAATTAAATGGGGAACGTCAGGAGATATTCCGGGACCGTCAGCCAACACGCCGGCGCAGTAAAAAACGAAACTGAGAAGTTTAACCGTTTGACTTTTCAACAAAATTTGAAAAAACTCAAACCATAAAATAAAAAGCCTTTTCCTATATTTGGAAAAGGCTTTTTATTTTGAACAAAAAAAGGGAATCGAACTTACTTAAGGTTCGATTCCGAAAAATTCAAAGGAGAAAAATTATGAAGTATGAGATGGAAATAAACTATTTAGATAAATCGTTGACGTGCGAAGTCAAGCGTGATTTGTAACGCGCCGCCGTGTTTTTGTGCAAAACACCTTTGTTAACCGATTTATCAATCAAAGCAATTGTCGGAATAAGCAATTCCTGACTTTCTTCTTTATTATGGCTTGCCAAGGCAGAGCGCAATTTTTTAATTTGCGTCCGCAGACTGCTTTTTCTCGCTTTATTAACAGCAGTTTTTTTGACTGTTTGCCGAACACGCTTTTCGGCTGATTTATGATTTGGCATTCAAACTCTCCGTAATCTAATTTATATATAATCGTTCTCTGTTAGAGAAACTACAAAGTATATTTGTTAGAAAAAACTATGTCAAGCGCACCGATTAGTTTTCAAACCTCGATGCAAAGGTGTGCATAATGTCAACGCACAAAACAAAAATCGGCGGATAGAAAACGAATTCGGGTTTTAAGGTCGGCGAAAATAGCGAGGGAATCGAAGCATAGATAATTAATTCAAAATAATTTCCAATGACTAAGCCAATTCCCAGACTGATAAAAAATCCGATAATCAAAAAAGTAATCGCCGTGAATTTTGTATAGGGTTTTTCGGTCGGTTCGCTGTCGTCGAGAATCGAATCGTGAATGTCTTCGGAGCTATAAGTATAGCGTTCAAAGCCAGCCTTTAAGCGTTTAACCAGATGAATACAGCCGATCACAAAAAGCGAAGCCATTATTATTTTTCCGATAACAGGCGAATGAGTCCAAAATGCGGGTTTGAAAATTGCGACAAAGGTTGTTGAAACGAAGAGCGCAACGGTCGGAAAAATTACCTGCTGCAAAGCCATAGATTCGCGTCTTTCTTCGGCAATCATTCGGTCAATAATTGCATTATAACGGCGTTCGTAAACCATTTGCCGCCAGCGTCTGGCGTGCGAATTTTCCGAATCAATTACCGAACCGTCTTCACGTCCGTATTTTGCCTGAAGCAAATTTCGGTCGTAATCAGCGCGTTTTTGCGGATGTGCCAGAATTTTGTAGGCTTTTGTAATTTGGGAAAATTCTTCCGATAAAGTATCTGTCGTCGCATTTATGTCAGGATGGATTTTCCGAGCCAGACGACGATACGCCGATTTTATCTCGGCTCTCGATGCCTTGGGTGAAACTTTCAGGACTTTGTAGTAATTCACCATCGCTAAACAGAAGGGAAGAGAAGTTTTTATGTTAAAAATAATCTTCTAAAAGACAAAAAAATTATAACATAAAATTAACAAACCAAAAGAAAAAAAGCGCGATGATTTTTTTCACGCTTTTCAAATTTTTCAAGTTTATCTCACTCAAGATCGTCAATTTGCAAACTGATCGGATCTGCACCCGAAAGTTTCACGGCATCAATCACTTTTGCCACGCTTCCGTAATCAATCGAACGCGGTGCTTTGATAAAAACGGTTTT
>JBBSAX010000363.1:0-3632 GCA_038251885.1 Pyrinomonadales bacterium | reverse complement strand
GTTTGGGACGGAAAACCCGATCCGCTCGAAAATCCGGTAAAATTAAATCCCGAAATATCAAAAGAATTTTCCGATTTTATACTTAAATCAATGGAAATTCGGCGCGAAAATCGTTTTAACTCGGCAAGCGAAATGAGAAAGGCTCTCAGTCAAATTATTGAAGTCAGCACGAATCCGACGCTGAAACAAACGGTTGAAATGAGTTATAACGAATATCAATCGAAGGAAACAGCAGTTTTTAACGAGCCTGTTTCACAGGAAACAGCAGTTTTTAATGAACCTGTTTCGCAAGAAACGGCAATTTTCAGCGATGTCAATTCGCAAGAAACGGCGAATTTTAGCGGCGGTAATTCACAAGAAAATGCTTTTTCTAATGTAAATAATGTAAATACAGGTAATTCGGGATATAATCCGAACCCGACCAACGAATTGCCGCCGCCGGATACGTCTTTTAATCAATCATTCAATACGAATGATAGAAATTTCGTTCCAAATCAGCCGCCCGCTAAAAAGAAAAATAAGCTGATCTGGCTTCTGCCGGTTGCCGCATTGTTTTTGTTATTACTCGGCGGCGGCGCATTCGGTGTCTGGTTTATGATGAATCGAACCGATGAAGGAAAAAGTAATTCAAACGCTTCAAATACTGCCGTCAAAACTGTAAATACTGATACCAACACGCAGAAAAAAGAAGACACGACAGGTCAGCAAGGTGTCGGACTTCCGGCAAATACCGAAGAAAGTAATTCTAAAACAGAAGTTTCGACAACTCCTGTAAAAACCGATCCGACACCAAATCAGCAGCCGAATCCAACAACGCCAAGACCGACCCAAATTGCTAAACCGAATACTCCGAAGCCACCTCCGACAAAGAAACCAACTCCCAAGCCGAAGAATATGGACTGCATTTTTACGGACGATTGCGAATAGTATTGTTTCCAAGTTTTCAAATTGCCGTTCGATATTAAAAAAACCGAACGGCAAAAAGATAAAAAACTCTCCGTCAAAAAAACGCCGAAATCAAAAATATTTGCCTTGAAAAAAATTTTGGCACATATTCCGACTTATGCTAGTATTTATAAGGAATTTTTTAGTAGTAAAAGAATAATCAAATAATCAAAGGAGTTAAAATAAAACTGTGAATTTCCGATTTGCTTTTCTAAAGTCCGCAATTATCGTATCTGTTCTATCCGTTTTAGCGTTGTCATTTTCAATGCAAACTGCTAAAGCCCAAACTGATCCGCTATCTTTAGCGGAAGTTTTGACAGCCCTTCAATCAAAAAGTGCCGGGCTGTCATTGGCGCAGAAAAATGCTTTTGTTTTAAAAAGAGTCGAAGAACGCGGCGTAACTTTTCGCTTAACCGCCGATCTCGAAAAAGAACTTCGGGCTGCCGGCGCAACTACTGTTTTGATTAATGCCATCCGGCTTAATTCTCCGCGCACGACTCCGACACCGACTCCAAATAACACGGGATCAAATCCGCGGGTGGAATTTAACCGAATTTGGGTTGATTATAATGTTACGGAAGACGACGAAAAAGGGATGCGGATTCACGCCGCCTTTAAAGTCTTCAATATGCTGAATGTTCCCGGATATTTAGCGATATATTTTGAGAAAAAAGATGGCGAAAAGCTGAAAACAACTAACAAAACTTATGCCAGTAAAGCCGGTCAACTTGCCGCCTATCGTAAAATTACTCCGCTGTATAATCCTGCCAGTTACAGCGATTACAGCGTTTTTATTCCTTATAAAGAAATTAATCTGCCGCCCGGAGATTATGATTTGAAACTGGATGCCGATTTGATTTACGAAAACGGTGATCTCGTTCAGCATCTGTCGTTTTACGAATTTGTTTTCAAGAATCCGAAACCCGTTCAAAATACATCGAAGGCAATTATCACATTCGATAAAATGTGGATTGATTACGATATAAAAGAGGGCGGAAAATTAGGAATGCGTGTCCACGCTAAATTAAACATTAAAAATATGGTCGGTGAAGAATCTTATCTTGCCGTTTATTTTGAAAAACAAAACGGCGATAAACTTTATTCCGATAATGATACATACAGAAGTAAAGGCGGACAAACGGCTGTTTACAGAAGTTTTAATCCACCCTACGAATCGAGTGATTACAATGATGTAACCGCGTTTATTCCTTATGAAGAATTTAATCTGTCTAAAGGAACTTATGATTTAAGAATTCATTCTGACGTGATTTATCCTGATGGAGAATTGCTCAAACACCTGAATTATTATAATTTTGTCTATACGAAAAAATAGCCTGCACATTCCAAAATAAAAGCCCTTCCGAAGTTTCGGGAGGGCTTTTTGTTTTTTGCGGCTGAAAAATTAAGGTAAAACTGTTGCCGGAAGTAATACTTCCAGATTTCCTTCCGAAATATTAGTTCCGCCATTCTGGGTTAAAGCGTTAGGCTCACGAAAACCGCCGTTGAATCCCGCCAGATTATTTTCGTTAAAAATATTGAAAATAGAACCTTCACTGATTGCAATGGCAAAACCGAAACGGGCAATGTGATTATTATAAATATTATCGCCTCTCGGTCCGGCATCGCCTTGTCCGGCAGCCGGATTGTAGCAAATCCCCAAAAGATTATTTGCCGGGGTTGCACCGCCGATAATCGTGTTTTCAAAGATACGATTTCCGGTAGAATTGCTGCCGCGCACAAAAATTCCGAGATTCACCGATGAAATCGTATTGTCGCTTATAAAACTCGCCCGCGAATTTAAAAGTAAAATACCGACTTCGGTCGGACCGTTGTTCGGAGCTAGACCTTCGCCGGTAATTTGAAGCAACCGTAGTCTGACATTATTAGAATTAGTGACAGCGACGTTTGTGTTAAATCCACCGACTTTTCCATTCTCAACCGACACCGATTTAGAGTTTAGAATCGAAATACCGTTACCCGTTCCTTCGGCTCTCGTCGAAACCGAGTAACCATTGAGGTCAAGAGTGACGTTTGAAGCCGTGATCGTAACGGCATTTCCGTCGCGCACCTCAATATCATTTGTCAAGCGATAACTTCCCGAACGGTTAATTTGTATCGAACGGTTCGAACCCCCCAAATCCGAGGGTAAGTCCCGCACCTGTTTTTCATCTCCTTTTTGTGCAAATCCGATGCTTGCAAAACCAATCGCCAAAACTAAGACCCATATTACAGAAAAAAATACTCTTTTCATCATTTTAATTTACTCCCTTTACCCATTTTTATTTGAATTTTAGACAAACCTCTCCCTTCACTTATCAAACTGTTTT
The DNA here is from genome assembly GCA_038251885.1 of Pyrinomonadales bacterium. Lineage (GTDB taxonomy): Bacteria > Acidobacteriota > Blastocatellia > Pyrinomonadales > Pyrinomonadaceae > JAHCHG01. The sequence goes on along the minus strand of JBBSAX010000363.1, from coordinate 360 downwards.
TCGATAAGCACAAATCTCTGCCGAAGCAATCCTTCTTGCTCAAACTATTAAATTTATCGGGATAGTCTATCTATGAGTAAAGATACTTTATAAATATTATTTTATTCCCGATAAATGGATTTTTTTTCAAATATCTAAAATAATTTAAATATAATGTTTGATAATTGCCTTAGAACAATTCTTCAAGACTGTGTGAAGTTAGTATGTTAACGTGAGTTCGACATAAGAAATTTAGATTTAGTCGGTGAAACCGACGTTATATTTGTAGCCCACGATGCAAATCGTGGGGAAATTGATCGTAATTTGATAAAGCCGTTGAAAATGGCGGCATAAAATCGTATGTCGCGGTTTTCTACCGCT
>JBBSAX010000362.1:0-3641 GCA_038251885.1 Pyrinomonadales bacterium | reverse complement strand
TTTATTATTATCTTTGGTTTTTGTGCTACTGTTCATAAAGACTTTCCTCTGGTTAAAATGTTATTAGCGTGACATCAAACCAATTATGGGAAAGTCTTTTTAATTTTTCAACTATCTATTCCTACTTTGAATAAGCCCTAATTTCACCTCAATAAATCTCGCCCTTTCTTGACACTTTTCCTTTATCCAATTAGTATTTATAGTTTCGGCTCTAATGCCAGAATTGTATTACTATGTTTGAGTCACTATCCGACAAATTAAAGAAAACGCTGAAAAATCTGCGCGGCGAAGGGAAACTTACGCCCGAACACGTAGATGCGGCTCTGCGCGAGATTCGGATGGCTCTGCTCGAAGCAGACGTAAATTATAAAGTCGCCAAAGATTTTATTGACACGGTTCGCGCGAAAGCGGAAGGTCAGGAAGTCTGGCAGGACTTAAAACCGCACGAACAGGTTGTCAAAATTGTTTATGACGAACTCGTAAATCTTTTTGGCGGAACTTCTTCAAGACTCGTTTTTACCAAGCAAATTCCGAACGTCGTGATGATCGTCGGTCTGCAAGGTTCGGGTAAAACGACTTCAACGGGAAAAATTTCAAAGTGGCTCGCGGATAATCAGGAACGCAAACCGCTGCTTGTTTCGGTTGATGTTTATCGTCCGGCGGCGCGTGAACAATTAAGAGTTGTCGGCGGCGCGGTTAAACAGGCAGTTTATCAAAATAAAGAAACGAACGATCCGCTGACGCTCGTGCGCGGCGCAATGCAGCACGCGCAGGAAGTCGGTTATGACACGCTTTTAATTGATACGGCGGGACGACTTCATATTGACGACGATTTGATGGTCGAACTCGAACAGATCAAGGCGGAGACAAAACCCGTCGAAGTTTTGTTCGTTGCGGACGCGATGACCGGACAAGACGCGGTTCGTTCGGCGGAAGAATTTCATAAACGAGTCGGAATTACAGGCGTTGTCCTGACAAAAATGGACGGTGACGCACGCGGCGGTGCGGCACTTTCGATCAAACAAGTTATCGGTCAACCCGTAAAATTCGTCGGTGTCGGCGAAAAATACGACGCAATCGAACCGTTTTATCCAGACCGAATCGCGCAGAGAATATTGGGAATGGGCGATGTTTTGTCGCTTATAGAAGAAGTTCAAGGCAAGATTGACGAAGACGAAGCGCAGAAACAGCTTGAGAAAATGACGAGCAATCAGTTCACGCTCGAAGATTTTCGTTCACAACTCGGTCAATTCAAAAAACTCGGTTCGATGTCGAAACTGATGAAAATGCTGCCCGAACAGATGACGGGCGGAATGCAATTGAGCGACGAACAATCGGAAGAAGTCGAAGTGCAGATGAAGCGCACCGAGGCAATTATTGACTCGATGACCAAAGCGGAACGCCGCGATCACAAAGTTATTAACGCCAGCAGAAAAACAAGAATCGCCAACGGTTCGGGTTCGACCATTTCCGAAGTCAACGGACTTATTCGCCAATACGAGCAGATGAAGAAAATGATGCAGCAGATGAATCGCGGCGGACTTTTCTCAAAACTTGCCGGCAAAGCAATGGGCGGAATGGGCGGCGGACTCGGCAATATGCTGAGCGGCGGTTTAGGCGGATTGCTCGGCGGTGGCGGCGGACAACAAGAAGATTTTAATAACAGTTACGACGAAGCAACGGATTCGTTAAGCAAAAGGATAAAGAAGAAAAAAAGGCACAAGAAAAGGAAAAGATAATTGATAATGAATAGTTGATAATGGATAATTTTGTGTTTCATTATCAACTATTCATTATCAATTATCCATTAAAAAATATGTTAGCAATTAGATTAATGAGAATGGGCGCGAAGAAAAGCCCGTTTTACCGCGTGGTAGTTAAGGAAAAACGCTCGAAGCGCGACGGCAAATATCTTGAAAAACTCGGCACATATAATCCGATGACCGAACCGGCGGAGATCAATCTCGAACACGACCGGATCGCTTATTGGATTTCGGTCGGTGCACAGCCGTCTGAAACCGTTGCCAGCTTGATCAAACACAATCCGAAAATGACGGAAGAAGAAAAAGCTGACGCGGCGAAAGTCAAATTAGACGCAAAAGAAGCCAAAAAAGCGGCACAACTTCAAGCGAAAGCTGAAAGAGATGCGGCTGAGAAAGCTAAAGCCGAACAAGAAGCAGCTGAAAAAGCAGCGGCTGAAAAGGCTGCGGCGGATGCAGCGAAAGCTGAGGCGGACGCGGCAGCAGCGGCAGAGAAAGCCGAGGCAGAAGCGGCGGCGGCTGAAGCAGTTCCGGTTGAATCAGAAGCGGCAACGGTTGAAGAAACTCCGGTTGAATCACTCGAAGCGGCAGCACCTGAAGCGGCGGCGGAAGCCTCAGCAACAGCAGAAGCAACGGCAGTTGAAGAAACTCCTGTTGCCGAAGTTGAAGCACCGGCTGAAGAAAATCCTGCTCCCGAACCGGAAGATGACGGAAAATCAGATGCTGATAAAACAGCCGCTGATGAAGATGGAAAATCAGATGCCGACAAAGCTGAAGATGGAAAGTCTGATGCCGATAAAACGGGCGAATAAGTCCGTTTGTTAAGTTTGGTTCAAAAAAGTTTCAGACTTTCCAGACTTCCCTGACTTCCTAGACTAAACATTATGAAAGAAGCCGTTGAAAAAATTATAAATGCTCTGGCTGACAACAAAGACGCGGTTGAAGTTTCGGAAACTTCGAGCGAAAAAACAACCGTGATCGAAGTTCGCGTAGCTGAAAGCGATATGGGACGGCTCATCGGTCGGCAAGGCAGAACGATCAAAGCGATTCGCAGTTTATTGTTTTTTGCAGGTCAAAAACAAAATCGGCGATTCGCTTTGAATATTTTGGAAGATTAGCTTTTCGCAATGACCGAAGAATTTGTTGCAATCGCTAAACTTTTAAAAACGCGCGGTTTGCGCGGCGAACTGGTTGCCGCACTTTTGACAGATTTTCCCGAAAGATTTGAGAATTTGGAAAAAGTTTTCGCTGTTAGTGAAAACGGCAAAATTTCCGAACTTGAAATCGAAAAATTCTGGTTTCAAAAAGGTCGCATCATTCTAAAGTTCAAAGGTTTCGATTCAATTGAATCGGCAGAAACTCTGCGAAATTTTGAGATTTGCATTCCCGAATCGCAAGCCGTCGAACTCGATACGGAAGAATTTTTCGATTGGCAATTGCAGGAATGTTTTGTTGAAACTGTCGAAGGCAAAAAGATCGGAAGGGTTCGTGAAATTATGCGAACGGGCGGAACGGAAATTCTGGTGGTCGAAGACGCTAGCGACGCAAAAAAGGATTATTTGATTCCATTTGCCAAAGCAATTTGCGTTGAAATAGATATTGAAAATCGCTTGATAAAAGTAGATGCGCCGGAAGGTTTGCTTGAATTTTAGATTTGCGATTTTGAATTAAAATCTAAAATGAAAATAGATATTTTGACAATTTTCCCCGAATTTTTCCGCGAAGTATTTGATTTCGGAATCATTCGTCGGGCTAAATTAAAAAGAATTGTCGAAATAAACGCTCACGATCTACGCGATTTTGCTTTTGATAAACATCGAACGGTTGACGACAGACCTTTCGGCGGCGGCGACGGAATGGTTTTGAAATGCGAACCGATCT
>JBBSAX010000361.1:0-3647 GCA_038251885.1 Pyrinomonadales bacterium | reverse complement strand
TGAATAAAATGATCAAAAATTTGCTGAAAATTTATCTTTTACTTTCGCTGATTTTTACATTTGCGTGTAAAAAAGGTGAAGATGATTCATCAATTCCTGATCTTACAAATGATACGGATAAAGCCGTCCAATTGATTGATTCAGCGAATGCTGACCTTAAAGAAATCAAAAAATTATATAAACTTAACGAAAATCGCGTTGAAGATTTAAAGATTGCGATGCGCGATAAAAAAGTTGAAGAAGCTAAAAAAATCGCTAACGATGCCGTTTATGCCATAAATGACGGAATGGCTTTGGGCGAAAAAGCAGTTGCAAAAATAGAGGAAGCGAGAAATTTGGACATCAATGATGATTTCAGAGAATATCTCGATTTGAAGGAGAACAGCATCCGCAAATTTATGGAAGCGTTCGGTTTTCGCCGTGAAATCGCGCTTGCACTGCGAAACGGTTATGATCCTGAAAATCTTAAACAGCGTGAAGTCGTTTTAGCTGAGTTTAAGGAAAAAGAACAAAAATTTAAGCAACTCGAAGAAGAAGCACAAAATTTAAGCCGAAAAGCCAACAAACTGGCTAAACAAGCCGCTCAAGGTGACAACGATGAAGGATAAAAGTTCAAAGTCAGAAAAGTAAAAATGTGCAAAAGTTTACATTCATTTTGAAATACTTTTGGCACATTTTCACTTTTATTTTTTAACTAAAAATTATTCCAAAATGCGCGGGGCGGTCATAATTTGCAGATCAAACGGCGCAATACGAGGTTCGGGCGTTGTGATACGAAGATTCATTTGATTCTGATTTGGTTCATATAATTTTTCCAAACCTTCACCGAATCTGATATTTCCATCTTTTGAAACTTCCGGCGTAACTGAAATTGTCTGACGATTTTTGTCGCGGATAATTGTCAGAGTAACATCACCTTCTTTTTTCTCATTGATCGCACGAATCAGATCAAAATTTCCTTTTACTTCTTTGCCTTCAATTTCAACGATAATATCTCCGGCACGCAAACCGCTTTTGGCGGCGGGCGAATTTTCGCGGACGCTGTTGATTAAAAGACCTTTGCCTTCTGCAACGCCGAAATAATCGCCGAGTTGCTTAGTCAAATCCGTCACGCCGATGCCGATTTGACGATTTGAACCCGTTGTAAAAACAAATCCTCGCAGACTGTTTCCATCGCTTTGCGGAAATCCTTTCAATTGAGGAAGTTCACCTTTCGGAAAATTAGGCATTTCGGGAATTGTTGTCAATCGCGACAGATTTTCAAATTTGAAATTCCCGTCGAACATTTGCGGAATTTCACGTTTTCCCATTGTCACGTCGAAATCGCGTTCCGCACCGTTTCGCAAAACGGTTATTTTTGCTCTATGATCCGGCGCAACTTCGCCGATTAAACGGGTTAATTGGCGAACGCTCGTAACTTCATCGCCGTTAAAACGAACAATTACATCGTTATTCATCAAACCGGCTTTGGCGGCGGGCGAATTTTCCAAAACTTTTTCAATCGCCACACCGCGAACTTCGTTTAAGCCGAACTGCGCCATATTCTCCTTTGAAACGTCTTTTGTCTGAACGCCTAAATAGCCTCCGTCAAAAGGCACTCCGGCGACCAGAGCGCGGGTAAATTCACTCGTTTTTTTCGGTTCGGTCGGTGCGGTTTGGGCAAAAGCCAATGCACAAGTTGAAACGACGAGCAAAATAAATACAAATAATTTGCGTAACATAAAAACCTCCAATTTTTATTGATTTAAGATAAATTAACTTTTCAGAAAATTTCTGTGCAAAGTTGATACGTTTTATATATAGATTTGGTTGCTTCGAGATTGAAAAAAGTTTGCTTGCGGTCTTTGATTATTGACATTATTCGATAATTTTAGTGTAATTGTATCTTCTTAAACCCCTTGAATGATAATTGCTTTTTTTGTAAAAAAGACAATTTTCTCAAGGGATTTTTGTGTTTAACTAAACTTTAAAATGAAAAGAGGGATCAATTATGAAGAAAGCTACATTATTTACAGTTCTCGCAATTTTTGCGATGACTTTGATTGGTTGTGAAACAACTAAAGAAACTAATTCAAATAAAGCAGTTGTAGTTAATAACAATGCAAATGCTAAAGCCGCAACGCCGGCAAATACGAACGCGGAAAAGAAAGAAACAACCCGCGAAGATTTTGACAAAGACAAAGACAAATATGAGAAAGATGCCAAAGAATCAAAAAGCACAATCGGACAAGGCGCAAACGATTTGTGGCTTTGGACAAAAGTTCGCAGTGAATTGCTGACAGTTGACGGTTTGAGAGAATCAACCGTCAATGTTGATGTCGAAAACGATGTCGTAACGCTCAAAGGAACTGTCGGCACAAAAGCGCAACAGGAAAATGCCGTAAAAGCCGCCAAGTCGGTTGAAGGTGTTAAAGAAGTTAAAGATATGCTCAAAGTCGCGCCGGAAGATTCAATGACGAATACATCAACGAAAGATGACGGCAAAACCGACGCAGATAAAATGAAAACAAATTCAAATAAATAATCACTAAATTTAAGCATAAAAAAAACTGCCGAACTTTTTAAGAACGGCAGTTTTTTTATGTTTAAAATTTTGTCTAAATCTTCGATTTTAATTTTTGCAATCTTTCCGCCGCCGCGCTTAGAGTTTCATCTTTTTTGCAAAAACAGAAACGTACTTTTTGCGAACCTAAAGATTTATCGTGATAAAATGACGAACCCGGCACGACTGCCACTCCGATTTCCTGAATCAGAAAGCGCGTAAAATCAATGTCGTTCTTAAATCCGAAATCCGAAATATCGGTCATTACATAATACGCCCCTTCGGGCATTTCGCATTTTAAGCCGACTTCCTGCAAAATCGGCACGATATAATCGCGTTTTTGCTGATATTCTTTCTGCAAATTGTCGTAATAACTCGGCGGCAAACTCAAGGCATACGCGCCCGCGTGCTGCAAAGGATTTGCCGCACCGACTGTCAAAAAATCGTGAACTTTACGAATCGCGCCAGTAATATCAGGCGGCGCAATTGCATAACCGACGCGCCAACCCGTAACCGAATAAGTTTTTGACAAAGAATTGACAACAATTGTCCGCTCGCGCATTCCGTCAATTTGCGCCATCGAAATATGCGCCCGATTTCGGATTTTAGATTTTGGATTTTGGATTTCCCTCGTCCCTCGTTCCTTATCACTTGTCCCTTCAGAATAAATAATGTGTTCGTAAATTTCGTCGGTAAAAACTAAAACATCGAATTCTTTACACAATTCCGCGATGAATTCCATTTCTTCCATCGAAAAGACTTTTCCCGTCGGATTGTTCGGATTGCAGATAATTATCGCTTTTGTTTTTTCGTTAAAAGCGGCGCGAAGTTCGTCGCGTTCAAAGTGCCAGCCGTTTTCGGTTTGATAAAGCGGAACGTGGCGCGGAGTCGCATCCGACAAAATCGCGTCCGGCGCGTAATTTTCGTAAAAAGGCTCAAAAACAATAACTTCCTCGCCCTTATCAACCGTCGCCAACATTCCCGCGATCATTCCTTCGGTCGAACCGCACGTCACGGTAATTTCCGTTTCGGGATCAACATCCAAACCGAGAAACCATTTCGTCTTTTCCGCAATCGCATCACGAAAACTTTTCACGCCCCAAGT
>JBBSAX010000360.1:0-3664 GCA_038251885.1 Pyrinomonadales bacterium | reverse complement strand
GGCTTCTGCCCTTTTTCCAAGTCAGATTCCAATATCGGCGAGTTTTGATTTCGCCATTTTCAACGCTCAAAAAATGTGCGGCGGGAAGTTTTGAAATGCCTTTGTAAATCGAATTCGGCGCGGGAACGTAGTCGAAAGAGAGATACGAACGCAAAGAATCAAGATTTAATTCGGCTTTGACCGACGGATTTGCAAGCAAAACTTTCGGTTCGGAAGCAAAAATGAGTTTGCCATCAAACACTCCGTAATAAAGCGGTTTTTCGCCGAATTTATCACGCGCAATCATTAATTTCTTTTTATTTTTATCCCACAGCGCGAACGCGAACATTCCGTTGATATGTTCGAGCAATGCTTCGCCGTATTCTTCATAAAGATGCGGCAAAATCTCGGTGTCGGTATTTGTTTCAAATTTATGTCCGCGCTTTTCCAAATCAGAGCGAACTTCGCGGAAATTATAAAGTTCGCCGTTCATCACGACGACGATTGATTTATCTTCCGAATAAACCGGCTGTTCGCCAGTATGCAAATCAATAATCGAAAGCCGCCTCATTCCGAGCGCGACCGTTTCGTCAGTCCACAAACCTTCCGAATCCGGTCCGCGATGCTTCATCCGCTCACACATCGCGTGCAAAACGGCTTCGCTGTGATTTTCAGCGCGATTATTTTCTAAATTTATCCAACCAGCTATTCCGCACATAAAGATTATTTGGCATCACGAACAAGTTTCCAAAAATCAATTTCTGTTTCAATTAGTTCTGTGACAATTTGAGCATCTTCAAAACCTTCATCTCTTAAATCTTGGACAGCACCTCGTGGCGTAAATTTATGACCTCTTTTTGTTGTTACTTGCCGCCTAATTGCTACTATTGAGTAATTATCTAAATTAAATAAATGAAATATGGCGTAACGAATTCCAATAAGAAAACTATTTGCTCTTTCAACATCATCAACTTTGCCAAAGTGCATTGCTGGATATTTAAGAACTTGCTCAAGAAATTCAATTATTCTGTTAATTTTCTCTTGTTCCATTTTCAAAACTATTTTCTCACGTCAACTTAAACTGTCTTATCGTTAATTTGATAGATTAAGCCGCGATTGCAAGCAGTTCTTCGACTTCGGGCGTAAAGGCAAGCAGTAGAAAGTCTTCTTTGTCGCAGACGGTCATTTCGCCAGATTCGTCGCGCACCCAAACGCCGTTTTCGCCGAATTTGACGAGGTATAATTTTCGCGGAATTAACAAATCCACGTCATCAGATTCGAGACAAATCGCCCATATTTCTTCGAGATTGTTTGGTTGTTCGACGACCTTAAATTGATATTCACGCGAAGGTTTTTGCTTGCCTTGCAAAATTAAACCCGCCTCGATAACGCTGGCTTTTAATTCTTCAAACCTTTCATTATTCATTATTTTGTCCAATCCTCAACTAATTTTTTCAGTTCGCGTATTTGTTCGATGCTTAAATCTTCTTTCTCGTTTTTAGCGTAAATATCAAGCATTAAAATTTCTTGGTTTTCCGCCGCAAAATAGTATATCACCCGCGCACCGCCGCGAGTTACTTTGCCTTTTGCTGATTGTCTGATTTTTCGGATTCCGCCGCTTGCCTTGATAACATCGCCCGCATCGGGAAATTCGATCAAACGCCATTGGAGTTTGTTGTATTCTTCATCAGTAAGAATTTTTGAAACTTATTTAGTGAACCAAATGGTTTCTCTAAAACTGTAAAGAATTTTATTCATTTTCAAATCCAATCTTCTCGCGCACGGCGTAGATCGTTTTGTCTTGCGATTCGTGATAGGTTCGCACGATCATTTCTGCGAGTAAACCCATTAAGAAAAATTGCATACTGATTGCGAACATTACGACTGCTAAAATCGGCAAAGGCGTTTGAACGAAATCGGCTTGATGATCAGGAAATCCTAAGTATGCGGCAAATTTTAAGAAGATTGCGTAAACACCGGACAAAATCGAAAGTATAAAAGCCAAAAGACCGAACATACCGAAAACATAGATCGGTTTCGTTTGATACGAAGCCATAAATTTGATCGTCATCAAATCGAAAACGACTTTGATCGTGCGCGAAATTCCGTATTTCGATTTGCCCATTGTTCGCGCGTGGTGGTCAACGGGAATTTCGGTAACTCTTGCGCCTGCCCAACTTGCATAAATCGGGATAAAACGGTGCATTTCGCCGTAAAGTTTCACGTCTTGAATAACTTCGCGCCGATACGCTTTCAGAGAACAACCGTAATCGTGGAGCGGAACGCCTCCGATCCACGAAATGATGCGATTGGCAATTTTTGAAGGGATTTTCCGCATAATTAATTTATCTTTACGATTTTTTCGCCAACCGGAAACAACGTCGTAGCCTTCATTTAATTTATCTAAAAGTCTGGAAATATCCTTCGGATCATTTTGCAAATCCGCGTCCATTGGAATCAAAATCTCGCCTTTTGCCGCATCAATTCCCGCCGACATTGCGGCGGTTTGTCCGTAATTTCTTCGCAGAGAAATCACGCGAACGCGAGAATCTTTATCAGCAATTTCCTTTAAAATTTGCAGAGATTTGTCCGTCGAACCGTCGTCAACATAAATAACTTCCGCCGTTTTGCCCAATTCATCCAACGCACCTTGAATTTTAGCGTGCATCGGTCGCAGATTATCTTCTTCATTCAAAACAGGCAGAAAAAGCGAGAGTTCGGGATTCTTATTTCCTATAAATTTATTCATTCTTTAAACAAAAACTGTCCACCGACGATCACAGATTATCGAAGATTTTTTCTTTGATTTTATCTGTTTCCATCTGTATTTATCTACGGATCATTTTTTCTTCGCAACAATTACGATTGAAACGCCGAAGGGGAAATCGAAGTTTTTGAGCCAAATCCGTTCCGCGCTGAAGATTTTTCCGAAAATCCCGTTTAAAGCTGAAACATTTATATTGTTTTCCGATTCGGGTTTTACGCCTGTGAGTTTCATCAAAGTTCTGCCGGCGAGAATCGGCGCGAAAAATGTCCAATTGGCATAAGTTGCGCGTTCGATCTCAAAGCCGGCTTTGTTTAATCTTTCGACGATTTCTTTTTTTGTGTAGCGAATCCGGTGATTTGAAATGTCGTCTTGAACTCCCCAAAGCCACATAAATGCCGGAACAAAAATCAAGGTTTTGCCGTCTTTTTTGAGAACACGATTCATTTCCTTCAAACCTGCAATGTCGTCGTCAAGATGTTCAACGACATCGAGCGCGGTAACAACATCAAAACTTTCATCTTCAAACGGCAAACTTTCTGCCAAACCTTTGTGAGCTTTTAAGCCTTTCAATTTACAAAATTCGAGCGCATCGTCGGAAACATCAACGCCTTCCGATTCGCCGAAATTTGCAAGCATTTCAAGATTTGCGCCCGTTCCGCAGCCGACATCTAAAATTCGCGGATTTTCACTATTTATTTTTTCGACAATTCCTTGTAAAAAACTTTCCAAAATCGCACGACGACCGACGAACCACCAATGCGAATCTTCGACGCGGTTCATAATCGCATAAGTATGCTGTTCCATTTCTTTTGAAAGTGCTGCGCTCATAAATTCTATTTTTGCACCAAGCCGAACATTTCGCTAACGGTCGCGCCTTGATTTTCATCTTCGATTAAACCATAACTTTCACGCAAACGG
>JBBSAX010000359.1:0-3675 GCA_038251885.1 Pyrinomonadales bacterium | reverse complement strand
TCGACCAATGCCGTCTTTATACTGCTGACGTTTCAAAATTGCAATCATTTCAGCCGACGCTTGTTTGCTGACAACCTCGCCGTTTTCCAGTTTTTCGAGCAAAACCGCCATTTCTTTCGGCGTGGAAACTCCGATGCCGAATAATTTATTCATCGGCTCGTTATAAGCTGTTGAATCGCCGCCGCCGCCGATCTTTCGCAGGCTAAGTGTATTGTTCAAGCCCAAAGTTTTCATAAAATCATTGACGTTATTTGAGGAAATTTTGTCGAGAATCAGATTTGTCGCAAAGTTGTCGGAAATGACGATCATCAGATTTGTCGCGGTTTTCAGGTCAATTTTCGTTCCCTCGGAAAACTCGAACAAAATTCCCGCGCCAGATTCTTTGTTCATATTCGGCAACGTAAATTCGTCTGTCCATTTAACTTTGCCTTGCTCGACCTGATGAAAAACTTCGGTCATTATCGGCAATTTTATCGTGCTGGCGGTGCGAACTTTTTCTTCGCCGCGCAGCGAATAAACTTTGCCGTTATCCATATTTTTCGCGTAAATCCAGACTTTGCCTTTGAAATCCTTAATTTCGTTTTGAATTTTTTCGTCCAAACTCGTCGGTTTAATTTCGGTTGTCGGCTTTGCTTTTTGGGCAAAAGCGATTTGCGAAACAGTCAAGATAATTAACAAAAAGATTGATTTTTTAAACATAATTTTATTAAGAAATAGCACGCGGATTTAACTGATTTATACGAATTGACGCAAATTTTTTCATTAATCTATCAGCGAAAATCAGCCAAATTCGCGTTCATCCGCGTGCTATTTTTCTTCTAAATTTCAAACGCCGTGAATGTCTGCGCCCCAAATATATTTGTGCAATTGCAGATTAAACCGAACTTTTAAACCACTTCGTGAAACAGTTTCGGCGATTTCTTGTAAATTTTCAATACCGAAAACGGGCGAGATCAAAATCTCTTTTGTGCGGTTTTCTAAATCATATTTTTCGATGATTTCTTTAGTAAATTCCCAATCATTTAAATCGGCGATGACAAATTTTACTTCATCTTTTTCCTTGCTTAATCTTTCGAGATTTGCCCAATGATTCCTTTCCGATTCGCCGGATGCGGGACATTTTACGTCTAAAATTATCTTCGCACGTTCGTCAACCTTTTCAGTCGAAACGAATCCGCCGGTTTCGATCAAAACTTCGTAACCTTTGTCGCAAAGTTTTGCAATAAAAGGAAATACATTTTTCTGCGCGAGCGGTTCGCCGCCTGTAACTTCGACTAAGTTACAGCCGAATTCTTCGAGCTTACTAAAAATATCTTCAAACGAAATTCGCTCGCCACCCGTGAAAGTATATTCCGAATCGCACCAAACACAGCGCATCGGACAACCTGTTAAGCGAACGAACGCGCAAGGTCGCCCCGAATGAGAAGATTCGCCTTGAATCGAGAGAAAAATTTCGGTAATTCGCAGATTCATAAAGACAAAAATTAACAGGGATTTCAGGGATAAACAAGGATGAAAAATAAATCATCACTGTAAATCCTTGTCATCCCTGTTAATTTTCTTTGGAGAAAACTTTATCTCTGTGGTGAAATAAATATTACCGCTTCAAGCTCGGCTAAATCGGCAATTCTCTCGATTGCGATCTTGCCGACGACTGCGTTTGCCGAAGACATTTCGGTTAATACTTCAAAGCCTGCGCTTTTTAATTTAGCGATGGTTTCGGCGTTTAATTGATTGACGCGAATTATCAAATTTGCCTTGCCGTTTTGGACGAATTCGGCTTCATCCGCCGACGGATTTCCTTTTGTTTGCAAACGATTGACCAACGCTTTGACCGAAGTTTGAAATTTATTCGGTTTGACTTCGATTTGTGCGTTTTGCAGATTTTCGGAAACGCTGACGGTTTTATTTTTAGCGAAATCGAAGACAATAACGCCTTTGATTTGTTTAATGTCGTATTCGAGTTTCGGGATTTCAAACTTCGCGTTTTTCGCGGCATTTTCGGCAGCTTCCCGGAGAGTTTTATCGCCGGAAACTACTTTTGCAGAAATTACTTTGCCTGATTTATCAAGCGTGACTTCAACCTTTACTGCGCCGAATGCGTTTGTATTCGGATAGATAGGTTTTGCTAAATTCACCGTTTTAATCGGTTGATAAAACCGTTGTTTGTTGTCGCCAACCATTATGTCGGATGTGCTGTCGTCTTTATCAACTCCATCAATTGACATTTCGCGTTTGATATTCCTCGATCTGTCCGTCGGCGCAGGTGTTGACATCGGTTTCGGCGCATTTCCAACACGAGAAACAGATGTTTTTCTTTTAGAAACAGCACCGCCATAAGATTGTTTTTCTTCTTCAGTTCCAAAAACGCCTTCGTAACTAACGCCTTCGGGCATTTCGATTGGAACTTCGATTTTTCGCGGTTGTCCGCCGTCGGTGACGACTCGTTCTTCGACTGCGACGAAAGATGTAAATTGCGTCAAAAGTCTGAATTCCAAACCTAAATTCGTGATCGTGTCTTTGATTTCGGGTTTTGCCGTTCCGTTTTGAACTCCGGCGTAATCTTGTTTGGTCAAATCGTCAATTCTCGTTCGCGCCCAGAGCGTTGCGAGAACGTCGTGATTCGGTTCGTTTTCGGGGAAATTTACCGGAATTTCGCGGACGGTTTCGCGCCCGAAGGATTTTCCTTTTAATTTGATCGTGCCGCTTCCGCCTTTTTTGTAGCGTCCGTGAATAATTACGGGTTTTGCGCTGAAAAGATCGTTGATTCTTCGCGGATAAACATCGTCAACTTCGAGGTTGCCGAAATCAACTGAAATATCGGTTAAAAGTGGACTTCGGACGCGCTCGTGAAAGCGTTTGGCGGCGGCTGAACCGTCGTCGGTTAATGTGACATATTCGACTTCGCCGCGACCTTCTTCCGCCATTTTATCGAGCAGAAAACGATTGACGGAACTTCCAATGCCGAACGAAAAAACTCTCGCGTTCGGATGTTTTTGGATTTCCGAAATAATTTCGCCATCGTTGCCGATGTAGCCGTCGGTCATAAAACAGACGATGCGAATATGTTGTTGCGAATCGGACGGATCGAGCGCGGCTTTGATCGCTTTCATCATTTCCGTTCCGCCGCCGGCGTTTCTTCCCGCGAGAAAATCCTGCGCTTTTCGCAAATTTTCACGGTTTGCCGGAACAGGTTCTGGGAACAAAATCGCCGTGTCGCCAGCAAAAGTTATCAAATTAAATGTGTCCTGCGGATTCAAACCGTCCAACGCCATTTTCATTGATTCCTTCGCTTTATAGAGCGGAAAACCCGACATCGAACCCGATGTGTCCACGACAAAAACGATTTCCTTCGGCGTAATATCCTGAACGCGCGGATTGTCCGGCGGCTGCAAAATTAACGTAAAATAACCGCCTTTTTCGCTGCGATGCGTCAAAATAGCGTCTTCGATTTTCTTTCCGGCAACATCGTATTTCAAAATAAAATCTTTGTTCGGAATCGTGTTCAGATTTTGAAGTTTTACGTTGTAACTATTTCCCGAAAGCATTTGCGAATTAATTTGATGAGATTTCGATTCGACCTTTTCAATCAAAACGCCCGCGTCCAAATTTATTTCGATTGAAATATCGTGTCCGGCGCGTTCCTTTGAAGGCATCGGCGTAATTCTTGAAGCG
>JBBSAX010000358.1:0-3731 GCA_038251885.1 Pyrinomonadales bacterium | reverse complement strand
GAAAAGATGGCAAACCATCAGCCACGCGGAAAAGCTGAAAGAGGTCAAATTACCTGAAAAGGAGAGTTAGAAAATAAGCAGAAAGGAAAGCAAAACAAGGAAAGCTATGAAATCATTTCCACAACATTTGACACGATCTCTACTTTTCAAGCAGTTGCGAGCAGTTCTTGTCGGTGCGCCTGCCATTAACAATCGTTCCGATGTGGCGAGTCGAGGAAGTCAGTCCGAGCCACGTCCCGCTAGTTGGCTTTGCTTCCGACAAACGACCAAAACTCATCTAATTCAACAGTTCGAGCTTTTGTCGGTGGACGCAGAGCAGGCATTTTCGCCGCCGCTTCTCGAATCTGTTTCAGGACTGTATTAACTGAAATCCGCAGCATTTGACTGATGTTTCGGATGCCGGAACTGTTCAACGTCATTTTCAAAATCAAAGAGCGAATAAAGGGTTGGCAACCTTGATAAGTGTAATCAGTAATAAATTGCCGCCGGCAATCTTTACACTGATACTTTTGCTTTTTGTTTTCGGTTTTGCCATTCTTTTTCAGGTTGAAAGAAGAACAATGCGGACAAGTTATCTTTTCGTAACACAAATTACTTTAGATGATTTTCCCACTCTTCTTTCAATCAGCATAAATTCTGAGACACTACCGGAATTTTAAGAAAATTAGGTTGGGAAAGCATCGCTCAAACTAGATGATATTTCAATTCCAGAATAGATATGGCACTGTTTTTGATAAGGTTTCACATAGAACAGCTACTTTGAATAAGCCCCAGTCTATTTAAGCTTGACCACCTCAATTTTAGACGATGCGAGAAAAGTAATGTAATATTTGGAAGGATATTAAATTTTTCAGTAACGACATTTTCGACCGGCACGGTTGTGATAAAATTTTGTTCCTGTTCCCATCCGGCGCGACAAAAAGTGAAATACGCTTCTGAGGACTTTTTTACAACAAAATCAGAACCAAATGTTATAAATATATTGTAACCGTTCAGTTGGTTAGAACATTCGCACCAATCCTGACATTTATCTTAGCCGGTATCTTCGCAATTAACTCTTCAATTAAAAAAGCAATTGCCGCTTTATTAGCGGCAATTGCTTTTAATCGGAAATGGATGGCTTTCAGCCGACCGTCAAACTAAACTCTGTCAGATTTTCTCCCGCAACATCTGCCGCGCAAACCCTTTTCAAGTAATCAAGCACACTTCGGCGTTGTTGCCTGAGAGTCGTGACAACCGTTAAAATTCGTTCGACAAAACGACTGCCCAACTCGCTCTGCGTCCCGAAAGATTTGCGCCGCCACAGCACCGCTCGCCTCAGGGCTCGCTCGGCTTGATTATTGGTCGGCTCGACTCCTTCGATTTGGCTAAACGTCCAGAGTGATACCTCCAGCTTTAGAATGTTTGAACAGGTGTTGTCGGTTTTCGAGTGACTTGTAAGTGTTCCTGCAAATAATAAATCACTGACTTTCTCTTTAATCGGTTCAAGCAGTTTCCGGAACTCTGATATCTCCAGCGTCCCGTCTCGAACTTGCTGCCATAAACGAAAAAGCTGTTTTGACTGCGCCATCAGTTCTTCACCGATGGTCTTTGAATCTCCTTGGCGTTCGGCAATGGCTTGAAAATCTCGTTTCAAATGCGCCCAACAAATTTGTCGGTTTGCATTTGCCAAATGGTTGTATCCCGCATAACGGTCGCTGGTGACGATGCCGGTTTCATTTTTGCCGATGATCGCTTTGGCATCCTGTCGGCTGCGACCAGGTAATACTTTAAAGACAGTCGCCCGCGCCGCTGCCTTGACCCACAGCCAAGGTTTCGCCCGCTTTTCTTTCCACGATGTTTCATCAACCAAACAAACCGATTGCTGCTCGACAAATTCGTGCAGCGCGGCAACCGGCTCGACGAGAGCTTGGCTCAATCTTTTTTGCGCGGCGGCAATGCTCCCTAAACTGATTTTGACGGCGAACAGTTCCTGCATGGTTTCCACCACGTCCCGGTGCGAGATGCCGAGTCTGCCGGTTAAATATCCGATGACGGCGATCACTTTGGCGCCAAACGCGCCGTTTTGCACGTGTTCCGACCACTCAACTCGATTGATCTTGCGACAGAATAAACAGCGCAAGCGATGACGGCGATATTCGGTCAATAAAGTTCCGGCGGCGGTAATCTCAACCATCTGCCGTCTCGCCGGGGATTCGTCATAGCCCAAGAGCAAAGACCCGCAGTTTGAACAGACGGAGGGGCGCAGTTCAACCACGCGATCAACTTCGGTAGTTGGTTTGAGGTTGCGCCCAACACCGGTGTGTCCCACCTGCGCTCCTTGTCTGCTGCCCGATGGTTCGCGCTTCGTTGCCCGTTTGCCAAACGGATAATCGGAGGACGGCGGTAAACTCGAATTGCGCGAGTTCTGTCCGAGCTTTTCTTTTAAGACAGCGATTTCGGCGTTGAGTCGGGTGATTTCGACGGATCTCTGTGCGATTTCAGTCAATTGTTGTTGAAGTTGAACAATCTGTTTTTGCTGGCTGGCAATTCGGCGATTGAGCCGTTCGATGAGAGCGGCAGGTTCGGTTAAAGACGCGATTTGCCCTTGATAAGAAATCGAGCGTAGTCGCAGAGAATGAGTTTCGTGATATTGCGAGCGCAGTCTGGTTTGAACGCTCAAAGGCGTTTGCTGCCAATCCGGTTCAGAAATGCCGAGAGTGCGCCACATCAAAATCAAGCATAAAAAAAAATGGTGAAATTGTCCAAGATTCAAGTTAAATTACCGTCCGACCAACTGAACGGTTACAATATATTTATGGATGCGTCTGATAACAATTTAACAATACTAATGGTAAACCTAAAAAACCGCAAAAAACAAATAAAAGTTGAACCTTTCGACGAGCAAACAGACTCGCTTGAAAATAAGAAAAATTTGAATGAGTATGATCAAAGCCATCCAACTCAATTAAGCCTATTCGAGTTGCTTTTGCCACAAGAGAAAGGGCTTTCCAATACCATTGAACTTTACGATTTCATTCCTAAGTATCATTGGGGAAAGGTCGAGCGTATCGGAGGAGAATTTTTAAGATCACTCGAACGCGAATTCGAGTGCCGTGGTCAAAAATACAAAGTCAAAATACGACCTGCCAGTATTGACGACAAAGACGGAAAAGAACGTTATTACTACCCGTCCAAACGCGAAGAATTGGTTGAAGACGCTCTCAGGAAATTCGTCGCCGAAGGTCAAGGCGTTTTTTGGGACGATGCCGCCGGCGTAACTTTCACTCTCTATCAATTACAGGAGGAGCTAAGACGCAACGGGCATAGCTACAGCAAGCAAGAGATCAAAGATGCACTTTTGATTTGCGCGAGAACCAATATTACTGTCACGATACTTCGACATTTACGCGTTACTTCAAAAAAATCAAAATTCTCAGGCAATTTTCCCAATAGTCTCAATTTGTGGTTGAGGTATGAAAAAAACTATAGATATTTTTCTCATTGAAGGATAGATTATTGTAATATTATCAGACGCACATAAATTTTAGGTTTTGATTTACACATTTTAGGAGTTACAAAATTATCAAATCATTCGGATTATATCATCGGGGCTATTCAGAAAATAATCTTTTCATTTATTACACATCTATTCTTTACCGCTTTAATTTCTCTTTTCAGCCAAACCTTTATCTCCCGAAGATTTCTCTTAGTCCAAAACAGTCGGTCAAAACTCAACATTACTAATTAGT
>JBBSAX010000357.1:0-3731 GCA_038251885.1 Pyrinomonadales bacterium | reverse complement strand
GGTTTGTGAGGTTCTTCCGCATCGAAGATTTCGGAGATTTGTCCGATTCCGGCTTCGGACAGATGAATTTTGAAACCTTCTAGTATTTCTTCGATGCGCTTGTCGGTTTTGTGTCCGTTCGGGTGAACTTTGCGATATGCGTCAACAAATCCGCCGATCAGCCAACCCCAAACCGTGCCTTGATGATATGAAGAATCTCGTTCGTATGGCGAACCGATATAAATCGGACAATATTTTTCATGGTTTGGTGAAAGCGACCGTAAACCAAACGGCGTGAGAAGTTCGGCTTCGACTTTTTCAACGATCTTTCTTGCTTTTCCGATGCTTAACATTGTGTGCGGAAGGCTGACGGCAAAAATCTGATTCGGGCGAATGGAAGAATCTTTATCGCCGTTTTTGACGATATCGTAAAGACATTCGGCTTCTTCATTCCAGAAGACTTTATTAAAGCTTTCTTTCGCAATTTCCGCCGTTGATCTGTATTGCATCGCGCCGTCATCGTCGCCGAATCTTTCGGCAAAGTCAGTCATAATACACAGAGCATTATACCAAAGTGCTTGAATTTCAACGGGTTTGCCGATGCGAGGCGTAAAAACTTCGTCATTATATTTCGCGTCCATCCACGTCAATTGCCAGCCTTCTTCGCCCGCGTAAAGCAGACCATCGGTGTCAACGTGAATATTAAAACGAGTTCCCTTTAGATGCCAGATGATAATTTCGACGAGTTTGCCGAAGAGATTTTTTTTAACAAAATCGTAATCGCCCGTTTTTTCGACAAAAGCACGAACCGCTTCAAAATACCAGAGCGTAGCGTCAACCGTGTTATATTCAGCTTCATCGCTTGCGTCGGGGAAACGATTCGGCAACATTCCTTGAGAGATATGTGTGGAAAATTCCAACAAAATACTTTTCGCAATTTCAGGGCGATTTGTCGCCAAAGTTAAACCGCTTAATGAAATCATCGTGTCGCGTCCCCAATCGGAAAACCACGGATAACCGGCAATTATCGTCTTGCCTTCGCTGCGTGAAACGATAAATTGATCTGCCGCGAGAACGAGTTGTTTGGCAAAATCGTCTTTCGCACCGGAAACTTTTATCAGGTTTTCGCGCCGCTCGATTTCTCCCTTTTCAAAAGTTTCGACATCGGAAATAGTTTGCTTTTCGGTTGAAACGACAATTCGGGCAGATTCCTTTAGATCAAACTTCAACTTGAACGGCTGAAATAAATCTTCCTGAAAATCAAAGCCGCGTTCCTTTTCAATTTCATATTCAAAGTTTCGATACCAATATCCTGTTTTTTCGATTTCGGCTGTACTGTGCTTGAGAAAAAGTTCGGGCAAATCGTTAAACGGCTTTATTGATACATAATCGTTTTCCACCGCAAATTCCATATCTACATCGTAAGTTTCGTTTTGCAACGCGTGATAATCTACAAAAGAAAAAAGCGGTTTCAGTTCAAGAGAAATTTCCGACTTTTGACTACTAATCAATGACCACTGACAGACAGTTGTATTTTGCCCGTCAACCATAAATATTTTCTTTTCGATTTCGATGCCTTCGACTTCAAAAGTCCAGATCGGAAAAGGATCGAGACGAAAATTCTTAATAAAAAGATAACCGTCCGGGTTGACCTTCAATGGATATTGATTTGATGAAAGTTCAAATTTTTCGCCGTCTAAAATTAAAGTTTCTTCAAATTTCGAAAGCATTGTGATACGACCGAGCGGCGGTTTGGTAGCGGCGGTCAAAAGTCCGTGATAGCGACGCGTGTTTGCGCCTGAAATAGTCGAAGAAGAAAAACCACCGATGCCGTTTGTTTCCAGCCATTCGCGCGAAGATGCTTCTTGAAAATTAGTGCAGATTTCTTTATCAAAACTGATCATAATGCAATGTTTATTCCTTTTGCAGTTTTTGTTATTCCAAACTTTAACTTAACAATTTAATAATACAAAGCGTTGCGATAATTTCAGCCCGCAAAAATGAAGTTTGCAGGCTGAAATAAGTTTGCGACTATTTCAAATAATTTACAAAGATTGGTAGCAAATTACCGCGCCGAGGCAAGCGATGACGAATGAACTGAGAACAGGCAAGGCTCTGAAAACCGGATGCGTTGCAAGCGATTTGTTTTCAAAGAATTTTCCGAGATACAGAAAAGCTAAACCGATACAAGTCAATGTTGCGGCTAAACCCAAACTAAACATTAGAGTCAGAATAATCCCGTAACCGATGCGACCATTGGCAATTGCCGCCAACATTAGAACTAACGCCGACGGACACGGCAACAAACCGCCGGAGATACCGAGCGCGAGCAGACTTTTCCACGTCACATTTTCGGGCGGAAGATGCGTGTGCGTCGAACCGCCGTGTGTGTGCGTCAAGCCGTCGTGCGCGTGATGTTGATCGTGTTCGTGATGTGAATTACTTTTATCGTGGTGCGGTTGAACGTGGTCGTGATGATTGTGCGAATCGGTTTTATAACCTAGAAATTGCAATAAACGATCTTTAAAAAGTGTCAGACCGATAAATAAAACGATCAAGCCGGAAAAGAAACTAAGGAAAGGCATTAGACGTTCGGGTGATATGTAATTCGATGCAAAAAGTATTAAAAATCCGAGCGCGAAAACGCCGAGTGTGTGCGTAATTGTTACTGTCAGACCAAGAAATATCGCGTGTTTCGGCGTTCCCTTCGAGCCGACGAGATATGCGCCGACAACAGTTTTGCCATGTCCGGGCGACATTGCGTGCATCGCGCCCAAACCGAACGCGAGTAATAAACCGAAAAATATAATCGTCGGTGTAATTTCCCGCACGGAAATCAATTCGGCGAATCGGTCTTTCTGCACGGCGGCGGTTTTATGTCCGTCGCGGTTTTGCAGAACTTTTGCTTCGGCGGGAACAGTTGCCGAAGTAAAGGAAAATTCAGCCGTTCTTTCAGCTAGAGGTGCGTTCAAATTTTCTTGCGGATAAGCATTTAATTCGTTGGAAATTCCGCTGCCAAAATTGTCGCTGTTAAAGATATTAATTCCTGAAACTCGTCCGACAACGATTTCATTCCAGCCTATTCTTTCCGCGTAGTTTTTATTTTCAAAAATTAATTTATGAACGTCTTTGAGATTTTCAATCGGCAAATCGCCTGTTAAAGTCCATTCGATGCGAAGCGTTTTCAAATTTCCCGCACCTTCGCGCAGAGAGATTTTTTTATCGGTCGGTTGAACTTGAATTGTTTTGCCGTCAATCGAAAGTATTAAATTGGCAATATAATCAGGCGAGATTTTTTCTAAATACACGCCGAGTTCCGCGTCGGAAAGCGAACCGTTTTTATCCGTATCAATATTTTGCGATTCTTGAAAGGTCGGAATTTCCGCCAAATCTAAAAATTGGCGAAGCCGCACCGCGCTAGTATCAACCTCAACCCCCGTATATTGATTAATACTAAAATTCCCCAACGGGTGCGACTCCGCCAAACCGGAAAAGACGAAAATTAAAATAGCGGATAATAGATAAAATTTATTTCGCATAAATTATAAGATAGATTCAAAGTCAGGGTTAAATTGTCGAGGTTTGATTTTAATTTTTTCAACAATCTAAACCCGACTTTGAATTTTCAAATGTAACGCCGCCATCTTGCCGGTGTTACATTTTTAATGCTGCTTTCGCTTTTTCGGCTTGTAAAACATCAAAATTCGGACTCAGTTTCAAAGCCTTTTGCAAAAATTCTGCGGCAGCTTTCT
>JBBSAX010000356.1:0-3737 GCA_038251885.1 Pyrinomonadales bacterium | reverse complement strand
GCTCGGTGAAGAATTCCATTTTGAATTTAATTCGGCTGGCGCGAGTTTTGTGAGAATTTCTGACTCGGATTTTTTACCGTCGTAAATTAAATTCATTACTGATTAATGTGTTGGAAAGCGTTTGGAATGCCAGCCTTCAGGCGACTTTGCGCCTTACTTCGCCAGCGGTTTCAACCACCTAAAGGCGGGGCTTCGAACCTCTAAAGTTTTATTTTCCCAAAGCCTTTTCGACCGCTTTGTCCAGGTCGTCTTTGATCTTCGGATCATAACCGACGAATCTTTCGACCAAATTTCCTTCCCGGTCGAGAACGAGCGTTTGCGGAATCGCGCTGTTGTTTGAGAAAACGAGGGTTTCCAGAGCGGCTTCGGGCGTTGCTAACGGATAAATTATCTTTAATTTTTCGGCAAATTCGGGAACTTTCGGACGGTCTTCCTCACCGCCGGAATGCAATCCGATGACTTCCAAACCCTGTGAACCGTATTTTGCTTGTAAGTCATTTAAATGCGGAATTTCTTCCAAACACGGCGGACAATATGTTGCCCAAAAATCCAGGATTAAGACTTTTCCTTTGAGATCACCAATTTTTTGTTCTGCGCCGTCTTCATTCGTTATGCCGTCAAACGTCGTCCAACGCATCTCCGGCAAAGGTTTGCTCGGCGGCAACGGCGCATTTGTCGTCGGAACTTCGTTGATCGAAATCGGTTTATTGGAAACTGAAACCGGCGCGGCGGCAGGTTTGCACGAAATTGCCAGCAAAAAGGAAAAGGCAAAAAGTAAAAAGTAAAACTTTCTCATAAATGATAATAGTAAATTGTAAATTGTTAATTGTAAAAGAAAAATTCGGATTCTTATTTACCATTTACTATTTACCGTTTACCATTAAAAAAGTGAAGTTTTATCCAAAGAAGATCAATGAAAGATTTCAAAATCCGCGAAATGCCGGAAAATTAAAAGGTGCGAATGCGGTCGGGACGAACGCGACGTTTGTTTGCGGCGCGGTTTTGCGGATGAGTTTGCAAATTGATGTAGAAACGAAAGAGATTATCGAAGCGAAATTCAAGACTTCGGGTTGCGGATATTTGATCGCTGCGGCGGATGTTTTGACGGAAAAGATCGTCGGGCGAAAATTGACCGAACTTCACTGTTTGGAAAAAGGAAGTTCTGAGAAGGAAATTAAAGATGAATTAGGAATCTTTGAACAAAACCGAACACATTGTTTCGATTTACCGATTCAAACTTTGCAGGACGCTTTTGCAGATTTTCGCGCTTTTCAAATTGAAGAATTTACGGGCGAAAAAGCTCTGATCTGCACTTGTTTCAGCATTTCGGAGGAACAGATTGAAAGCGCAGTTGCGGAAAATCATTTGGAAACTGTCGAAGAGGTCGGCGATTTTTGCAATGCCGGAACGGGTTGTGGTTCGTGTCAGCCGCTTATTCAGGAAATAATTGATACGAGTTATGAAATTTTCAACTAGAGAATTTATGCTATAATCTTAAACTTAAACGCCGAAAGAGCGTAAATTTTTATTTAGGAGAATTACCGCGATCAAAAGATCGCTAAACGCGCAAATCACAATTTGCAAATCAAATAGATGGACGATCCTGCCAGTTTATTCTTACTTTTCGCCGCCGAAACCGCTTCGGTGGAAACCCCGACGTTAATTTCCACAATACTTAATTTTTTATTGGTTCTTTTTCTGGTGCTTGGCAACGGTTTTTTCGTCGCCAGCGAATTCGCGCTGGTTGCCGTCAGAAAATCGCGCATCGAAGCACTCGTCGCCGAGGGAAGCAAAGCCGCCGAACGACTTTTGCCGCTTTTAAATAATCTCAACGCTTATATTTCGGCAACGCAGCTCGGAATTACGCTTTTTTCGCTCGGTTTGGGTTATGTTGCCGAACCGGCGATTGTTTCAGTTATCGAACCGCTTTTGATCAATTTTGCCGCCGCCGCAAATTGGCAGTTTCTGGCTTCGCCGACTTTTGCTCACGCCGTTGCTTTTGCTTTTGCCTTTGCGCTGATTACATTTATGCACATCGTTTTTGGCGAACTCGCGCCGAAAACCGCTGCACTGGAATTATCGGAAAAAGTCTCGCTGATTATTGCCTTGCCGCTGCAAATTTTTTACAAGATATTTTATTATCCGATTCGCCTGCTCGATTGGGCTGGAACAAAAACCGTCCGTGTTTTCGGACTTCATCCGTCAGGCGAACACGGTTCGAGCTATACGGAAGACGAGATTCGCCAGTTGATAAATCGTTCGCAAGAAAGCGGACATCTCAATGAAGAAGAACAGAAATTAATTAATCAGGTTTTTGAATTTTCCGAAACGGTCGTGCGGGAAGCGATGATTCCGCGCACGGAAATCGTCGCCGTTCCGCATACTGCTTCGCCCGAAGAAATCGCCAAAATTTTCCGCGAACACGGTTATTCGCGTCTTCCGGTTTACCGCGATTCGCTCGACGATATTCTCGGCGTTATTCACAGCAAAGACGTAATGCAGTATCTGCTCGTCAAACCGCGCGTTTTCAAACTCGAAAGAGTTTTGAAAAAACCGCTCTACGTCGTTGATACGGCGCGGCTCGAAGATGTTTTACGGCAAATGCAACAGGCGAAAACGCATTTCGGCTTTGTCGTTGACGAACACGGCGGCATCGAAGGAATCATCACGCTCGAAGACCTTTTGGAAGAAATCGTCGGCGATATTTCCGATGAACACGACGAAGAAGTCAACGAACAAATTCACGAACAACCGGACGGAAGTTATATCTTAGACGGCGGAGTAGCCGTGCGCGATCTAAACAAACGTCTCGATCTGAATCTTCCCGTTTCCGAAGCCTACACGACGATTGCCGGATTTTTGATGAACGAATCGGGCGAAATTTTGCAGGAAGGCGAAGAAGTAAAATACAACGGACATATTTTCAAAGTCGAATCAGTTGATAAACGGCGGATTTTGAAAGTTTGGATGGAGAAAAGGTAGGACAAGAGAAAGGGGAAAAAGGATAAGGGACTAGTGATTAGACTTTTTTCATCTCGTTCCTTGTCCCTTATCCCTTGTCACTTTAAGATGTTCACATCTACCAATTAAAAATCTATTTTCAGGGAGCAATTTATAAAATGAGTTTAATCGAAGAAATCTGGGCGCGGGAAATTTTGGATTCGCGCGGAAATCCGACTTTGGAAGCGGAAGTTACGTTGGAATCGGGCGTTCAAGGTCGCGCGGCAGTTCCGTCTGGTGCGTCAACGGGCGAAAATGAAGCGGTTGAATTGCGCGACGGCGATAAATCGCGCTATTTGGGCAAAGGCGTTTTGAATGCGGTCGAAAATGTTAATGAGAAAATCAGCTACGAACTCGAAGGCATAGACGCGCTCGATCAGACTTTGATTGACGAAACTTTGATTGCGCTCGACGGCACGGAAAATAAATCGAAGTTGGGCGCAAACGCGATGCTTGCGGTTTCACTCGCAGCGGCTCGCGCGGCGGCAAACTTTTTAGAACAACCGCTTTACAGATACATCGGCGGAACGAACGCGAAAACTCTGCCGACTCCGATGATGAATATTATCAACGGCGGTTCGCACGCCGATAACAATGTGGATTTTCAAGAGTTTATGATTATGCCCGTCGGCGCGGAATCCTTTACGGAAGCACTTCGCGCGGGCGCGGAAATCTTTCATAATTTGAAAAAAGTTCTCGCATCGCGCGGATATTCAACCGCCGTCGGCGACGAAGGC
>JBBSAX010000355.1:0-3750 GCA_038251885.1 Pyrinomonadales bacterium | reverse complement strand
AGATTTAGTCGGTGAAACCGACGTTATATTTGTAGCCCACGATGCAAATCGTGGGGAAATTGATCGTAATTTGATAAAGCCGTTGAAAATGGCGGCATAAAATCGTATGTCGCGGTTTTCTACCGCTTGGACAAAAATATCGAAAGCGTTCCCATAACTAGCGTTATGGGCTACAAATATGTTGCCGTCTTCGACGGCTTATCTCGAACTCACGTTATGTTAAGTTCAATGAAGAAATAAAAACAAAAACATTGTTAAAAATTTTACAACAAAGACTTCCATTTATTAAGCAAAAAGATTATACTGTTAATCGGCAAACCATCCGCCCGATTGCCCAAAGAACTCAAAATCTACTTCTTAGAACACCAATTGTTTGTTCAAACACTTCATTCGTTTGATAAAAATATGCTGACAATAAATCAAGAACTTCAACAAGGACAATACCGGATTACAAAGCAATTCGGTCAAGGGAAGACGGTTTCATTTTATGAAGCCTATGACAGAAAACTCGAAAAACACATTCTGCTTAAAAAGATTCTTGTCAAATTGGAGAAAGAAACAATTTCGGCTCAACAAGAAGCGCAAAAAAGGGGCTTTGACGCGGAAGCAAATTTTTTGACTGAAATAAAACACGACGGCTTTTTGCAGGTTTTCGATTATTTTTCGGATGCCGATTCGCACTATTTGGTAATGGAATCGGTTGACGGGAAAAATATCG
Organism: Pyrinomonadales bacterium; assembly: GCA_038251885.1. Taxonomy (GTDB): domain Bacteria; phylum Acidobacteriota; class Blastocatellia; order Pyrinomonadales; family Pyrinomonadaceae; genus JAHCHG01. Next base: position 3,032 of record JBBSAX010000355.1, on the reverse strand, counting down.
GTGAACTTATTAAAAAAGGTGAAACTCCTGTTGCGCTGGTAGATATTGTAGATTGGGGTGAACAGATACTCGATTCGCTTGACTATCTGCACAAAAAAACGCCGCCGGTAATTTATTTTAATGTCAAACCGCCGAACGTCCATCTGACCTCTCGCGGAAAAATCAAACTATTGGCAACGGGAATTGCCGCCCGAAACACTGGTGGGGCAAACATTACAAAACAAGCTTTTGATGCGGAAAGTTTGAATTATTCACCGCTGGAATTAATCTGGGAAAAACTCGATTCGGCTTCTCAGAGAGCAATTTTGAACGGCTATGATGAAAAATCACAACAGATTTTAATGCAGCAACCCGATGTCCGAAGCGATATTTATTCGCTCGGTGCAACACTTTATCATTTGTTGACGGGCAAAGTTCCGGTTGATGCGCTCGAGCGTTCGATTACGGTTTTAGAGGGAAAAACCGATCCACTTCTTGCACCGAATGAAATTGATTCGAATATTTCCATTGAGATTTCCGACGTTTTAATGAAGGCATTAAAAATCAGACGCGAAAATCGTTTTGACTCGGCTTTAGAAATGGGCGTGGAATTAGAAAAAGCATATTTTCAATTAAAAGAACGAAAGACGCTGGAACTGAGAAACGAAGTTCCCGCCGCGCCCGGTGCTGTGTTTGTAAAACCGAAACCGACTTTGCAACCGACAAAAACGAACCTGCCATTGCAAAATGTTCAAATTATTTCTCAGGACATTCCACAGATCAGATCGGAAGATAGCGAAGAACTGGAATCAATGCGGCAAAAATTGCGTGAAGCGGAAGATCAAAGATTAGCCGCCGAAAGACGCGCTGCCGAAGCCGAAAGGCTTTTGCTTGAAAAAGAGATTCAAATCGCAGACGAGTTTGAAAATGTAGAAATTATAGAATTCCCTGAAACTTCCGTGCAATTTTCCGCCATGCCGGAAATTGAAAGTGAAATTTCTGAAGAAGAAGTTTGGCAAGAAGCATTTGCCGAAAACCCGGACATTGAAGAAATTTTATTTGAAGAGGTAATTTCCGATAAAACGCGAGCCAATTCGTCACACGACTTTGAGAATATGTTTGCTCAACCGCAAAAGAATAATAAATTTATGAAGCGAATTGCCGCCGTTGCGTTTGGAATTATAGTTTTTGGCGGCGGAGTTTTTGGTGTTTTAAGATATTTACCGGCGGCTTCTGCCGAACAAAATCAAGCAGTTACGAATCAGACGGTTTCCACAACGGAACCAAAAGCCGAACCACAACCGAACGCTGAAACCGTTCCAATCGTTGAACCGGAAGCAAAACCCGAAATGAGCGAAGCACAAACTTCCGGCACAACACTTGAAACCAAACAAAACTTTACTGAAACGACTACCGATCAGGTTAAGGAAAAGCCCGTTGTCCCTCAAATTGCAACGGCAAAAACACCAACTGCTCCGAAAACGGCTGTCAAAGAAACCGACAAGAAAAAAGTAACAGTTGACGATCTAATCAACGATACGCCGAAGAAAAAAATTACGGTTGACGATCTGATTAACGAAAACTAATTAAACGTTCAGAGTTAAGCATAAATGCCTAATTCTGAACAAATAAAATCTTTGCTTATCTGTTCAAGATAAAGCTCATTTAATCAAAAATTAAGGAATGACAAATATGCAACCCCTGATTTTTTCCAAAATCAAAAAGACTAAAATTTCTACTTTTCCGTTAATTTTGTTGGTATCGTTGATGCTTTCGCTGACATTTATCGTGCCGAATGTCCGCGCCCAAAAACCGCCGCTTAGTTTAACGAATATTATTATCGCGCTCAGTTCAAATAAGGTAACGCTGGCTGAACGAAATGAAATTCTGACAAATGCCGTGAAAGAACGCGGAATTACTTTTGAACTTACGCCGCAAATTGAAAAAGAACTGGAAAACAACGGCGCAGCCAAAGTATTAATCGAAGCCATCAAACAAAAAAGCGTTGTCGTAAAAATTGCCCCGACAATCGAACCGAAACTGACTCCAACGGCAACTCCGATGCCGACTCCAACTCCGGTCGAACCTGATTTTGCCTTTTACAAAAAACAGGCGGACGAAAATGCCGCCAAAGGCGAACTCGAAATTGCCATTACGAATTACACCAAATCAATCGAACTAAACTCGAAAAATCCGGCGGTTTATCTTAATCGTGCTTTGGTTTTTTTTAAGAAAAAAGACTACGAATCGGCGATTAACGATTATGACAAGGTAATTGAAATAAATCCGAAGGAATTAATCGCTTATTCAAATCGCGCAAATTCTTTTGAAAAACTCGGAAACGTCGAAAAAGCCGTCGCTGATTACAAAAAAATTCTCGAACTCGACGACAAAAACGAAGCGGCAATAAATAACCTGAAACGCATCGAAGACGAAAGAGCCAGAGAAATCCAACGACAAAAAGACGAAATTGCCGCTTTAGCTCAAACCCAAAACAATAAAGAGAAATCAAAGGAAGAACAAACAATAGTTAAAACGGAATCTACTGATAATTCGCAAATAGTGGATTTGGGCAGAATAAATAATTCGATGATAATCGAGATGGCAACGCCTGTTTATTCACAAATTGCTAAAAGTTTGAATCTGCAAGGGCAAGTTACGGTTCAAATAACAATAGATGAAGAAGGAAAAGTTACATCCGCCGAATCAAGCGAAGGACACAAACTCTTACGCGAAGCCGCCGAACTAGCCGCCCGCAGATCAAGATTCAAACCCGCAATCGTGAACGGCAAAGCGGTAAAAGCCAAAGGCTACATAGTTTATAACTTTGTCAGATAAAAGTTTTTGCAATCAGAAAACTATAATTTCTCAGGTGTTTGAAATTTTTAATTTCAAACACCTGTTTTTATTTTCTAAGTACAGGACAGTAAGTTCGCTAAGATGTTGAATTCTCTCCACTTTGACTGCAAATGTAGATTCACCAACAGATTTTGCAAATAATCCAGTCCGATTCTGAATAGGCTTTTTACTCTTCGCCCATTGTTCTTTTTCTT
>JBBSAX010000354.1:0-3760 GCA_038251885.1 Pyrinomonadales bacterium | reverse complement strand
TTTATAAATCGTGGAAAATAAGCAAAAACTGGTTACTGGTGGTGAAGAATTCGCTAACTCAAATAATTGATTATGAGTTACTTAAACGATTAAATGCGTATTAGCAATTTCTATACCGCTCAGTAATGATAACTGATAGATGAAAGATGATAAATTGAAAAGACACGATATTTTCAGTCAGTTAAATTTACAACTTTGAATTCATACTACTGTTGTAGATAGAAACACCCACAAAAATTTAGAAAATTCCGGGAGTAACAATTAAATATGTCGCTTTATAAAAATTTACGCTTTAATACCATTTCATTTTTTATAACAATTACAGCATTTATGTTGGTGTTTTTCAGTTTGAGCTGTTCGGCTTTTCCGTCGGCTCAATCGGAAGATGACGCGCTGAAAACTTTGCGTCAGATCACAAAAGACGGAAAACTTCCGCCCGAATCTGTCGTTTTGCAGATCGAAAACCGTTTTGCGAAAACACGAACGGGCGCATTGGCAAAACTTCTGCGGGCGCGTATTTATTATGAAAATAAAAATTTTGCAGGCGCGGAAGCGATTTTAAATTCGGATGTTTTCAGTAAAAAAACAACCGTCGGTGATTACGCGCTCTGGCTTCGCGGAAAATCGCTTCAAGAATCGGGCAAAACTGCTGAAGCATTGGAAGTTTATGCCCAACTCGTGCGCGAATTTCCGAATTCGATGCGGGCACGTGAAACAAAACTTTTGTGGGCAAATCTCGCTTTAGACTCACAAAGCGGAAAGGCAAATGAAATTCCCGGATTTTTGAAGGATTTGAACGAAAAAAATAACGCCGACACGCTTCTTTTAACGGCGAAATCTTACGAACAAACCGGAAATCAGCCGCAAGCACTGGAATTTTACCGAAAGACATATTTCAACGGAGCGGGAACAAATGCAAGCACGGAAGCCGAAGCGAAATTAACAAGTTTCGGGCAGGACTTAGCACCGAAAACGGCGGAAGAAATTAAGATTCGCGCCGAAAAACTTTATCGCGCCGCCAAATTCACCGAAGCTGCGGACGCTTTTAATTTGTTAATTATCAGATTTCCAAACGAAAACACGCCACAGGTAAATCTCAAGCGAATGGATGTTTATATAAAACTTCGCCGTCCCGATAACGCGCAAACGGCATTTGATTTAATTCCCGCAAACGCGCCGGAAAAAGAAGAAGCCTTTTATCAGATCGCAAACGGTTTTGCCAAATCAAGGCAATGGGAACAGGCGCGAAATATAACCAACGAAATGCGCCAAAAATTTCCGGGAAGCAAATGGACACCGAAAACTCTGGTTGATGTCGGCACGGAAGCCGGAAATCAAAAAAACAGCGCGGACGAATCATATTTTTTGAAAACCGCATTGACCGTTTATCCGAACGCCGTCGAGATTGCTAAAGCGCAGTTTGAACTCGCTTGGATGGAACACGAAAACAAAAATTTCGTCAATTCATCGCAAATGCTGACCGAACATCTCGCCAGATACGTTGATAAAGACACGACAAATCGCGGACAAGCCGGATATTGGGCGGCACGCGATTCCGAACGCGCCGGAAAAATCAACGAAGCCTGCGCCCTTTACGACGCAATGCTTCACCGCTACGGCGCGAATTGGTATGGCTATTTATCGGCGAATCGTTTGGCGAACTTAAGAAAAACCGGAAAATGCCAAACCGTTCCCAAGTTTTCAACGGATTCGCTTGTGCCGAAAGCGATTGAAAATCTGAAAGTCGTAACGGTCGCGCCCGAAACCGCAACCGAAAAAGAATTGGCGCGAGCGGAAAACTCTGAAGAACTCAGCACAATCGGACTTTTCGATTGGGCGATTGACGAACTAAAAGAAGCAAAGAAAACTGCCGATACAAGCCCGAAAATCAATCTCGCGCTGGCAAAACATTATCGTTTGAAAAGCGATAACGTCAATGCGCTTCTCGCTTTAAAGCAAAGCTATCCCGATTATTACGCGATGACTCCCGAAGAAATGGGGCGCGAAGAATGGGATATATTTTATCCTTTGACAAACTGGAACGACATCAAATTTTGGGGCGAAAAACGCAATCTCGATCCGTATCAAGTTGCGGGATTTATTCGTCAGGAAACGATTTTTAACCCGACTGCAAAATCCGGTGCAAACGCTTACGGTTTAATGCAATTACTGATTCCGACGGCGCAATCAATGGCGCGAAAATATAATCCCGAACTCGGCAAAATTTATGCTTCAACTCTTTTCGATCCGGCGACAAATATCGAACTCGGAACGGCTTATATCCGCGATCAATATGATAAATACGGGCGCGTCGAATATGTTGCCGTTGCTTATAACGCAGGTCCGGGCAGAGTCGTTCAATGGCAAAAAACTCTGCCGCTTGAAATTGATGAATTCGTCGAAGAAATTCCGTTCCGCGAAACAAAAGGTTATGTGCAAGGAATTATCAGAAATTCGGCGCAATACCGTCGTTTGTATGAAACGGACGGAAGTTTTAAATCAAATGTCGGCGCAAGACCTCTGCGGACACAAATTGATTCGATGCCGCGCGAACAATTTGCAAAAGAGTTTCCCGAAATTATGCTAGATAATTTGGCAGAATAAACGGAACGCGAACTTTAGTTCGCAGGTAACGGGCGAACTAAAGTTCGCGTTCCGTCAAAATTATCAATTCAATTAAAAATGAATCCATATCGAAAGTTTGTCCGCCAAACCGTTGAAAATCTTGAAAATGCGAAAAATATTCCGCTCGGAAAAATTGATTTTTCTACATTTTCTCCAAGAAAACCGAATGCGCCAATCGGAATGATTTTCGCGCCGCATCCTGATGATGAATGCATCAGCGGCGGTTTGCCGCTTCGCCTGTTTCGTCAAAATGATTTTCGCATTGTAAATATTCCGGTTACGCTTGGAAGCAATTTTGAAAGACGATTTGAAAGGAAAAACGAGTTGGAAAACGCCTGCCGATATTTAGGTTTTGAAGTCGAGTTTGCCGACGAGAACGGTTTTGAACAAATCACGCCCGAAGGCAAAGAAAAAAATCCGCAAAATTGGAACTCTGCCGTAAAAAAAACTGCCGCGTTAATCGAAAAATTCCAACCGAAAGTCTTATTTTTCCCGCACAGATATGACCGCCATCCGACGCATTGCGGCACGAATTTGTTAGTTTTAGACGCTTTAAAAAAAATGCCCGGAGATTTTTCGTGCGTTACGATTGAAAACGAATTCTGGCAAGCGATGGAAACGCCGAATTGCTTAGTTGAATTAGATGAAAAGATCGTCAGCGATTTGATTGTCGCACTGACGTTTCACATCGGCGAAGTCGAGCGAAATCCGTATCATTTAACTTTTCCGTCGTGGCTGATTGATAACGTCCGGCGCGGCAGCGAAATTATCGGTTCGGCGGGCGCAGAATCGCAAAATTTTATGTTCGGAGTTTTGCACAAAATCTCGCATTTCAAAAATGGTGAATTGCAGCCGATGTTTGAAAACGGTGAGTTTCTTTCGATGGAAAGCGATTTAGCGAAAACTTTTAATTCTTCAAAAATTTAGTTGATTTGTGAGCATTTAAGGTAATCGTTCTTTAAACCCGGTACATAGGTAAATTGCCCTATGTAATCCATTACTGAGCGGTATAGAAATTGCTAATACGCATTTAATCGTTTAAGTAACTCATAATCAATTATTTGAGTTAGCGAATTCTTCACCACCAGTAACCAGTTTTTGCTTATTTTCCACGATTTATAAAATATCTTTCCTA
>JBBSAX010000353.1:0-3762 GCA_038251885.1 Pyrinomonadales bacterium | reverse complement strand
CAAACCGACAAAAAATGGTGGTTAAGTCTAAATGAAGCAAATCAAATCGGCGCAAGCGGAATTTTGACCAACAACATTTTTGTTTCATTGTTAGCGTTTGCCTACGGCGCATTTTTCGGCATCGGCACGATTTATATTCTCATAATGAATGGTTTAAGCATCGGCGGCGTTTTGGGCGTGTGCTATAAAGTAAATCCGGCATTCGGAAATTCGCTGGTCGAATTTATGATTGGACACGGTGTGATTGAACTTTCGTGCATTTTCATCGCTGCCGGCGCGGGCATGATGATCGGTTATTCCATCGTCAATCCGGGCGATCTAACACGAAGTCAGGCTTTAAAGAAAAAAGGTGTCGAAGCCGTCAAACTCGCTATCGGTTGCGCGTGTTTTCTCGTCATTGCGGGAATTATAGAAGGCTTTCTTTCGCCGTCAGGTCTTCCGGCTATAGTTAAATATGCCACCGGAATTTTAACCGGAATTTTGATGTATTCATATTTATTTATGGTTGGCGGCGAGAAAAACGGCTTAGACAATAATTGAAGTTACGCAGATGAAAATAAATACTAAAAATAAAAGTTTTAACTTTCGCAGATTATAGATGAAGGATTTTAGATAAATACAAGTCAATCTATCAGTTATCATCTTTTATCTATAATCTATTCCGAATCTTTTTCTTCAACCGCGTAACTCCTAAATAAAATTACTTAAAAACCCAGTATTTAAACATCTAAAGCAGATGGCGCAAAAAAAATTTGTAAAAATCTGTGCCAGTCCGCCTTATCTGCATTTATCCGTGTCCTATTTCTTAACTCGCCATTGCCCGAATTTCTTCGACGACGGGCGGGTCGAAACCGAAATGCTTGTAAGCCGCAGCGGTTACAATTCGACCGCGCGGCGTTCGGTTCAAAAAACCTATTTGAATCAAATACGGTTCGATCATTTCTTCGATAGATTCACGATCTTCGCTGATAGAAGCCGCAATTGTCCCAACTCCAACTGGTCCGCCGTCAAACTTCTCGATGATCGAAAGCAGAAGTTTGCGGTCAATTTCGTCCAGACCGAAGCGGTCAACTTCCATTTTATCGAGTCCGCGTTTGGTAATTTCTCCTGTAATTCTTCCATCACCTAAAACTTCGGCGTAATCACGCACTCGGCGCAAAAGACGATTGGCAATTCGCGGTGTTCCGCGCGAACGACGCGCTAATTCATTTGCGCCGGTTCCTTCGATTTCAACCCGCAAGATTTCTGCCGAACGATGAATAATTATTTCCAAATCCTTCGGCGGATAAAAGTCGAGATGATTGATAATGCCGAAACGCCCGCGCAAAGGCGCAGAAATCATTCCCGCACGAGTCGTTGCTCCGACCAATGTAAATTTCGGCAACTCAATTTTTATCGAACGCGCCGCCGTTCCTTCGCCAATCATCAAATCGAGTTCAAAATCTTCCATCGCCGGATAGAGAATTTCTTCAATTTGCGGGCGAAGACGATGAATTTCGTCAATAAAAAGCACGTCGCCTTCTTCGATGTTCGTTAAAATCGCCGCTAAATCACCGCCTTTTTCGACTGTCGGCGCGTGAACCGTTTTAAGATTCGTACCTAATTCATTGGCAATAATCATCGCCAAACTCGTTTTGCCCAGTCCCGGAGGACCGAAAAACAAAACGTGATCGAGTGCTTCGCTACGTCGCAACGCCGCTTTCAAAAATATACGTAAGTTATTAACGATTTTCGGCTGTCCGATGTATTCATCCAAAGTTTTCGGTCGCAAACTCTGTTCGGAAACGACATCTTCGAGCGTCGCTTCGCCGACCTTCAAACCGCTCTGTCGAAGCGGATTTTCTACTAATTCTAAAGCCATTTATAAACCTCTTTATTAAATTTATTTGATTGTTATTTTACTATATACGAAAGCGTGTTTCAACTATGAAACACGCCTCACAAAAAATATATTTAAATAATTGTTTTAAGCCGCCAGTTTAAGTTTCGATTGTTTTTCTTCTTGCTCCATTTCTTCATTCTCAACCGCTTTCAATTTCCCTTCGTCGGCAAATTTCGCCAAAGGTGCGCTGAGTTTATTAACGAGCCAACGGCGATAAACTTCCGCTTCTTCGAGTTTTCCCGTCCAACGTGCGCGGTCGAGCATTGTCAGAGCCATTTCGAGCGCGTGATGCTGTCCGGCGCGGTCTTGATTATCGGCAAAATAACGATATGATCTTTCAAGTTCGTTTACACTTCTTTTTGCCGTAAAAACATCTTTAAAGCCGAGTTTTCCGCGAAAGTGTTTAGAATAAACATTTTGCGGATGCGCGGTCGAAGTATATAAATCGAAATAATTATCAATCAAACCTTCTTTCTGCAAAACCGAACCGACATAACTCGGCTTTGCCCCGGAAACCGCCGCAATCGCTTCAACTTCTTTCGTGCCATCTTTGAACAGGGATAAAATCATATCTTTTTTAGTTTGAATCGTTTCCTGTTCTTCCATTTTTATCAGTTCTAATTGTTTGTTATTACTCATTTTCCTCATCTCCTGTTTACGTTAATTTAGATGTGTCATCTGTGAAACAAGTTGCTTTTAGAATAGCATTTTTGTTAGATTTTTTCTACAATTAGTTGATAAATTTTACAAGAATTACTGGCTTTAAAAGCCTCAAAAAAAACACGAACAAGGGAATTAAAAAAATGGCAAAAAAAGAAAGACTTTTTGACGAGAAAAAAGCGAAAGAAACAATCGAAAAAGGCAAACGCGGAAAATGGTGGGAAAGAAAAGGCTCGAAATCAAGAGGTTTTAATTTTGTTGACAAAAACGGCAAAAAAGTTACGGAAGAAACATCTCTCGAAAGAATAAAATCTTTGGTAATTCCGCCGGCGTGGAAATATGTGCGCGTTTCGCCTTCGGAACGCAGCAAAATTCAAGCCGTCGGAATGGACACGAACGGCAGAGTTCAATATCTTTACAATCCGAAATTTCGCCAAAAACAGGAACGGAAAAAATTTGAAAAAATCGAAAAATTCGGTGAATTTCTTCCGAAACTCCGAAAAATTACCAACGAACATCTCGAATTAAAAGGATTTCCGCGCGAAAAAGTTTTGGCTTTGGTAACGCGCTTGATAAATCGGCTTTATATCAGAATGGGTTCAAAATCGAGCGTCGAAAAATATAAAACTTATGGAATTACGACTTTACTGCATCGTCATTTAGACATCAAAAGCGGCGGGAAATTGATCTTTAATTTTGTCGGCAAACATCACATTAAACAGCGCAAAATTTTAGTTGATAAAGAACTTGCCAACGTGATGAAGGAATTAAAAAACTTAAAAGGCAAACGCAAACTTTTCCGCTACATCGGCGAAGACGGTAAGATTCATCCGATCAAACCGAGTCATATCAACAGTTACTTAAAAGAAATAACCGCGCCGGAATTTTCCGCCAAAGATTTCCGAACGTGGGGCGGAACGCTTCTTGCCGCAATGGAACTCGCCGAAATCGGCTGTTGCGACGATGAAAAAGAGTTGAAAAAGAGAGTCGTCAAAGCGGTAAAAAACGTCGCCGCACAACTCGGAAACACGCCGACCGTTTGCCGCAGTTCGTATATTCATCCGACGGTTATTAATTCTTACGAAAACGGCGTAACGATTCAAGAATTCATTCCGAAACGCAAGCGTAAAGTTGAGAGAATCAAAGCCGAATCCGAACCGGAAGAAATTGCTTTACTAAAACTTTTTGAGAAGAAAGTCTGAAAACATCAAATTTTAATT
>JBBSAX010000352.1:0-3762 GCA_038251885.1 Pyrinomonadales bacterium | reverse complement strand
CATCAGGAAAACCAGCATCGGTGCATATTCGATAACTTTTTTTAGTGAATTTAATGTTTCGGGATTAGCTAATTGATCGGTTAAATCTCGCAGAGCGGCAATTTTTTCGGGCTGCAAAAGTGCGTCAAAATCTTCGGATTCGGCGATTGTCGAAAATTTATTTCCGGTCTTGGCAAGCGTCGGCAGATTGCTCCAAAGTTCCGGCATTTCCTCCATCAAATTAGCTTTATGACCTTTGCCATTGCCGTTTTCAATTCCTTTTGACGGCGGAACGAATTCGTGAATGCTTTCGTTGATATTATCGGTAATTTCCTCACCGCGTCGCAAAAAGCCGTCGAGACTTTCAACCAGCAAATCCAAAACCTCTGCGTTCTTCGCCAGATTTTTCAAAGCTGCCGCCGTTTGTGGTTGATTGAGTTGTTGAATTACCTCTTTCAGCGAATCCGAAATTTCAATTGTGCCGTTTGTTTCTTGCATCACGAACCTCTTTTTGTTTGGTCAACCAACTAAATGCACACTAAATGATTAATTATATTTGTCAAAAGACACGGAAATATCTGAAACCAAAATAATTCCAGACTTCAAATTTCAATTCGCGGAAGTGAAAACTGTATCTTTTACGATGTTCCAATTATTATATTTTTCTTAAAATTTTTGTCTATTCGCATAACTACGTAAGCCATTACGGACTTCTACGTAGTTTGTGAAATAAACCTACGTAGAAAAATAAATTGTAAGTTTTTTGGAATTTAGTTATCCATCGAAATAATTCCGCGTTTGATGGCGTAGCGGATAAGATCGGCTTGAGCGTGGATATTGAGTTTTTTCATTAAATTCGCACGGTGAGTTTCGGCGGTTCGAACGCTGATCTTGAGTGTGCCGGCGATTTCGCCGTTCGTGCGACCTTCAACTGTTAGCTGCAAGACTTCACGTTCCCGTGTCGTCAAAGTATCGTATTTATCAAATGTTCCAGAATGTGCAAACTGCTGATATGCGGCAATTGCACGGTCAGAAAGTGGCGGACTCAAATAACGTCTTCCGGCGACAACTTCGTTGATCGCGGAAACCAAATCTTTTGATGTCGAATCCTTCAATACATAACCCGCCGCACCATTTCCTAAGGCTTCGAGAACAAATCCTTCGTCGTCATACATCGAAAGGATAATTATTTTCGTTCGCGGAAATTGTTTTGAAAGTTGGCGGGCGGCTTCCAAACCATTCAAATTCGGCATCATCACATCCAAAACGACGACATCGGGTTTTAGTTTTTTGACCATTTCTATGGTTTCCAGACCATCGCCCGCTTCGCCGACAACTTTGAAATTTCCCTCGGATTCGAGCAAGACACGCAAACCCTGCCGCACGATGGCGTGGTCATCAGCCAGTAAAATTTGTATTTCTCTAGGAATCATTTTTAACTATTGCTATCAAAATTCTATGCAAAATTCCAACTCGCTGAAATTTTTGTGCCTTTTCCGTGTGCCGTTTCGATATGAAAATCGCCGTCTAAAAATAGAACTCTTTCACGCATTCCGACAACTCCCGTCGAAGTATTTTTCGCCACGACCTTCTCAACATCGAAGCCTTTTCCCTTATCTTCGATCGTTAAATTCAGCGTTTCATCCGTTACCCAAACGCGAAGTTTTGCCGATTCTACCTGTGCGTAACGGGCAATATTCGTCAGAGCTTCCTGAACAACGCGATAGACGGAAATTTCGACTTCAGGCTGAAAACGCTTACCTTCGATGCCTTCGTGGTTGAAATCCACCGCGATATTCGTTTGCTTCGTATAATTACGGATCAGCCATAAAAATGCCGAAAGTAAACCCAAATGATCGAGCGTTGCCGGACGCAGGTCGAGCGAAAGTTTTCTGACCTTTGTTATCAGTTCGTTGACTAAACTTTGAGCCTGCGTAACCGAATCGCTTTCCGAATTCTGACGTGCGACCATTTCAAGCGTCAGATTTAATCCCGTTAATAATTGCCCAATTTCATCGTGCAATTCGAGTGCGATGTGCCGGCGTTCCGCTTCCTGAACTTGCAGAAGTCTCCGCGAAATTATCTTTTGTCGTTCGGCGTAGTCGAGCAATGCTTTTTCATCTCTTTTTCGCCGCGTAATATCTCTGATTACAGCAATTACAAGAGTTTCATTTTCGGTTCTGATCGGACTTAAAATTATATCAACCGGAAATTCCGTTCCGTTCTTGCGAAGTGCAAAAAGTTCTAAACCGCCGCCCATTTCCCGCAAATGCGGATTCTGCATAAAGTTTTTCTGATGCTCTTTATGAACTTCGTGAAAACGCTCCGGCATCAGTTCAAGGATCGGTTTGCCGACAATTTCTTCCGGCATATAGCCGAACATTTTTTCGACCTGCGAATTAACGCGATGAATTTCTCCGCGAAGATTCACGATTACCATCGAATCGGGAGCAAATTCAAAAATGCTTCGCTGCATTTTCTCGCTTCGACTCAAAGCATTTATCGCATCCTGCCGTTCGGCTTCACGCTGTTTTAATTCCGTCACGTCAAACGCAACACCGTGTATGAACCATGGTCTGCCGTCTTTGCGTCGCACCATTTTTGCTTCGCAATGAAACCAAATGACGTGTCCGTCTTTTGCCCTGACGCGATACGTCGAACGAAGCGGTTCGCCCGTCAAAAACATCTGTGCGGCTTCGACGCTCCAGCGCGTTTTGTCTTCTTCGTGAAGTTGCTCAAACCAACGCACGGGATCGTTCAACCATTCCGCTTGCGAAAAACCGAGCATCGTTTCGATCTGCGGCGAAATATATGCTTCCGAAATTCCTTTATCGAGAAACGACATAAAAACGATCGCCGGAATTTGCTCAACCAAAATTCGATAACGCGAACTCAGATCGGGCAATTCCTCTTCGCTCAATTCTATCGGATCAGCAGAATTCCAGACATCAGATTCCGTCCGCAAAAGTTCAAACGGCAGAAAAACATTCGCCAAATTCCCCAAAGTATCTTCGGCTTTGAACAGATCTTTCAACAAACTTTCATCATTGACGAACCCGATCAGTTCATCATTGAGAAAACTACTTTGTGCTTGATCTAACATAAAATTTGATGATTATTTTGCCCGCAAATTCTTATTCTTCTTTCACCCATTTTTCTATCTGATAAAACTTGCTTTGCGGTTCGGTTTTCTTACGCCACGCGGGTTCTTCTTTCATCGAAGCGAGCGTGTATTGACGCAGAGAATTTATCGCTTTTCCGTAAGTTGCGATGGCTTGCGACGAAAGCAAACTTCCCGGCGGTTGATTCATAAACGACATAAATTTTTCGGGAAAAGACGGCATCGTGCATCCCGTGCAAACTCCGCCGTAATTCGCGCAACCACCGACACCATTTTGCCAACCGCGTTTGCCGACGTTGCAATTTACGACCGGTCCCCAACAACCGAGTTTGACGATACATTCTTTTTCGCCGTAATTTTCCGCAAATTTCGCTTCTTCATACATTCCGCCGCGATCACAACCTTCGTGCAAAGTTTCGCCGAATAAAAACTGTGGACGCAAAACATCATCGAGTTCGATCATCGGCGAAAAACCTGCAAATTGCTGTAACAAATAAAGCAAAGTTTGTGTAATATTATCGGGCAAAGTCGGGCATCCGGCGATGTTGACGATGGGAATTTCCGCCTTCGATTTCCAATCCCAACCGAGATAATCCGCCACGCCCATTGCTCCCGTCGGATTTCCGGGCATCGCGTGAACTCCGCCAAATGCCGCACAAGTT